>CAZDPQ010000001.1:0-94447 GCA_964507305.1 uncultured Oscillospiraceae bacterium
TAAAATAGCATTTCCCGTTGTGAAATCCTCTTTTCAACTCTTTGGAGCTGGTGAACGGATTCGAACCCCCGACCTGCTGTTTACAAAACAGCTGCTCTACCGGCTGAGCTACACCAGCATGTCGTGCGCCCCGCCGGGCGCACGTCTGATTCTAATGGCTAGTGGCATGAATGTCAAGAAAACACCGCTGCGGCAGAAGGATTGCTCCTGCTGCCATCACGATATCCCGGATCAGCCCTTCTGCGCAAAAAAATCGTTGAGTTCCTTGATCAGGATGTCGCAGTCCATGCCATGCACTTCACAGGCTTCCTCAAGGGTCTCCCCCGAAGACATCGCACAGCCGAGGCAATGCAGCCCGTTTTTGAAAAAAATCGGCACGGTGCCGCGGTCCAGGTCCAGGACATCGGAAATCACCATATCCTTTGTGATCTCAGTCATACTCACACCTCCTTGTTCTGAAAATATGCCTTAAAAGAACATCCTGGCACTCGTAAAGAGGCATTTTGATTCTTTCAATTCATTCCAAACCTCATGTTCCGCAGGATCACCTGCCGGAACGATCCAATTGTACTATAGAAACGAAAATTCGGCAATGCATCCGTAAGCGCGGGTACCGTGCCGGGATCAGCGCTGCGTCAGCGGCGTCTGCGCCGTTCAGATGATCCGGTAGCGGTCCCGGTTGATCCGGTACAGGTCGTTCCCCTCCGGATCGATGAGGACGATGGCCGGGAAATCTTCTACATACAGTCTGCGGATCGCTTCCGTCCCGAGCTCGGGGAACGCCACGACCTCGGAGGAACGGATGCATCCCGCGATCAGAGCCGCGGCGCCCCCTGTCGCGCCGAGGTACGCAGCGCCGTATTGCCGGATCGCGTCGCATGTCGCCTCATCCCTGTCGCCTTTGCCGATCATACAGGCAAGCCCGTTTGCAATCAGCAGGGGGGCGTACTTGTCCATCCGGCAGGAAGTGGTGGGGCCCGCCGAACCGATCGGCCGGCCGGGTTTCGCCGGGCAGGGGCCGGTATAGTAGATCGTCGCGCCGGCAAGGCCGACCGGAAGGCTGTCCCCCCGCAGAAGCATCTCATAGAGGAGCTTGTGTGCCGCGTCCCTGGCGGTGTAAAGCGTGCCGGTGAGCAGGAGCCTGTCTCCCGTGTGAAGGGTCCTCAGCTTTTCTTGTGTCCATGGCAGGGTTATCTTTTCTCTCATACTCCATGTCCCGTTCTATGGCGAATCACAGGGCCTGTCAGCAGACTCATTCGTCTGCTGCGGACGTATTCGTCCGCGACGGACGCGTTCATCCGCGGCGGGCGTGCGCCCGGAATATCAGATGCGCCCCGATGCATGCCGTGTGGCATGGCAGCTCACATTCACCGCGACCGGAAGGCCCGCGATGTGGGTCGGATAGGTCTCGATGTGCACGGCCAGCGCGGTGCATCGGCCGCCGAGGCCGCCGGGTCCGATCCCTGTCCGGTTGACCGCGTCCAGAAGCTCCTGCTCCAGCACGGCGATATGGCCGAGCGGGCTGCGGGAGCCGACATCCCGAAGGAGGGCTTTCTTCGCGAGGAGAGCGACCTTCTCCATCGTCCCACCGATGCCGATCCCCAGGATGACCGGGGGGCAGGGGTTGGCACCCGCCCGGAGGACTGTGTCCAGGACGAACGAGCGGACCCCCTCGATGCCGTCCGCGGGCTTGAGCATCTTGAGCGCGCTCATATTTTCACTGCCGAAGCCCTTCGGCGCGACAACGGCCTCGAAGCCGTCTCCCGGAACGATCTCCGTGTACAGGACGGGAGGTGTATTGTCCCCTGTATTGGTCCGGACCAGAGGATCGCCGACAACGGAAGCCCGGAGATAACCCTGCGTATAGCCATCCGAAACGCCCCGGCAGACGGCGTCCCACAGGCTGCCGCCCGTGATGTGGACGTCCTGGCCGATCTGCAGGAAGATCACGGTCATACCGGTATCCTGGCAGACGGGAGACATGTCCCCGGCCGCGATCCGGATGTTCTCCGCGATGTCCTCGAGCACGGCCTGCCCTTCGGGTGAAACCTCATCCCGGCGCGCCTGCTCGATGGCGCCGCGGATGTCGTCGCCGATCCTGCAGTTGGCGTCGATGCACAGGCGCTTCACCAGCGCGGTGATCTCTTCGCATCGGATCTCTCGGATCATGAACCGTCTCCTGTATGCCGGGCTTCGTTCGGAAGAAACATCCATAGTATACCAGATACGTCCGGGAATGTTGAGGGGGCTTGCCGAAAAGGGTGAAAATCATTCGCCGCTCTCCCCGGGGATGTCCGAAGACAGGGCGATGGTGATCTTCTCCGCAATGTCGAGAAGGATGCAGAGGAAGGACTTCGGGCTCGGCTTGCGGTCCGAGTAGGCCGACCGGCCGATCGCGTAGCGGATGTCGCGGTCGATCTGGAATCCCTTGCAGTTGTACATCCGCGACAGCTCGGGGTAAATGGTCTTCGAAATCGGGCTGATCAGGGTGTCGTCCTCCAGAAGCCTGCCCAGGATGAACTTGATGTACCGGTATCCCTTCAGGTGGCTCGGGATCCCGCTGATCTCCAGGGCCTTGTCGATCGCGGCGAACCGGTGCTCGAAGATCCTGCCGTACTTCGTCCGGTTCCGGTCGGAAAGCTTCCGCGCGACGTGGTCGATATTCCTGGAAAGGCCGGGGATCCCGCACCGCCCGTCGACGATGTAGTGTTCGTGTCCCATCGAGTCGGAAAAAGACAGGTGGCCATTCCGCTTCATGATCGACGAAACCTTCTCCATGAGGTCCTTGTCGGACGATGCCAGATGAAACGAGATGTCCTGGGAAGGAAAGCGATTCTTGCCGCAATTGTCCAAATAGACTCACCTCCGAACTGATCATGCCCCTATTTTGCAGAATCAGAGGGGCTGCCGCAATAGGATATGGGCCAAAAAGCGACTACAAATTCATACAAAAATTCCGGCGTACCGGAAAGCTTCCGTCCTTATGCCGCGGATCGGCCGGCGGATCTGAAAAAAACTCCGGGATCCCCTGATGGGAGATCCCGGAGTCATGGACCGGAAACATGCCGCGCGCCCCGCGGCCGGAAAAATCCCCGGTATATGCGCAGCCATGCGCCGCGCCGTCCCGGAAGGAAATCACCTCTTGGAAAACTGGGAAGCCTTGCGCGCTTTCTTGAGACCGTACTTCTTGCGCTCTTTCATACGCGAATCCCGGGTAAGGTATCCCGCCCTCTTGAGGGGGATCTTGAAATTCTCGGTGTCGGCCTTGACAAGAGCCCTCGCGAGCCCGTGGCGGATCGCGCCGGCCTGGCCGGAAAGTCCGCCGCCGATGGCCTTGCAGATGATGTCGAAGCTGTCGGCGGTCCCGGTGAGGACCAGCGGCTGCCGGACGATGATCTTGAGTGTCTCGATGCCGAAATAGTCGTCGATGCCCTTGCTGTTGATCGTGATGGCGCCCTTGCCCGGCACGATGCGCACGCAGGCGACGGCGCTCTTGCGGCGTCCTGTCCCGTAGAAGAAAACGGTTTTGCTTGATTTAGACTTGGTGACCATGGATGATTTTCCTCCCCTGCTTACACATTCAACTCAAGAGCGATAGGCTGTTGAGCCGTCTGCTCATGGTTCGGTCCTGCATATACGAAAAGCTTGCGGTACATGGCGCGGCCGAGCGCGTTCTTGGGAAGCATGCCCTTGACCGCCAGCTCGATCACTTTCTCCGGCTTCTTCGCCACCATGTCCCGGTAGGAAGTCTCCTTGAGGCCTCCGGGATATCCCGTATTGTAACGGTACATCTTCTGGTCCAGCTTGCTGCCCGTCAGTACGATCTTCGACGCGTTGACCACGATCACATAGTCGCCGGCATCCATGTACGGTGAAAACTCGGGCTTGTTCTTTCCCCTCAATATCGATGCGACCTCGCTCGCCAGCCTGCCCAGAACCTTGCCGTCCGCGTCGACCACATACCATTTCCGGACGACCTCGGCGGGTTTTGTCACATAAGTGCTCATATTCAGCGTTCCTCCAATATTCCAGTGTATCCAATGAAAAAAACCGGCGCGTCTGCACGCGCCTGACCATCATAATACGGATCCTCCGGGATGTCAATAGATCATTTCAAATAGAAAGCTGGATCTCCATTTTTCTCCGTTTTCCTCGTTTTTTCTACAAAACACCATCTGCGGGACCCCTTCCGGGCGACGGCTTTCATCGCTTCCGGATCTGCAATCGGCTGATCATGAGGTAGGACATCAGCAGCGCGATCAGGGCGGTCCAGACGCTGTGCAGCGGCGTGAGCCTCTCCCGGGACAGGAGAAAACAGTTGAAAAGGTTGACGAGCGACATCAGGGCTCCCGCGATGGTGATCGGCATGCCCGTGAAGACATTGTCGAATGCGGTCGAATTGAACCGGGCGAGCCGGAAAGCTCCGGCCAGCGGATAAAGGATGCACACAAGAGCGCCCGCGAGTCCGAGCGTGTCGAGCCCGAGCCTCCACGCCGCCACGATCGGAGCGACGCCGAACGATACGAGATCCGCCAGCGAATCGAGCTCTTTGCCCAGCAGGGAAACCGCGTTGAGCCTGCGCGCGACCTTGCCGTCAAGCCTGTCGGTGACCGCCGCGAAGGTCACCAGGAAGGATGCGATGAAAAGCATGTCGGGCGTCGCGCCGGGTTCCGAGACGATCAGCAGGGAGACCAGCCCGAGCGAAAGGTTGGACAGCGTGATGAGGTTGGGCCAGACGATGCGCGATACTTTCACCTGCGGTACCCCAGGACCGTGACGGCCGCCCGGACTTTCTGCCCCGGCACGGCAAGGATCTCCGTCCCGTACGGGACGAGGAGTTGCGTGCACGAACCGAACCGGATGTACCCGAAGGATCCGGAACGCCGGACCGTATCACCCGGGCGGACAAACCAGACGATCCTCCGGGCGATGAACCCCGTGATCTGGCGGACAACAGCCCTGAAGCCGTCTGCGTCCTCGATGGCGACCGTGTTGCGCTCATTGAGCGCGGACGCGTGGCTCTTGAAGGCCGGCAGCATCGCTCCCTCCCGGTAGTGCTGGTACACGACTGTCCCGCCGATCGGGCAGCGGTTGACGTGCACGTTGAAAAGCGAAAGAAAAATCGTGACACACACCGCCCGCCCGCCGAGAAGCTCCTCCTGCGTTTCTTCGACCGACATGACCATGCCGTCAGCCGGTGAAACGATCGCTCCGGGCGGGGCCTCGTCCCTGCGCGCCGGGTTGCGGAAAAAAAACAGCAAAAACGCCAGGGGCGGCAGGAAAAGACAGGCGGCCGGAACCGACCATACGGCTGCCAGCGCGCCGGCCGCGAGCGGGATCAGGGCATACAGGAGCCCGTCCGTCAGGATCGGGAAAGCGGTCGGGGTCCGGTCCGTGTACATCGAATCATGAACTCCTTGCAGGAAGTCTCGTTGACCATACCACGTCATTTTATATACAAGATGCGCCCGTTGTCAACAGATGATCCGTCAGGTCCCGCGCCGGCTCCTGCGGAACGCGGTCGGCGACATGCCGGTCATCCGGGCGAACAGTCCGGAGAAATGCTTGCTGTCGGCATATCCGGACAGCCGGGCGATCTCGGCGACGCTTTTTTCCGTTTCGCTCAGCATCCGGCAGGCCGCCTCCATGCGCGTCTTCCGGATGAAATCGCCGATCGTGAGGCCGGTCGTCCGCCGGAAAACCCGCCCGAGCTGAGCGGGGCTCAGGAAAACCAGGTCCGACAGGTCCCGGATCCTGATGTCCCCGGCGTAGTGCCGCTCCACATGGTCGATGACCGCGGCGCTCACGGAGGATGACGCGCGGTCCGCCCCCCCGGCCGGGAAAATGTCTCCTCGCTTCCCCGCTTCCCGGAGAATGATGATGATCAGTTCGATCATATGGGCGCGGATCATCTCGCGGTATCCGGTGTCTTCGGCGGCGTATTCCGCGCAGATGCCGGCAAACAGCATCCGAAGCCGCGCCAGGGTGTCTCCGTCTGCATGGATCGCAATGTAGGGAAAGGATTTTTTCAATAAAAACGAACGGAACAGGAAAATGTTCGACAGGGTTTCGGCGCTTTCGCTGCCCGCAAGGCTGTAATCGAAAAAATCCGGAAGGAACACGCAATTGCAGACCGTCAGCGGCTGGCCGGCGGCAGGGATGAACTGGTGCCAGACACGGTGATTGATGAGGTAAAGGTCTCCCTCCCCGCACTCCGAAACGCGGTCGCCGATCCTGTGGGATCCGCTGCCGCTTTCGACGAACGCGATCTCGACATAGTCGTGGGAGTGGTGGTCGGTCGGCACGGAAAAAGTGACCCGGTTGACGTAGATGTTCGGCCGGAAATTTTTCTTGATATCCGGGATCCTGTAGATGAGTTCTTCCATCGGCCCTGTGCCTCCCGGGTCGTCCGCGATGATCGTCCGGCCCACCAAATGGATGGTTTCACCACCCCCCGATCCCCTCATTTTAGCATACTATGGCAGTATGGGCGAAGGGCCCGGTATAAATGGATAATGAGGGAGGATCGTGATATGGCCGAAGACCGGTTGAGCAATCGCGAACGTTTCAGGAGGATCCTGGATTTCGAGCCGGTGGACCGCATGCCCATGATCGAATGGGCTCCTCTGTGGAACCTGACCGAGCAGCGCTGGATCCGCGAGGGGCTGGACACTTCCGGCAAATGGTACGCCGAGATCACGCAGTCTCTCGGCATGGATCTGATATCCCAGACCATGATGCCGCTCCGCACGGAGCAGTGCCCGCAGCCGGCCTCCCACGGAGCGGGGATCATCGCGACGGCGGAAGACTACGACAGGATCCGTCCCTTCCTGTATCCGGAGGACCTGCCCGCGAGGATCGCGCCGTACCTGGATTATTACAAAGCCCGGCATGACAGCGGCGAAATGGTCTCCTGGATCACGTTCGAGGGCTTTTTCTGGTTTCCCCGGACCCTGTTCGGCATCGAAAACCATTTCTACGCGTTCTACGACGAGCCGGAGCTGATGTGCCGCATCAACCAGGACCTGACGGATTACATCATCCGGCAGCTGGACGCGATCTGCGCGCTGCAGACGCCCGACTTCATGACCTTCGCCGAAGATATGTCCTACAACCACGGCCCGATGCTCTCCAAGGAATTGTTCGATACCTTTGTCCTTCCCTTTTACAAACAGCTGATCCCGAAGTTCCGCGAAAAGGGCATCCGGGTCATCATCGATTCGGACGGCGATGTCACGGAGATGATCCCCTGGCTCATCGAGGCCGGATGCGACGGACTGCTGCCGCTGGAACGGCAGGCCGGAGTCGATGTCATCGAGCTGAAGAAGCATTTCCCCGATTTCCTCTTTATCGGTGCGTATGACAAGATGGTGATGAAGCACGGCGAAGAAGCGATGCGCGCCGAATTTGAACGGCTCCTGCCGGCGATGCGGATGGGCGGGTTCATCGCGGCGGTCGATCACCAGACGCCGCCGGACGTCTCCCTCGACACGTACCGGCTCTATGTACGGCTCCTGCGGGAATATTCCGAAAAAATCGGCGGCCTGACGTTCCGGCCCTGAGCCGCAGTCTTGTGGCCATCCCCTCCCGGCGGCGCGGCGCGCGGCAGGCGCCGGCTTTTGTGATATAATCAGACATCATGACAGGGCGCGGCATTGCGCCGGAGACGGGAGAGGAAATGACGGAGGATCGGCTGCTGGAGATCCTGGGCTCCGCGACCGGGTTCGTCTCGGGGGAGCAGATCAGCGAAAAGCTCGGGATCTCGCGGACGGCGGTATGGAAAGCCGTCAACAGGCTGCGGGACCGGGGCTGCCGGATCGAATCGGCGACGAACAAAGGCTACCGGCTGCTCGGGGACGATGAGATCGCCCCGGCCGTCGGCGCGCCGAATCCCTGCGGCACAGACCTGATCGGCCGCAACATCCGCTATTTTCCCCAATGCACCTCGACGAATGACAAGGCACGCGAAGGCGGGATGCGTTCCGACGCAGAGGGCACGGTCTACATTACGGATCACCAGACGGACGGACGCGGCCGGATGGGACGCGGCTGGCACGGGGATTCCGGGAAGTCGGTCATCCTCTCGATCCTTCTGCGGCCCGATGTCCCCCCCTCCCAGATCATGCCGGTTTCGCTTCTGGCCGGGCTGGCGGCGTGTGACGCGCTGGAGGAGACCTGCGGGCTGGCTTGCGGTCTCAAGTGGCCGAACGATATCATCGCGGATTCGAAGAAAGTCGGCGGGATCCTGATCGAGACCTCTACGGCCGGCGAATCGGTCCAGCACATCGTGCTCGGGATCGGCATCAACTGCAACAGCACATCCTTTCCCGACGATCTCGCGGACCGCGCGGCATCGGTCCTGCTCCTGACGGGCGTCCCGGTCTCACGGCGCAGCCTCATCTGTTCGCTCCTGCGCCATTTCGAGCATTATTATCTGGAATGGCTCGCGCAGTTCGGCGAGACGGCCTTGCAGGGCGGCGGGGCGGAGTTTTCCTACCTCGCGGAGTACCGGCGGCGGTGCCTGAACATCGGGCGTGAGGTGGACATCCACACGCACGGCGGGATCCTCCGCGCCGTGGCGGCGGACATTACGCCCGACGGCCGTCTGCTCGTCCGGCTGCCCGATGGCGGCGTCACGGCTGTCCTGTCGGGAGAGGTGTCCCTGCGCGGGGTCGCGGGCTATGCCTGACGGTGCCTGGCGGTGCCTGGCGGTGCCTGGCGGCGCTCCGGGCAAGGATGGATTTACGCCTTCTTTTGTAGTACACTGGGGATGGATGGTGCGGATATGAAAAGAGAAAATCGCGGACATCAGGATTCAGGGGACGATTTCGGTTATTTCAGGATCGCCGCGGCGGTCCCGCGCCTGCGCGTCGCCGATCCGGCATACAATACGGAGCGGATGCGGGAGATCCTCCTGCAGGCGTCCGCGGAGGGAGCCGGCCTCGTGGTTTTTCCCGAGCTGTCTGTCACCGGCTATACATGCCAGGACCTGTTTTTCCAGGCGACCCTCCTGGACAGCGCGGCCGGGGCCTTCGGACGCCTCCTCGACGCCACGTCGGATCTTCCCGCCGCGTTCGCGGCAGGACTCCCACTGGCCGTCGGCCCGCGGATCTTCGACTGTGCGGTCATCGCCTGCCGGGGCGAGGTGCTCGGGATCATCCCGAAGACCTATGTTCCCAACTCGGGCGAGTTTTACGAAAAGCGCTGGTTCACCGGCTACGAAGATGACGATGCGGAGATGGTCGATTTTCTCGGGCATTCCGTGCCGTTCGGCCGGATCCTGGTCAGGCTCGGGGACACCGGCGCGGTCGTCGGGACGGAGATCTGCGAGGATCTGTGGGCGGTCGAGCCGCCCAGCGGCGGCATGGCGCTCGAAGGCGCCAACGTGATCATCAACCTGTCCGCGAGCAATGAGCTCGTGAGCAAGTCCTCTTACCGCCGGGATCTTGTCGTCCAGCAGAGCGCGCGCGGGATCTGCGCGTATGTCTATGCGTCTTCGGGGGTGCATGAATCCACGACCGACACTGTGTTCTCCGGCGACGCGCTGATCGCCGAGAACGGCACCCTGCTCGCGCGCGGCAGACGTTTTCAGCGCGAAAACGCCTATGTCATGGCTGATATCGACATCCGGCGTCTCGAGTACGAGCGCCGGGGGCATTCCTCATTCAAGGACAGCATCCGGATCCGGCGGGATTTTTCCTGCGAGACCGTCCTCTGCAATGCCGAAATCCGGCGCCCCGATGTCAGGGCGTCATTGCTGCGCCCGGTCCGTCCCCATCCGTTTGTGCCGGGGGTGAAGGCCGAACGCGCGGCCCATTGCGAAGACATCTTCAACATTCAGGTCGCAGGCCTTGCCAAGAGGCTGGAACACACGGGGATCCGAAGGGTCTATGTGGGGATCTCGGGCGGCCTCGACTCGACGCTTGCCCTGCTCGTCTCGCACCGGACGTTCGTCCTTCTGGGGCTTCCCGTCACGGGGATCACCGGCGTGACGATGCCCGGCTTCGGGACCACCGGCAGGACTCACGGCAATGCCGTGGCCCTCATGCGTTCCCTCGGCGTATCGATCCTCGAGATCGACATCCGGGAGAGCTGCCTGCAGCATTTCCGGGATATCGGGCATGACCCCGCGGTCCTGGATGTCACATACGAGAACGTGCAGGCCCGCGAGCGGACGCAGATCCTGATGGACCTGGCCAACAAGCACGGCGGCCTGGTGGTCGGCACCGGCGACCTGAGCGAGCTGGCGCTCGGCTGGTGCACCTACAACGGCGACCACATGAGCATGTATGCCGTCAACGCGTCCGTCCCGAAGACTCTGGTCCGGTATCTGGTCGAGTGGGTCATGGACGAAAAGGAAAGCCGGGAGACCGCCGCGGTCCTGAAGGATATCCTCGACACGCCGATCAGCCCCGAGCTGCTCCCGCCGGATGCGGAAGGCCTGATTTCACAGAAGACGGAGGACCTCGTGGGCCCTTACGAGCTGCACGACTTTTTCCTCTACCATATGATGAGGCAGGGCGCCGGGCCGGAGAAGCTGGCTTTCCTCGCGGAGAAAGCGTTCAAAGGCCGCTATCCGCGCGGCGAGATCGTCCGCTGGCTCCGGGTGTTCTACAAGAGATTTTTCTCCCAGCAGTTCAAGCGCTCCTGCATCCCGGACGGCCCCAAGGTCGGCACCGTCGCCCTGTCGCCGCGCGGCGACTGGAGGATGTCCTCCGACTCGCAGCCGGATGCCTGGCTGGATTTCTAAGGCTTCGTCCCTTCCGTGAGTCGCAGGAACTGCCCGATCTCTTCTTCGATCAGGCCGAGCGATCCGGCCCAGAATGTTTTGTCGCAGATGTCGATTCCCATCGACGCCGCCGTGTCCGCGGCGTCCATCCGCACGGTCCCCGCCAGGAGACTGCGGTATTTCGCTTCGAAATCCGGCTCCCCGGCCTTGTAGATGGCGTACAGGCCTTTGCCGAAAAGAAGGCCGAACGCGTACGGGTAATTGTAAAAGCTGAATGACGCCGAATAATAATGCGACTTGCACAGCCACATGTACTGGTGCAGAAATGCCGGATCAAGCCCGTCCCCGTATGCTTCCCTCTGTGCGTCTTCCATCAGGCCGCATAGCTCCCGGACCGACAGCGGACCGTCTTTGCGCCGATCGAACACGCTTTTCTCGAACAGGTAGCGCGACAGGATGTCGACGATGATCTGTGTCGAATTCTCGATGGATTTCTCGAGGATGAAAATCGCCTCGTCCCCTTCTCTGCCTGCGATCGCAGCTTCGCTGACAATCGTCTCGCAGAAGATGGAAGCCGTTTCCGCGACCGGCATCGGATAATCCATGTTCAGCATGGTCTCATCGTACACCATGCTGTTGTGATAACCGTGTCCGAGCTCGTGCGCGAGCGTCGACACCGCGGAAAAAGTTCCGTCGAAATTGGTCAGGATCCGGCTCTGGCCCATGCCTTCGATATGCGCGCAGAACGCGCCGCCCATCTTGCCTTTCCGCGGATAGACATCGACCCAGCCGCTTTCGAAAAACGTTGCCGCGAAATCCGCGAGGCCGCCGGAGAAACGGCCGAAATGCCGGATGATGAATGCTTTGGCTTCCTCATAGGTATAGGATGGCGAGGATGCGGATACGGGGGCAAAAAGGTCGTAGAACGGGAGCCCTCCGGCATGACCGAGGAGCCTGGCTTTTCGCCGCAGATAGCTCCTGAAGGCGGGGAGCTTTTCCCGGATCGCCTCCATCATGGCCTCGACCGCCCTCTCGTCCAGGCGCGACCGGAACAGGGATTCCGCCAGCGGGGACTCGAATCCCCTCAGCTTCGAGATGATGTTGACCTCGCCCTTGATCGAATTGACCGCGGCGGCTACGGATTCGTCGATCCGCGCGTAAGCGCCGAGCTCGGCCTCGTACGCGCGCTTCCGCAGGTCCGCGTCCGGCGAGTTGGCGAAATTGCGGATCATCGAGAGGCTGCAGGATTCCTTCTTGCCGCCGATCTCGAAGTCGACCGCCAGTCCGGAGGTCAGCCTCGACTGGAGCGCCTCCCAGGCGCCGGAGCCGACCGCCTGCAGCCTGGCCAGCAGGATCTCCTCGGCGTCGCTCATCAGGTGCGCCGCGTCTCTTTGCATCACGGTCAGATAATACCGGTGCCGGGCGACCGCCGGGTCGTTGCCGGCAAGGATGGTGCCGGGGCTGAAGGTCCCCAGCCATTTTTCGAAACGGACGAAAGGCTCCGTCAGCGACGCAGCCATTTCCTCGAAACGGCTGACATATTTATACGCCTCCTCGTCGGAGGTGTCGGCGGCAAACGTCAGGTTCGCGTATGCCGCGAGCGGGAACAGCCGGCGCAGAAGGCTGTTGGCCATGTCAAGGAACGCGCGGGCCGTCCCGTCGAAATCGCCTGCAGGCTCGAATGCCTTCGCCGCCTCGATGTCCTTTTCGGCAGACGCAAGGTCCCGCCTGAATTCCTCGCTTCCGAATCCCGGATAGATCGCGGAAAGATCCCATCTCCCATCTGCTGCAGTCGCTTCCGCCGTCTTTGTTTCCGCCGTCTTTGTTTCCGCCGTCTTCGCTTCCGCCGTCTGAACCTCTGCCATATTCCCCTCCCCGTGACGCTGCCCGCCATTGCCGCAGTCGTGGCCCGAAACCGTACGTGAAAATATTATACCATATGCCGGCGCGTGGGCATTCGGGATGTTTTTCGTACGGATCACACCTGTATCGGTGCGTTTTTTCGCATTTTGAAGGCCGTATGCTGAATTTCAATTGCATCCGGCGCTTCGCGGGGGTAAAATAGGGCAATAAATAGTTTGATGACGGAGGAAAATTCATGCGCAAAGGAAGAAAGATCAATCATGCCTATCGCGTGCGCCAGCAGCCGGGCATCGCGTCGTTTTTCCCCTATCTGTCCCGGTCCAGGGCGGAATCCGTCGTTTATTTCACACGCAAGCTCGATGTGACCGACGCGATCGATTTCATCAATGAGAAGAAAAAAGAAGGGCTGAAGCTTTCGCTGTTCAGCCTGATCGTCACCGCCGGAGCCCGCACGGTCGAGCAGAGACCGCTGGTCAACCGCTTCGTGCTCGGCAGACGGCTTTATCAGCGCGAGATCTTCGACGTCTCCTATGTGGTCAAGAAAAGCATGAGTGACGAGGGAGAGGAGCTCCTCCTGACCCTTCCGGTCGATCCGACGATGAAGGCGCGGGAGGTCGCCGCCATGATGGCGGCAAAGCAGGATGAGATCCGCGGCAAGCAGGCGACCGGCCTGGACAGCCTGATGGATCTCTTCGGCAAGCTCCCGAGGCCGATCATGCGGCTGGTGTTCGCGATCGTGCGCTTCCTGGATTTCCACGGGCGGCTGCCGGCATTCATCCGCGACGAGCTGCCGTTCTACAGCACCGTCTTCATCTCCAATCTCGGCAGCATCGGCGTCGACGCGCCGTACCATCACCTGTACGAGCTCGGGACCACGTCCATTTTCCTGGCCTTCGGGAAGACATACAGGGACACGGTCGTTTCAAGGGACGGCAGCATTACGGTCCGGAAGTTCATGAACATGAATTTCACCGCGGATGAGCGGATCTGCGACGGGTTCTACTTCGCGAGATCATTCGACCTTTTCATCCGCTATCTGGAGCATCCCGAAACTCTCTTCTAAAGCGCACTCAGCGGTACCCCAGATTGTTTTTGCGGATCTTGTCGATCATCCCGTCGATGCAGCCGGCGATCTGCCGCGCGGCCTCCTTATATTCGCCGATCCCCTTTCCGAAAGGATCCCTGATCTCTTCCGGCGATCCCGATGCGTATTCGGGCAGCGTATAGACCTTTGCGCCATGCTCCGGCCAGGATTCCAGGATCCGGTCCTTCTGCCCGCGCTCCATGGTCAGGATGAGATCGGCCTGCCCGATCCGCTGCCCGTCGATCCGCGATGACCGGTGCGTCTTCAGGTCGATGCCGAACAGCTCGTCCATGGCCCGGATCGCTTCCCGGGTCGCTTCCAGGCCGCTGTGCGTCGAGATCCCCGCAGAATCGGCCCGGCATTTGTCAAACCGGTCGCTGCCCATCCTGTCGTTGTAATAATACTCCGCCATCGGGCTTCTGCAGGTGTTGCCCGCGCACACGAAAAGCACCCTCTGGATCGGCGGAGGCGCGCTTCCCCCGTCCGTTCCCGCCGCCTTGAGGAGCCGGTTCATGTATGCGGTCCCGAATCCCCGGGCGGGAAACGTCTGAACGATGATCCGGTCCGCTCCGGCATCATCCAGCCGGCGGAGCGCGCCGAAAAGACCGGCGGAAGCGGCGATGACGCTGTCAGACGGGCTGAAGCCGAGGCCTTCGAAGGGGATGCCCGATGCCCGCAGGGCTTTCAGGGTCTTATCGCCGGCATAAATGCCGACGTTGCGGCCCGTCTCGCGTGCTTTCCGCAGCAGCCGCAGCATGTCTCCGGTCTGCGCCTCCCCTTCCGGTTCCAGCGGCAGGACGATTTCTGCGTTCGGCGCGTAATGACGGTATTTCATCCCCGGCGCCTTCGGAACGCCGGCATGGCTGCCCTGGACGGCATTGGAGAACCCCGTGTTTTTCTCGAAATCCGATCCGATCCCCGTCACGCTGCCGCAGCACGCGGCGATCTCCTCGGCCGTCACCGCCCCGGGCCGCAGAATGGCGGGCCGGTCGCCCGTCACGTCCACGACGGTGGATTCGAGCCCGTAATCGCTGCTTCCGCCCGCGATGATGTACGGGATCCTGCCGTTCAGGTCCGCTATCACATGAGCAGGCTCGGTCGGGCTGGGACTGCCCGACCGGTTGGCGGACGGCGCGGCCACGGGAACTTCCGCGAGGCGGAGGAAAAGCTGTGCAATCGGATGCGAGGGGACCCGGATGCCGACAGTGCCCAGGCCGGCCGTCACGGCGTCCGGGATGAGGGCGGATTTCCGGAAGACCAGTGTGATCGGGCCCGGCATGAAACGCCGGATCAGGACGTTCGCGTAAGGCGGGATCTCCGAGACAAGAGGGGCGATGTTGCCGATCGAGTGGACATGGACGATGAGCGGGTTGTCCGAAGGCCTGCCTTTGGCTTCGAAGATCCGTCGCACAGCGGTGGGGTCCAGGGCGTTGGCCCCGAGCCCGTATACCGTTTCGGTCGGGAACGCGACCAGCTCGCCGCGCCGGATCGCCCGGGCCGCTTCGAGGATCGCGTGTCCGGGCGGGACGAAATATTCGCCCTGCTCATTCTGCGGGATCCGGTCGATGATCACTGTCTGCATGGGTCTATCCTGGAGGAAGATCAGCTGTCCGCTTCCTCCGGTGCCTTTCCGAGATTGTCCGCGCGGTCCGCGGCTGTCAGCGCGTCGATGATCTCATCCAGGCCACCCTGGAGGATCTCGTTGATCTTGTATAATGTCAGGCCGATCCGGTGGTCGCTCACCCGGCCCTGGTGATAATTGTACGTCCGGATCCGCTCGCTCCTGTCGCCCGTCCCCACCTGGCTCTTGCGCTCATCCGCGATGGCGCCCGCCTGCCGGCCCCGCTCAAGCTCGTACAGCCTGGAACGCAGCACGGCCATGGCCTTGTCCTTGTTCTTGTACTGTGAACGCTGATCCTGGCAGGTGACCACGATCCCGGTCGGCCGGTGCGTGATGCGGATGGCGGAATCGGTCTTGTTGACGTGCTGACCGCCGGCACCGGACGCCCGATAGGTATCGATCTCGAGATCGCCGGGATTGATGCGGACTTCCACGTCATCCGCTTCCGGCAGGACTGCGACCGTCACGGTCGACGTGTGGATGCGGCCGCCGGATTCGGTCGCCGGGACGCGCTGCACGCGGTGGACGCCGCTCTCGTACTTCAGGCGGCTGAACGCGCCGCGCCCCTCGATCTCAAAGACGATCTCGCGGTATCCGCCGAGCTCGGTCCCGTTCGCGTCGATCAATTCCGTGGTCCAGCCCCTCGACGCGGCATAATAGGTGTACATGCGGTAAAGGACCGCGGCAAACAAAGCCGCCTCGTCGCCGCCCGCCCCGGCGCGGATCTCCATGATCACGCTCCGGCTGTCGTTGGGGTCCTTCGGCGCGATCATCTCCTTGAGCGACCGCTCCAGCTCTTCCATCCGTTTTTCGCCGGCGGCGATCTCCTCGCGCACCAGTTCGCGGAACTCCCGGTCGTCGGATGCGGTGAAAAGCTTGCGGTGCTCTTCGAGCTCTTCCTCCGTCCGGCGGTATTCCCGGCAGGCCAGGACTACCGGCTCCAGTTCGGAATGCTCCCGGACGATGCCGAGGTACCGTTCGGACGCGATGACCGCCGGGTCGCTCATCTCCTGGGAGAGCTCATCGTACCGGTTTTCGATCGATTGAAAATTCGGGATCATCCTGCCTGCCTTCCGCTGCCGTCGCTGCTGCCCGCATCCTCCGCCGGGCGCGCAGCCTCCCCGCCGCCGGAGCCCGGCATATCCGGCCGGAATCGGCGGTAGGTGACATTCAGCATCCTCCACCGCTCGGCGGCAATCGCGTCCAGGGTATCTTCTCCGATCCGGAAACTCCAGTTGCCGGACGGGGTCCCGGGAATGTTCATCCTCGTGTCTGCGCCGAGTCCGCAAAGATCCTGGACCGGAAGGATCGTCAGAGCCGCAGGCGACTGCCAGAGCGTCCGGGCGGCCGCAAACGGGAATGCCTCGTCCGTTCCTCCTGCCTGGATCGCGCCGTCATCGCCGATGCCGCAATAGCGCAGAGCAAATGCGCGCTGTTCGTCGCCGGCCTCGCAAAGCCAGCCGAGCAGGGTGCTGTTGTCATGGGTGCCGGTGTACGCGACACAATTTCTCGTGTAGTTGTGAGGCAGATGTTCGCTGTCCGCCGCGGGATCAAAGCCGAACTGAAGCACCTTCATCCCGGGGAAGCCGGAATCCCGCAGAAACTGACGGACCCCGTCGCTGATGTCCCCAAGATCTTCTGCGATGATGGCTGCATCTCCGAATGCTTCGCGGACCTTGTTGAAAAGTCGCATTGCAGGGCCCTTGCGCCATCGGCCGGACACCGCTGTCGGCGATCCGGCGTCGACCTCCCAGTAGGATTCGAATCCCCTGAAATGGTCGATGCGGATGAGGTCGAACCGGCCGAGCGCTTCCCGGATCCTGGAGATCCACCATGCGAAACCCGTCTCCTCCATCCTGTCCCAATCATAGATCGGATTGCCCCACAGCTGCCCGTCGGCTGAAAAATAATCCGGCGGCACACCTGCGACGACCTTCGGCGACAGGTCCCCGTTCAGCTTGAACAGGTACGGCGCACCCCAGACATCGCTGCTGTCCATTGACACATAGATCGGCATGTCGCCGACCACCCGGATCCCGAGGCGGTTCACCGCTTCCTTCAGCCCGGACCACTGCGTATGGAACACATACTGCGCAAATTTCCAGAAATCGACCTCCCCGGGCTCCTCCGCGCGCACCTTCTCAAGAGCGGTCCTCTCGTGCCGCTTCAGCGCCGGATCGGGCCACAGCCAGAACGGCTGACCGCCGAACCGCTCGCGGATCGTCATGAACAGCGCGTAATCCTCCAGCCAGCCGGCATGCTCCCGGGCAAAGGCTTCGACGCGGGTGCGGTGCCCGGGCCCGGTCCTCGTATAGGCAAGGCGGAGCATTTCGAGCGCTTTATCATATGCGAAGCCGTAATCCGTCCGGGACGCGCAGCCCGGATACGCAAAGCACGCGCATTCGCGCGGGTCGAGAAGTCCTTCGTCCGCCAGGCCCTCCGGTCCGATGAGCCCGATGTACCCGGCGAACGCGGAATAGGCCATGTAAGGAGAATGGCTCTCGTCGACCGGGGTGAACGGAAGGACCTGCCAGTACGTGAATCCGGCTCTGCCCAGGAGCCTTGCGAATCGCACCGCTTCCGTGCCGAACTTGCCGATGCCGTACGGCCCCGGCAATGATGTGATGTGCATCAGGACTCCGCCTGCGCGTTCCATGCGACCGACCTTCTTTCCCTAAACCTCGTGTCCCGGCTGTTGATTCCATTGTAGCACAAGGGCGCCGCCATGCAATCCCGCCGCCTTCGTGGAATCCCTTCGCAACTGCTGCTTCAGGGCGCCAGACGGAGCATGCGCCGGCCGGCGATCGAGCGGATCCCGTACGCCGATATCACGGACAGGACAGCCGGCAGGGCGATGACATACGCCGCGGTGGCTGCGAGAGAAAACGCGAAAACGATCGGCGGGACGACGACCGCCGCCCCGAAGATCCCGGAAGCCAGCATCCCGAGGAGCACGTTCATGTTCTGCTTGACGGCCTTCTGCTCGTTGTCCCACTTGATCTTCGGCGTATAAAGGTCGAAAGCCATGCCGGTGATATTCGGCAGAGCCACGGCGCCGGGGATGACGGCAAGGCCGAGGAGGACAAGCCAGAGCGGTGGGGCGGCAAGGACGGTAAAAACGGCCAGCAGGACGATGGCGCCGCCCGCGCTCAGGAGGATCCCTGTAAGGATCTTGGCGAAAATCTGTCTGCGGTAGCTCATCGGGATGATCTTCATCCAATAGGCGCAGCTTCCCTCCCGCGAAATCGCGGTCTCGGTGATCCCGTTGGTCCCGCAGGTAAAGGTGATGAATCCATAAAGCCCGAGCAGGACATAGGACGCGTACTTGAGATATGCCGGATCGCCGAGAGACGCCATGAATCCCCGGATCATCCCGACCGTGAACGCTCCGTCTCCGGAGCTGTTCATCAGGAATGGGAACAGCATGATGAACGGCATCATAAAATTGAGAAGAACATTGTTCATGAAAAAGATCGGTGTCCGGAAAAGGATCCGGAGTTCCTTCAGCACATAGGCGCCCGTCGCGCCGCCGGCGGAAGATGTCTCCGCGATTTCCGAGTCGGAAAGCTTTCTGCCCCGGGAGGGCGAGTCCGAGATCCCGATGACTCCTTTGAAATACAGCAGGCTCGCGGCAAAATAGAGCAGGACGAAAAACAAGGCGGACAGCCCGGCAAACAGCAGGAGCATGAGGAAGGAATCGATCCCTTCCGGCTTGGCCAGCGCGTAATTGGCAAACCAGGTGCCGGGGAAAATGCGCGAGGTCACCGAGGCGATCGCTTCCGCGCTTTTCGACAGCAGCGCCGGCAGATCCGCTTCGCTGGTCCGGGACATGACGGCCTGCAGCCCGAAATTGAGGCCAAGCCCGACAAACAGTGCCAGAAGGCCGCTGACCATCGTGAACCGGTCCTTGTTCCTCGCGGCGGGCGCAAAACGCATGATCGCCATGATGACAAGGCTGGACAGGACGAGCGGGATGACCGGCAGCAGCAGGAGGATGACCAGCGCGTAAAGATAGAAGAGGAAGGGGGCGCCGCTGCGGATCCCGTATGTAGCCATGGCCGGCAGGAGAAGCATCAGGACGATCAGGTACTCGTAGAAAAGCGTGGTCAGGAATTTTGCCGTTATGATCTCGCCCGGCCGGAACGGAAGCGGAAGGATCCGTGTCACGTCGTTCGAAAAATAGAAAACGCTCATCACGTAGAACAGGCCGAAGAAAAAGACGAGGAAGGAAGCCGCGCTCACGGCCAGTGTGATCACCAGGCTTTCGAGCCCGACCGGGCTCAGGAGATCGTACCCTCCCGACGCGAAGATCACACCGAGCGCGCCCATGTATACGCCGACAAACCCTAGAAGGAGCGTCATCCCGGCCTTCCCGAAACGCCGCTTCTTCTGCTGCGTGTCGCCGCCCAGATTGAGGGCACCGCTGCCCTTTATAAGGATTCTCGTAAGAAGCAGGATCCTTTTCATACGGTCACCCCTCATTCTCCCCTGTCAGCTCCAGGAACATCGACTCCAGGGATTCCTGCGACCGGAACTCGCCGCGCATCTCATCGACCGATCCGGTGAACAGGATCCGGCCTTTGTCAACGATCGAGATCCTGTCGCACACCTTTTCGGCGACATCGAGCACGTGTGTGGAAAAAAACACGCTCTTCCCGCTGTCGGCGTGCTCGCGCATCATTTCCTTGAGCTGGAAGGAGGATTTCGGGTCCAGGCCGGTCATCGGTTCGTCCAGGATCCAGGCGTCCGGGCTGTGGATCAGGGCGCCGATGATCAGCAGTTTCTGCCGCATGCCGTGCGAATAGCTCTGGATCCGGTCGCCGAGCGCCGATTCGAGTCCGAATTTCGACGCCATGGAGACGATCCGGGGAGCCCTCACATCGGCAGGGACATTGTAGACATCGGCCATGAACCGGAGGTATTCGATCCCTTTGAGCCGCGGGAAAATGTTCGGGTCATCCGGTACATAGCCGAAACTCTGCTTGGCGGCCAGCGGCTCCCGGACGATGTCGTGTCCGCTGATCCGGATCGAGCCCTCGTCGGCGGACAGGATCCCCGTCATGAGCTTGATCGTGGTAGTCTTCCCCGCTCCGTTCGGTCCGAGGAAGCCGAAGATCTCCCCGTTGCGGATCGTCAGCGAGATATTGTCCACCGCCTTGATTTTTCCATTGTAGGTCTTCGATACATTGCTGATTTCGATCATACCGTTTTCACTCCTTCTGATCCATCTTTTTTCACACACTTCAGCACTCTGTAGCCGGCGCTTCGCGAGATGGGCTCGCAGCGGCCGAACAGCTCCTCCAGTTTTTCCGCCGATGACGGGGCGCCCTGCTTTTTCTGGATGACTACAAAGAGGATCCCGCCGGGGACCAGCCGTTCGAGCGATTCTTCATAAAACCGGAACACGGTCTTCTTGCCTGCGCGGATCGGCGGATTGGTCAGGATGATGTCGAAAATGCCCGGCACATCCGAAAAACCGTCCGATACGATCACATCCGCGTATTTGACGTGGTTGCGCTGCATGTTGTCTGCCGCAAGGGCTGCGGCGCGCCGGTTGATGTCCGCCATCACGACCGACGTTTCGGGGAACAGCCGCTTGACGACCGTGCCGACCAGGCCGTAGCCGCAGCCGAGGTCCAGGACGCGGACGCCTCCCGCCAGCCCCGCTTTTCTCTGTTCGATGAATGTGTTCAGCAGCAGTTCGCTGCCGAAATCCGGTTTGCCGCGCGAGAAGACGCCGCTGTCCGTGACAAATTGAAAATCGACGCCTCCGAACCGGCACGAAAATCCGCCCGGGTCGCTTGCCGCGGCAGGCTGCGCATCGAAATAATGGGATCCGCCTTCTTTCATTCGCCGTGCCCTCCGGTCTTCCCGGCGCCGTCCGTGCCGCGGTCTTTGCGGAAAAGAACGGCAAAGGGCTTTTCGCGCATGTCATCCTTGAAAAGGCCGGTTTTCCGGATCCCGAAATACAGTGGCAGCCCGATGACAAAGGTGACGGCCGCCTCTCCGGCCATTACTGACCCGATGCTGGCCGCCAGGACGATCCAGAGGCTCGATGCCAGGCCGCGGATCTCCGGGATGACGAAGGGGAGATACCCTCCGACGATGATGCCGTTGAAAAGGATCGCCGGCAGCGGCAGAACGGCAGCCCGGCCCCATTCCGCCCGGCTCCGGATGCCGCCGGGAAGCGGATCGCCGGGCACGGGTGCCTGCCGGGCGGCGATGCGGCAGATGGCCAGGGCTGCCAGGAGCGTAGCCGTGCTGCCGAATACGATGTCGATGATCCCGAGCCCGCCGAACAGGTTCGCCAATATGCAGCCGATGAACAGTCCCGGCACGGCCGCGGGCGTCAGCGCCGCGAGGAGCATGAGGGCTTCCGATACGCGGAATTGAAGCATCCCGTAGCTGATGGGATACACGGCAAGCGTCAGCGCTGTGTATAGCGCCGCGATGACGGCTGCCTTGGCGATGAATCGTGCGGAATATCTCATGACTTCGCTCCTGTCCGTACTTGTCCTGTCGTATCCTATCCTGTTGCCCTGCCCCGGCGGCCGGTTCAGATCCGGGTCAGAAGGAAAAGCGACTCTCCCTCGATGTCGTATCCTCGCATGTCCGCCGGAATAAAAAAGGTCTCCCCTCTCGAAAAGGCGGTCGCGGTGCCGGCGTGCCGGATCACACCGCTTCCTTCAAGAAAAAGGAGAGCATGAAACGAGTCGCTCCCCGCAAAAAGATGTGCGCTCCCCCGGCTGACACGGTATTCGGTCACCTGGAAATATGCGCATGAAGCCAGCAGACGGGTCGTGCCGAACGGCTCTTCCCTGTACCCGCCGGCGCTCCGGCCGTCAAAGGAGGACGCACGGAGGTCGGATACGTCGGCTGCCTTTTCGAGATGCAGCGTCCTTCCGGTCCCGTCGGCGTTTTTGCGCCCGAAATCATATACCCTGTACGTCACATCGGAATTCTGCTGGATCTCGGCGATGATCAGGTCCGCGCCGATGGCATGCACCGTGCCGGGCCGGATGAAATAGGCATCCCCGCGCCGGACCGGGATCCTGTTCATCAGGCCGGGCAGCGAATGGTCCGCGGTCGCTTCCCGGAACTGCTCCGGGCTGATGTCTTCCCGGAAGCCGCAGAGGATGCTCCCCGTCTCCCCTGGGTCGGCGATGTACCACATCTCGGTCTTGCCCTGGTCCCCCTCGTGCTCGAGCGCGTAGGCATCATCCGGATGGACCTGGACCGATAGGCTCTGCCGGGGATCGATCAGCTTGATCAGGATCGGGAAACGGCCGCTGCCGCCGGAACGGGTGCCGAGACACGCGCGGCCGAAAGCCTCGATGACCTCACCGAGCGTCTTCCCGGCAAGCGGTCCATTGTCCGCTGTGCTCTGGCCGTTCCGGTGCGCGGAAAGCTCCCAGCTCTCCGCCGTGATCGCGTAAGGGCTCTTCTTGCCCCACTCCCGGGCCAGCTTGTCGCCGCCCCAGAAGTAATCTTTGAAAACGGGCCTCATCCGGACGGGATACCGGAGAAGCAGGTTGTCGTTCCGCATCGCGTCCGCCTCCGTCCCGTTCAGCCCCGGGCGGCAAGCATGGCCGCACCGATGATGCCTGCGTCGTTCCCGAGTTTGGCTCTCATGATCGGGGGGATCTCCACCTTGTCCTGCGCGTAGCAGTTCTCCGCCGCGAACCGGCGGATCGGATCGAACAGATAATCCCCTTCGTTGCAGATCCCGCCGCCGATCAGGAAGATCTCCGGCCGGAAAATATTGATCATGTTGACGATGCCCTCGGAAAGATACCGGATGTACCGGTCGACGACCTTCTGTGCCGATGCGTCGCCCTTGCGCGCGGCCTCGAACGCGGTCCGCCCGCTGACCCTGGCGGGGTCCCGCCCGGTCATCTCCTGCAGGAGCGAATCCGGATCCGATTCCATGGCCTCGCGGGTCATCCGGATGAGACCGGTCGCGGACGAATAGCTCTCCCAGCAGCCCCGGCGTCCGCAGGTGCAGAGGACGCCTCCGACCTCGATCACGGTGTGCCCGAGCTCCGCTCCGGCCCCGTGCTCTCCCTCATAGATGCGTCCGTCTACGAGGATGCCTCCGCCGAGCCCGGTCCCGAGCGTGATGAGGACGACATTGCGCAGGCCGCGCGCCGCGCCGCAGTCGGCGGTCTCGCCGAGGGCCGCGCAGTTGGCGTCGTTGCCGACATAGGAAGGCAGGTCGATATGACGACGCATCTCGCTGCACATCGGGACATTGTCAAAATGGAGATTGTTGGCATAGATGACCGTGCCGTTCCTGGAATCGACGGTGCCCGGAGATCCGATGCCGATCCCGGCGATCCTGTCGAGCGAAATGCCGGCCATGCTGCAGGCGGTCACGGCGGCGGATGCCATGTCCGCGACGATGTCGGCGTAATCCCGCTGCGGGTATGTCGGGAGGCTGGTCTTCGCCAGAATGGCGCCGCTGCGGTCGACGACGCCGGCCGCGATGTTCGTGCCGCCGAGGTCGATGCCGATCGAAAATTCACGCTCGCTCACGTTGATCCTGCTTTCTCCGGCGGAAACCCCGCCGGGCGGATGGTATTGCCGGAATGGGAAAATGCGGCCGGCCGTCCGCAAAGACGATCCGACCGCATCATCATATCACAGGTCTTTTTACCGCGTCAATTTGGGATCGCGCGCACGGCGGCGGCAATTTCGGCGACCGCCTCGTCCGGGGTCCGCTCGAAAACGTCCCCGCTGTTCCTGTACTTGATCTCCACGATCCCCTGGGCGGCCTTACGGCCCGCCGTTACGCGGATCGGTATGCCGATCAGCTCGCTGTCCTTGAACTTGACGCCGGGCCTCTCGTCCCTGTCGTCGATCAGAACTTCCACGCCGGCCTCCGAAAGCCGGCCGTAAATCTCCCGGGCGAGCGACATCTGGACTTCGTCGGAAGCCATGACCGGCACCACCACCGCGTGGTACGGCGCCAGGGCCAAAGGCCAGATGATGCCATTGTCGTCGTGGTTCTGCTCGATCACGGCAGCCATCGTCCGGTTGAGGCCGATGCCGTAGCAGCCCATGATCATCGGATGCTCTTTTCCCTCTTCATCCAGAAAATTGCAGCCGAGCGCCGCCGAGTATTTGGTGCCAAGCTTGAAAATATGACCGACCTCGATGCCCCTGCAGAGGTCGACCGGCGCGCCGCAGACGGGGCAGCGGTCGCCCGCGGCGATCGTGCGGATGTCGGCGACGATGTCCGGCTGAAAATCGATGCCCGGATTGATATTCATCCAGTGGTAGTCCGTCTCATTGGTTCCGGCGACCAGATTGGACGACGCGGCGACCTCCCTGTCGCAGACGATGCGGATCCTGCGCCGAAGCCCGACGGGCCCCGCGAATCCCACGGCAGCTCCGGTGATCTCCTCCACATCCTTCGGACCGGCCATCGCGATCTCGCCGCCGCCGAGCAGATTGGACAGCTTCGTCTCGTTGAGCTCCCGGTCGCCTCGCACGATGGCCATGACGAACTCGTCCCCGGCCTGGTAAATCAGGGATTTCGCGAAACGGTCGGGGGAGAGGCTGAGAAAAGCCATCAGCTCCTCGATCGTCCGCGTGTCGGGCGTATGGACCTTCACCGGCGCGACCGGCGCGCCGTTTGCGGCGGGAGCCGGAACGGCCTCGCCCTTTTCGTCGTTGGCCGCGAAGCCGCATGCCGTGCAGAACGCGACCGTCGCTTCGCCCACGGCGGATTTTACCATGAATTCCTGCGATCCGCTCCCGCCCATGGCGCCCGAATCGGCGTCCACGATGATGTAATCGAGTCCGCAGCGGTCGAAGATCGCGCGGTAGGCCTTCTCCATCGCGCGGTAGGAAACATCGAGACCGGCATCGTCCCGGTCGAAGCTGTACGCGTCCTTCATGACGAATTCGCGGCTGCGCATCACGCCGAACCTCGGACGTTTCTCGTCGCGGTATTTGTGCTGGATCTGGTAGAGCGTGACCGGCAGGCTGCGGTAGGAACGGATCTCATTCCGCACCGTGTCGGTGAAAGGCTCCTCATGCGTGGGGCCGAGGCAGAACTCGCGGCCGTTACGGTCCCTGAACCGGAACATCTCGGGTCCGAACACGTCCCAGCGGCCGGACTCCTGATAGATCTCGGCGGGCAGCACGGCGGGCATGATCAGCTCCTGCGCGCCTGCCCGGTCCATCTCCTCGCGGACGATCCTCTCGACCTTGCGGAAGGTGCGCAGCCCCATCGGGAGATAGGAATAGACACCGGATGCGACCTTGCGCATCAGGCCTGCCCGGAGCATCAGCTGGTGGCTGGCGATCTCGGCTTCCGAGGGCACCTCCCTCTGGGTCGGCATGAACATCTGCGTTATCCGCATCGGCAATTTCTCCTTCTATCCGTCAAGTCAATGCATACGCGCCGCCATGCGCCGCGCCCCGCGGGGTCATTTTCTGGAACAGATCTCCTCGGTCTCCATGGCGATCGCGCGTTCTTCATTCGTCGGGACGACCATGATCAGGCTCGTCGAATCGGGGGTGGAAATGATCGCTTCCTGACCCCGCACCATGTTTTTCACCGGGTCGAGCTTCATGCCCAGGAATTCGAGCCCCTCGACGATGCCCGCCCGTACGATCTGGACGTTCTCGCCGATGCCGGCCGTGAAGATCACGGCGTCGACGCCGCCCATGGCCGCCGCGTAGGCTCCGATGTACTTCTTGCACTGGTACTCGAACATCTGGAGCGCCAGCTCGGCGCGCTTGTTGCCCTTGAGCGCGGCGGCCTCCAGGTCGCGGAAATCGCTGCTGACGCCGGACAGGCCGGCGACGCCGCTTTTCTTGTTCATCAGGTTTTCCACGCCTCTCGCGTCCAGACCTTCCTTCTCCATCAGGACCGTCACGATCGCGGGATCGATGTCCCCGCAGCGCGTACCCATGCACACGCCGGCCAGAGGCGTCAGGCCCATGGACGTGTCGATGCACTCGCCGTACCGGATCGCGGCGATCGACGAACCATTGCCGAGATGGCAGGTGATCAGGCGGAGAGACGCGTAGGGCTTGCCGATGATCTCGGCCGCGCGGCGGGCGACATAGGCGTGCGATGTGCCGTGGAAACCGTATCGGCGGATCTTGTGGTTTTCGTAAACCTCATAAGGCAAAGCATACATGAACGCCTTCGGAGGCATCGTCTGGTGAAAGGCGGTGTCGAACACGGCGACCTGCGGGACGCCCGGCATCGCG
Organism: uncultured Oscillospiraceae bacterium; assembly: GCA_964507305.1. Classification (GTDB taxonomy): domain Bacteria; phylum Bacillota; class Clostridia; order Saccharofermentanales; family UBA5734; genus JAQVYV01. Next base: position 26,527 of record CAZDPQ010000001.1, read on the forward strand.
GCTTCGCAGGCCTCGATCCCGGTCATGTTCGGCGGATTGTGGAGCGGGGCGAGCGCGTAGCAGGCCCGGATGGCCACCTTGACCTCCGGCGTGATCCGCTCCGCCCTGGAAAACTTCTCGCCGCCGTGGACGACCCGATGCCCGATCGCTTCGATCTCGTCCATGGACTTGATGCAGCCGTAGGTCTCGTCGGTCAGGACCTTCAGGACGGCCGCCATCGCGTCATTATGGTCCGCGAAGACCGCCGGGATGACGGATGGCTCTTCGCCGTTCTTCGAATGCTTGATGATCGAATCGACAAGGCCGATCCGGTCGGCGATCCCTTTGGCCAGGACTTCGCCCGTCCCCGTCCGGATCAGCTGGTATTTCAGGGATGAGCTCCCCGCGTTGATGACAAGTACTTTCATTGGACTCTTTCCTCCCGAAAGATCCGGCGCTCCGGCGCCCGGACCGATGTCTCCATTTAAAAAATGTCAGCCCATGGCCTGGACAGCCGTGATGGCCGCCACACCGACGATGTCCTCGGCGGTGCAGCCGCGCGACAGGTCGTTGACCGGCCTGGCGATGCCCTGCGTAACGGGCCCGTACGCCTCCGCCCTGGCCAGGCGCTGCGCGAGCTTGTAACCGATGTTGCCCGAATTCAGGTCGGGGAAAACGAATGTGTTCGCATGGCCCGCGACCGTGCTGCCGGGCGCCTTCGACCGCGCCACTGACGGAACGATGGCCGCGTCGACCTGGAGCTCGCCGTCCAGGCGGATGTGCGGGGCTTTCTCCCTGGCAAGGCGCGTGGCTTCGACCACCTTGTCGACCAGCGGGTCGCTGGCGCTGCCCTTGGTCGAGAACGACAGCATCGCCACGACGGCTTCCCTGCCGGTCAGCTGCTCGAAGGATTTCGCCGATGAAATGGCGATCTCCGACAGCTCGTCCGCAGTGGGATTCATCACAAGGCCGCTGTCCGCGAACAGGAACGTGCCGTGCTCGCCGTACTCGCAGTCGGGCACCACGATCATGAAGAAGGCGGAAACCAGCTTGGTCCCCGGCGCGGTCTTCAGGATCTGGAGGGACGGCCGGAGCGTGTCCGCGGTGCTGTGCGCCGCACCGGACACCATGCCGTCCGCGTCGCCTTTTTTCACCATCATGACGCCGAAATAATTCTCATCGAGCATCATCTGCGCTGCGGTCTCCGGGGTGACCCCCTTGGCCTTGCGGAGTTCATAGAACGTATTGACATAATCATCTCTTCTGGGATCCGTCTTCGGATCGACGATCAGCGCCCCCGTCAGGTCAAGACCCTCCGCGGTCTTCGCGACATCGGCCTCATTGCCGATCAGGACGACCTTCGCGATCCCCCTGCGCAGGATCATGGAGGCAGCCTCGACCACCCTCCGGTCATGCGACTCCGGAAGGACGATCGTCTTGCCTGCCGGTGTTGCCTTCGCGATTATGGATTCGATAAATCCCATCCCCATATGAACCTTTCCTTTCCATTCGGCACCTTTCATCCGCCTGTCTCTTGCCGGCGCGAAATTGCCAATAGTATTATACTCTCAATTCCATTTTTGGCAAACTCAATCTGTCCCGCAATATCGGCAAAATGGTCTTGATCTCCACCGTTTCTGTTAATAGAACGCTTTCAGCGACAAAACGGCATCTTCGGCATATACCAGGATCGTCCCGTCGTCCGTTTCGATGAAGGGCAGCCCGAAAATCCTGCTCGTGGGGCTGTCCGCCGAATTCCAGAAGATCCTGCCGGCGCAGAACGCATAAACAGCCGGATCCCCGCGCATCCGGGCGATCCGCGCCATGCAGGCGTATCCTGCCACGGATTCCGGGGAGGGGACCACGGATGCGGTCAGGATGTCATATGTCTGGTAAAAGGCCCGGTCATTCAGGAGGACCTGCTTGAGCCAGGAGTAGGTGGACTCTTCGAGTTCGCCCACTTCAGCAAGGCGGAGGGCAATCCGGATCTGGGCGCCGAAATCGAACACGGGCGCGGCTCCGAGGTACGGCGCGTAGCCGCTGCCGTCCGCATAATAGCCGGCCCGGAAGAGCGGGGCGGGCGCATCCAGGAGCGCGCCATTCACCGCGGCAAGGCTCGATGCGTAGACCGGCGCCCAGCGGCTGTCCAGTTCGCCGAGCAGACGCAGTGCGTACAGGTCGACTCCGGCCAAATCGACGACCTTTGCTTTCACCGTGCCATCCGGTCCCGCGGACGGGGAAGCCGTCGGCTTCGGGGTCGGCGTGGCAGAAAAATCGGGGGTCGGGGTGGTCTGCGAAACCACGATCTCCGTGTCGGGAGGGAGGATGCCGTACACTGCGCATTGCGGGTACAGCAGGTCCGCCAGCTGTCCGGCGGATGCAAGATAGCTGCCGTTCCGGAATTTCGAATACCCTTCGAGTAGGACCCGGCAGTACCTCAGGTTATCGCCGGCCGAAATCCCGCTGTCCGTCACGCCGGAAACGTCACCGTCCGCCGTCGCGGCTTCGCGGACATAAAAGCCGTCATCGTTCCGGAACGTCCGGCTGATGAGCTTGTACAGCGCGTCGAATTTTCTCCGGTCCCCCTGCTCCGCGTAGTAATCAAGCAGCTCGGCCTGATCCCGGAAAAGGAAGCGGCCGGAGACTTCCAGGGTCTTTTTCCATGTGCCGCCGGGGATCCGGCAGGATTCGGCAAGCAATCCGCCGCGCAGCAGAAGAGTGGAAACGGCACTGCGCATGTCGTCGGCGGATGCGTCGGACGCCATGGTCATGCCGCCGTCCGCGCGGCCCGGAAAGTCCACGGCGGCGCTGAACGTGTATTCCGGCTGCACGGGCCGGGCCAGGGAAAAGTACACGGCGGCAGCCGCGGCTCCCGCCGCGAGAATGCCGGCGGCCGCGATAAGGAGGCGCCTCGCCGCCGGGTGCCTGCCGCCGGTGCCGGATCCGCGCATGCCCGGGCGCCGCTGTGTACCCCGGATCGATCGGAATGCTTTATTTTTCACGGAGCTCATACCCGAATATTATAGCATATCCGGCACTTTCTGGTTTATAATGGAGTCCTATGAAAACGGCGGCGATCATCAGCGAATACAACCCCTTCCACAACGGGCATCAGTACCAGATCCGCAGGATCCGCGAGCTTTTCGGAGAGGACTGCGCGGTCGTCGCCATCATGAGCGGCCATTTCGTCCAGCGCGGCGGACCCGCCCTGCTGGATAAATGGGCGCGCGCACGGTCGGCTCTGCTGTGCGGAGCGGATCTTGTCATCGAGCTGCCCGCCGCGTATGCGACCTCGAGCGCCGAGCTGTTCGCCGCCGGCGGCATCGCGGCCGCCGCCGCGACCGGGGTGTGCGGCCTGCTGGTTTTCGGCTCCGAATCCGGCGACCTCGACGCGCTGCAGGCCGCCGCGGATGTCTTGGCCGATGAGCCGGCATCCTTCCGCGACCTGCTCCGCCTCCATCTCGACGAAGGCCTGTCTTTTCCGGTATCCCGTTCCCTCGCGCTCGAGGAATCCGGCCTGGTGCCGGGCGCGACGGAGCTGCTTTCCCGCTCCAACAACATCCTCGCGGTCGAATACCTGAAGGCGCTCCGCCGCCGGGGCATCACGCACATGAAGCCCTTCACCGTCCGCCGCGAAGGCCAGGACTACAACACCGCTTCGCTCGACGGCGCGCCTCTCGCGAGCGCTTCGGCCATCCGCGCCTTCCTGCAGCCCCCGTCCCCCGGTCCGGCCGCCATGATCGCGGGGCTGTCCGGCTCCATGCCGGAAGGATCCCTCGCCATCCTGCTGCGCGAGCACCGTACGGGAAATGTCATATTGTCCGGAGAAGCCTTTGCCGGCGATATCTTCCGTCAGCTGCTGACCCGCCCCGCGGCCGAGATCTCCGGACTCCCCGGAATGGGCGAAGGTCTCGGCAACCGGCTGAAAGAACTGGCTTCGCGGAATACGGCAGGGGAAAACCGCCTCGAAAGGCTCGTATCGGAAGCCTCGACCCGACGCTATCCGCGCTCGAGGGTCCGCCGCGCGCTCAGCCACATGCTTCTGGGCATCACCGGGGACGACCTCGCGGCAGCCGCCGCAGACGGGGCCCCATATTACCTGCGGGTGCTCGGATCCACCGGCAGAGGACGATACCTGCTGCGGATCATGCGCAAGACCGCTGCCCTCCCGATCATCACCAGAGGGTCGGATTTCCTCGAATTCCCGTCCGTCCCGGCGAACGCGCCTTTGAGGCGGATGGCCGCTCTGGATTTTCTCGCGACGGATATCTGGACCCAGCAGACGACCGGCATCTGCGGGAGGGACTACACCACGCCGCCTCTCACCCTCTGACCGGCCGGGATCCGGCTGTTGCCTCCCGATCCGGCCATTCCGGCCTTCATCCGCCGGTCTGCCCGGCCGGCACGCGGGCGCGGACCGCATCTTCGACGGCGGCATAATTCGCTCTTGTGCAGAAAATCGCGATCTTCTCGGTATATTCGCCCAGAACAAGGATCGTGTGCTGTCTCGGATAAAAACAGACCCGGCTCACGTATTCCCACCGGATCCTCGTCAGCTGCCGGTGACGAGGCGTCTGAACGCCGCCCGCAGAGGAAATGTTCCCCCTGACGAGATTGAAAACCGATACGATGGTATTCAGCGTACGGTTTTCCGGCGGCCTTTTCATCTTCGTATAATTGACGATCCCGACATCATCGATGATGTAGCCGGGCGCATACCGCCCCCCGTAAAGCGCCAGGGTCAGGAGCATGATCAGGGCAAACAGGATCCCGATCAGGCCGAGGCCGTATCGAATGTCCGCAGCAGCGATGTGACCAAGGTATGCCATGGTAAGGAACAGGGCGAGGATCAGGAGCGGGATGCCGAGGGCGAGCATGAATCCCCTCAGGATAAACCGGTTCCTGTAGAAAGGCACCCTGACCTGCCATTGGATCGTCTCCATCGGATCCACCTCCCCGCGCTGCGCCCGGCGTCATGGCCGTCGCGCCGACCCTATTGCCATTATATCAAATCCCGCGGAACACGGGCCTTACAAATTCCGCGCGAAAGGAAAATGATCCGCATCACGTATAGTAAAAGGCATATGTTTCCATCGCATCCATGACTGCCTTCACATTCCGGAGCGGGATCCCGGGATAAAGGCCGTAGACCATCATAAGGCCGCCTTCGCGCCGGCCGATCTTCCGCACCTCGCTGCGGACCAGCTCATCGATCTGCTCCGGCGTTCCCCTGCTCGTAATGAACTGCCGGTCGATATCGAGCTCGACGCATGTTTTCCCTGCTAGTTTTTCCGCGATCCAGTCGATCCCGTTGACCAGATCCTGAAGATTCATGACATCGACGCCTCCGTCGAGGATATCGTCCAGGAGATCGTGAAGATCGCCGTCCGAATGCATGTGGACGATGATGCCGCACTCTTTTGCGGGTTTCATCAGACGGCGGTAGACCGGTTTGATGTATTCGCGGAAATGGGCGGGCGAAAGCATGGGCCCCCTTTGCATGCCGAGATCTTCGGCATACATCATCAGATCCACGCCCATATCGATATACCGCTTCACAATGCCTTCATTGAATTCCTCGACCTTGTTCAGCAGGGTGAACAGGCGGGGTTCCTCGTCTGCCATGTCGAAAATAAGATTCTGATATCCGCGGATGTCGCACATCTGCAGGAACGTGTGCCCGTGACGCAGTCCGCCTGCGCGCAGGTCGCCGTTTTCTCCGGCTATCCTCATGTTTTCCGCGACGTTCTCCCAATCTGCCGGCCCGATCCCCATGACTGCGGAAGGATCGGGGAATGCATAATGATCCAGCGCAGCCCAGTCTTCCAGAGGGTGGCGGGTGACGGTTCCCGTAATGCCGTCTTCTGCAGTCTCCCAAACGCATCCGAAATCGTCGGTGAAAGGAGCATCCTTTCGCGCAACAAGGGAAAAACGGGGGGTATAATGCCCTTCGGGACGATGAAAGCCGGGAAACAGAAACCGATGGGATTCCATCAGGTCAAACAGGTATTCCTGTGGATAATTCTGCCAGCAGGAGTCGTTGATGTGGAAATTCATCGGGATGTGATCCGGTTTCTCGAAGCGGATGGCTTTTAAAACGGTTTCTCTGCTGCCCATCATATATTACCTCCCGAATGCTTGTCGGTAGAGGTCTTATTATAAAGAATCCGCCCGCTGAAGTAAACCGGGCCGGGATTTATGGATCGGATCCGTATGGATCGGGCGGTCCGGTCCCTTTACTTCGTGGCCCGTTTCCGCTATCATTAGGCACAGGATCATCAGAAAAAAAACGGGAGACCCATGAAAAGTTTTACAATCACAGAAAAGAACAGCGGCAGGCATGTCATCCGCGTCATCACGGGCGAATTTCCGTCCATGAGCCTGATCGCCCTGCGGCACGCGCTCAAGGACAGGGATATCCGCGTCAACGGCAGGCGGATACGGGAGGATGTCCCGGTGTCCGAGGGGGATGAGGTCGCCGTTTATCTGCCGGATGATGTTCTCGAGGGTCGCGCGCTGCGCGATGCCGCCAAGCCTGCGGGCAGCCCGGGTGGCAGCCGCGAGGGTAGCCGCGGTGCCGCCGGTGAAACCTCCCGGCAGGCCGGCCGGCCGCAATACAAGGTCATTTACAGCGATGACAATATCATTGTCGTGAGCAAGAGCCCGGGGATCCCGGTCCATTCCGGCGAAGGAGTCACCGCCGTCACGCTGATCGACAGGGTCCGCGGCGATTTCGGCGATTCGGGGATCCAGCTCTGCCACAGGATCGACATGAATACCGGCGGCCTCGTGCTCCTCGCGCGGAATGAGCGGGCGGTGCGCGAGATCGGCGCGGCGATCCGGTCCGGGCTGCTGTACAAGCGGTACCGCTGCCTGGTCAGGGGGAGGCCCGCGGAGGGCAGGCCGGTGGTCTGCGCCGACAAGACGAAAATGTTCGAGCTGCGGGCGTACCACGAGCGCGGGGGCGCCGACAATGAAGTCTATATCCATGACGAAGAGAGATCCGGCGACACCGAAATCGTGACCCGGTACCGGATCCTGAACCGTTTCGACGGCGCCGGACCCGGCGGTGAATCCGTCAGCGAGCTTGAGGTCGAGCTGTCGTCCGGCAGGATGCACCAGATCCGGGCACATCTCGCCCATCTCGGCCATCCGCTTCTCGGTGACGGCCGGTACGGCCGGAACGCCTACAACAGGCACTTCCGGACAGCGGACGGCGGTTATCTGAGGCACCAGCAACTGTGGGCGACATCCATCCATTTTCTGAAGCTGCCGGACAACTCAGCCCTGGCCTATCTGTCGGGCAGAGTCTTCAAGGGTTCCGCCGATTTCGACATCCGCTTCTGACGGCGGAGCCCCCCGATCAGACATCGCCGCTGAAGCGGTCGGAATGGACGAATTCGGTGTGTTCGAATCCTTTGCGGTCTGTCATGCAGATCAGAAAACATAAATCTTCACCGGAAGAAATGCCGGTAAATGTCAGCGTGATAATATCATACTGGGTGCTGTCAACTCCATACCGGCTGTATTTGTCTTCCCCGGTTCCTTCGGCTAAGGCCGGTATGACGATCCTGTCAAAGTTGATAATTCCGTCGGACTCGCTGCCGGTCAGGATCACGATCTGCAGATGATCATAGTCGGTTTTCGGAAGCCTGATGTCCATGGAATCGAGAGATCCGGCCGTAATGTTTTTCCCTAAATAGTAACCCGGATCGGACACCGCACCGTATGCTTCGGCTAGATTGCTGAAGTTCCGGCAACGCGCAAGCTCAAGTTCCAGATCGGAGATCCGGGCTTCGAGTACATCGACCTGTGCCTGCAGATCGGTGCCGTTCTCGCTGACCGACCCGGATGCTGTATACGAGTCGGAATCGGATGATCTGGAATCCGTGTCGCCCGTGCTGCAGCTAGTGCCCGCTATGATAATCAAAATGCAGATCAGAAACAGAAAAGACTTTCGCATCACAATCCATCCTTTCATTTATAAATGAAATATCTCATTATGCGGTCTTATATAATGCTTGATCATACATCATTTAAATTTTCATCCGATAAAGGAATTGACCACCGTAATCCTCTGCATATCTTAAAGTAAAAATATTTAGTAATATTCTTAAACCACCTCCTACATACTGCATAAAACTATGATTTGCTATAACTATAGCACTAAGTATATATTTGTGCAAGTAAATTAATTGTAACTGAAATTTACAATATATTTTATTCAATTAGCGATTAGATATATTAATTTGATATATTGAGGACAAAGAAAGTAAGTGAGTAAATGGATACTATATATATGCCGACAGTACTCACACTACTCTTCAATTATTAGATTATTAGTCATAATATATTGAGAATATATCCTTATTTTATAGCCGCCTTTTCGATCACGATGTCGCCGTCCCGGACCACGACTTTCGCCGTGTCGCCCGCAGCGACGATGCCGTCCAGCATCGCTTCGGACAGCCGGTCCTCGACCAGCGACTGGATGACCCGGCGGAGCGGCCGTGCGCCGTATGAAGGATCATAGCCCTTGTCCGCCAGAAAATCCCGCGCTTCGTCGGTCACATCGAGGGTGATGCCGGTTTCCGCGATGCGCTTGATCAGGTTGCGGATCATGATGCCGACGATCTGTTTCATGGAACCGCGGGTCAGCATGTGGAAGAAAATGATCTCGTCGACCCGGTTGATGAACTCCGGATTGAAGGTTTTCTTGAGCTCATCGACGACAAGAGCTTTCGCCTCGGCGAAATTGCGGCCTCCGTACATCCCGTCATCCGTCTCCTTGAGCACACTTTCCGCGGCATCGGAAGACTTCGGCAGGTCGAATCCGATCCGACGCCCCTGCGACCCGGACAGCATTCTCGCTCCGACATTGGAAGTCATGATGATGATGGTGTTCTTGAAATCCACCGTCCTGCCCTGTCCGTCGGTCAGCCGTCCGTCCTCCAGGATCTGGAGCAGCGAATTGAACACATCGGGGTGAGCCTTTTCGATCTCGTCGAACAGCAGGACCGAGTAAGGCTTGCGGCGGACTTTTTCCGTCAGCTGGCCGCCTTCGTCGTACCCGACATAGCCCGGGGGCGAGCCGATCAGCTTGCTGACATCGAATTTTTCCATATATTCGGACATATCAAGGCGGATCAGGGCGTTTTCCGTCCCGAACATCACCTCGGCAAGCGCCTTGGCCAGCTCGGTCTTCCCGACGCCGGTCGTGCCGAGGAAAATGAAGGAGCCGGCCGGACGCTTCGGGTCTTTCAGGCCCAGCCTGCCGCGGCGGATCGCTTTCGCCACGGAGCGGACCGCCTCATCCTGGCCGATCACCCTTTTGTGCAGCTCGTCCTCGAGGCTGCGCAGCTTCTCGGAATCCGTCTCCGTCAATTTCCGGACCGGGATCCCGGTCCAGTTCGACACGATGTTCGCGACCTCATCGACGGTCAGGATGTTGCTCTCGGTATCCTGGCGCTGCCTCCATTTCTCCCGCTCCGCATCAAGCTCCGAGGACGCCGCGGCGGCTTCTTCGCGGTATTTCGCCGCCGCCTCGAAATCTTCCCTTTCCGCCGCGGCTTTCTTGAGCCCGTTCAATTCACCGATCTTTTTCTCATATTCCTTGAAGGATTCAGGTTCGGTAAAAGACTTCATGCGGTGCCTCGAAGCAGCTTCGTCGATCAGGTCGATCCCCTTGTCCGGCAGGAAACGGTCCGTGATATAGCGGACCGAAAGCTTGACCGCTTCGTCGATCACCTCGTCCGTGATTTTCACATTGTGGTGCGCCTCGTATTTGTCCCGGATCCCCTTGAGGATCAGGACCGCTTCCTCTTCCGACGGCTCTCCGACGGTGACAGGCTGGAAACGCCTGGCGAACGCGGCATCCTTTTCCACATGCTTCCGGTATTCATCCGTCGTTGTCGCGCCGATGATCTGCAGCTGCCCGCGCGTCAGGACGGGCTTGAGGATGTTGGCGGCATCCATCGCCCCTTCCGCTCCGCCGGCGCCGATCACGGTGTGGAGTTCGTCAAGGAAAATGATGACATTCTTTGCGACGATGGCCTCCGTCAGCGCGTTCTTGAAGCGTTCCTCGAACTCGCCGCGGTATTTCGCGCCGGCGATCATACCGGAAAGGTCCAGCGCGATGATCCGTTTGTTCTTGAGCATCTCGGGTGCATCCCCGTGCGCGATCTTCTGTGCGAGGCCTTCCGCGATCGCGGTCTTCCCGACGCCGGGCTCGCCGATCAGGCATGGGTTGTTCTTCGTCCGCCTGCATAGGATCTGCATGACTCTTTCGATCTCTTCCTCGCGTCCGATGATCGGGTCGAACTCCCCGTTCGACGCGGCACCGGTCATATCTCTGCCGTACTTGTCCAGATTGGGGGTTTTCCCCTTGCCTTTCGGCTTCCCGGCGGCGCCGGACTTTTCACCTGTACCGTATGTTTTCCCTATGTTCTGGTTGATCTCGTCCAGCTCGCTGTCGCCGGGGCCGTCCCCGCCGGATCCGGGCATCCCGCCGCTGTCGTCTCCGCCGCCCTCGCCGCCGTCCTCCGATCCTTCTTCACCGCCGCCTTCGCCCTCGCCGGAAGACAGCGAGGCCATCAGCTCCGCGTAAACCCTGCGGACATCCGTGCCGGAAGCCGTCATGATCTTGAGCGCCATATTCTCGCCCTCGCGGATGATCGCGATCAGCAGATGCTCCGGTTCGACCGCGCTCTGCCCCGCACTCCTTGCAGCCATCGCGGCGATCTCCAGCACGCGTTTCGTGCGCGGCGTGAACATCTCGATCATTTTATGGATCTCGACTTCCTCTCCGATATCCGCGTTTTCATCCATCTTTTTCCCCGAAACCTGTGCGAGCGCGTTGACCATCGCCTCGTCCGTCAGCCCTTCCGCCGACAGAAGGTCGAACGCCGCGTTTTCGCCCTCGCCGAAAATCCCGTACAGCAGGTGTTCCGTTCCGACGTACTCCAGCCCGCTCCTGCGTGCCGCTTCGTACGCGCGCTTCATCACCATGCCGGTCCTCTCCGAAAATCTCACCATCATATGCCCCTCCCATTCTCCCGGTTGCCGTGCCGCCGGGAAACCGTCTGTCCGCCGAAGCTGCCGTTCACAGGCTGCCCAGTTCTTTCTTGACCTCCGCCGCCCTTGCCTTGTCCCGCTCGCCGGGATCCATGACCCTACCCTCCGCCTTCTGGATGCTGGCGGGACCGATCACGGACATGACGCGGTTGAAATTGACCTCGTCCGGTCCCTTGATGATCCCGAGCGCCTTGCCGAGTCGGACATCCGAAATGAGGCGGATGGCCTCCTCGGATGTCAGGATCCTGGCATACTTGAGCAGTCCGAGGGCTCGGAAAACCTTGTCCTCGATGACGGCGGGATTCTTCTCGTAGATCTCCTGCCGAACCGCCCGTTCCTGCCTCATGATCTGGGAAATCAGCTTTTTCAGATCGGTGATGAGCTCTTCTTCGTTGAGGCCGAGCGTGATCTGGTTGGAAACCTGGAACATGTTGCCGGCGGAGCTGCTGTGCTCGCCGTAATAACCCCGCACCGAGTAGCCCATCTTGCGGATCTTCTCGATGATCAGGGCGGCCTTGCCCATGATCGCCAGCGCCGGCAGATGCATGATGACCGACGCGCGCATCCCGGTCCCGGTGTTGGTGGGGCAGGCGGTCGTGAAGCCGTATTTCTCGTGGTAGCCGACCGGCAGGCTTTTCTCGAGGCAGATCGCGATATCCCGGGCGGCGCTGAATGCCGCTTCCAGGTTGTAGCCGGCCTCCATGGCCTGGATCCGGATGTGATCTTCTTCGTTGATCATGACCGAGACCGATTCGTCGTCGCGGATGAATGCGAAGCGTGCCAGACGCGGGTCGGTAAGCTCTTCGCTGATCAGATGCCGTTCGACGAGCGCGAGCTTGTCCTCGGCGCCCAGTTCGCTCATGTCAAGGATCCTGTAGCGGTTCCGCCGGTTGTCGGAAAGCCCTTTCAATGCTGTCAGGATCTGCTCCGCGGCTTTCGCGGAGTCCGCCTTGGCAAGCTTGTTCGGGAACGGGAAATTGGACAGATTTCTGGCAAGCCGGACGCGGCTGCTGAGGATCACGTCGCTTTCGGGTCCTTTATCGATATACCAAGTCATCAGGAGTCTCCACCTTTCTCCTCATCCGTTCCGCCGTCTGCGCTGTCCGCACGGCCCGCACCGTCCACACCGTCCGCGCCGCCCTTGGCTTCCGCGCGGGGCTTCTCCGTCCGCTTTCTGGACCGGGCTTTGACGGGCGCTGCGCCGTCCGCAGCCGCCGGAGCCGGCCCGGCTTCCGCCCGGATCCGGTCCTTCTCGGCCTTCAGCCGCGTGATCTCGGCCTTGCACCGGGCTGCTTCCTCATAATTCTCGACCTCGACCGCCTTTTTGATCAGGTCCTGGAAATGCTCGATCCTGTCCTGGATAGCGCGGATCTCGCTGCTCTCGGGGATCTCGGCAAGCTTGCGCCCCCGGTGGGTCTCCCCGGACTGGATCCGGCGGAAAACCTGGGAAAGCTGACCGTCAAACGCATCATAGCAATGGCTGCATCCGAGCTTGCCCTTTTCCCTGAACTCCGCGAGCGTGGTCCCGCAATTCGCGCAGACGCCGCTTCCGGCCTTGCCGGGGACGAAGACTCCCGTATTGACCTGGGAGGTGATGCCGAGCTGGTTGAGCGCGTTCAGGATATTGCCCGACAGGAGGGAACCCGGGAAGCTGAGGGATCCGGGACCAGACTGGATGGCGATCCCGATTGCTTTCGCGCAGTTCTCGCACAGATTGTATTCGCTCTCTTTTCCATTGATCACCTGACGGATCAGGATCGTCGCGTCATGGACGCCGCATCGGCTGCACTTCATGGTACCACCCGCTTTCATGGCCCCGCCGGATCGGTCCTGTGGACCATCAGGCAGGAAAGCATATTCTTCATCATCGCGCTCCTTGCCCGGAGCCGTTCGGACGGATCAAGCCGCGCGAGGGACTTCTCCGAGTAAGAGCAGGCCAGCAGGCTGGCTTCCCGCCCGCTGATATACCCGATGCCCGCAAGCTCCCGCAGGAGGATGTTGCACCGGTGCTCGGAAAGCTCGTCGCCCAGCGCGCCCTGCAGCTGCCGCAGGTACTGCGACGGGGAATCGGCGCGCAGCCGCGTGATCCGGATCCCGCCGCCTCCGCCCCGCCGGCTCTCGACGAAATACCCCTGCTCGACCGTGAACCTCGTCGTGAGCACATAATTGATCTGCGAGGGCACGCAATGCAGCCTGCCCGCAAGCTCATTGCGGCCGATCAGGGCCAGCCCGTCATTCTCATCCAGCATCCGCCGGATCATCCGTTCAATGTCATCCGATAGCCCGGCCATCCCATCATCTCCAGACTGGTCTTTGACTGTCTTTGACCTATTTCCATTGTAATTCACGCTTCGGGGCACATGGTGTCAAAACTATTTCAAATTTGTGAACGATATCGGGGATACGGGAGTGATCCGGAAAAGGCACGTTTCGAAACGCTTCATGAAGATCGTGAAGCGATCCCCTTCGAAAATCTCCGGGCTGCCGCTGTCCAGAAGGCGGACCGCCTTCATGCGGGACGGCAGGATGATTTCTTTTTCTCCTTCGAAAGCGGAGTGGATGCAGAGAAAGCGGCGGTTCGCGTAAAGAACGTCCCCTTCCCGGCAGTACAGATGGACGCCGGCCTGTCCGAACACCATCCGGAGCGCCTGTGCGGTCATCCCCGGCAGCGCGCAGTACCAGGTCGTCGATCCGCCGACCTTTTTCCTGACGAATCCGGGGCGGCCGCTTCCTTCAAAATGCCCGAGGATTTCCGCTTCGGGATCCGCAATCTCCGCGCCGGGAGCAAAGGACCGGCGAGCCGCGAGGACCGCGCCGCCCCTCTCGGCATCAAGGATCGGCGTTTCGTCGGTCCTGTCCGCCGGCCGGAGCCCGATCCCGGTCAAGGCCGACGAAAGATCCGTGCCGGCCGGCATGTCGTCCCGGACCGAGCCCGGCAGATAGGTGAAGCAAAGGTGGACGCCCGCTTCCCGGCACCGGCGCACCAGGGAATCCAGTTCCGCACTGTGGCGGCAGATCCCTGTGATGAGGACCAGGCGGCAGCGGCCGATGTCGATCCGGTCCGCTTCGCCCAGGTCGAAAATGTCGTAAGGCACGCCGCACGAGCCGAGCGTCAGCGGATAGGATGACACCCATTCCTGCGCGATCCCGCAGGCGGTGTTGAAATATTTCTGCGAATCCGCATCGGTGATGACCGCGACCTGGCTGACGCTCCCGCGGCGGCGTTGCCGCAGACTTTCCTCCAGGAGCGGCGGATATTTCCCGAGCTCATCCATCAGGGTTTCCGACGCGTACCAGCCGCCCCACATGTCGAACCACCAGAGGCCGGTCCCCTGGATGAGGTTTCTGGTAAAGCATTTCCGGATCAGCCACAGGGAAACATCCTCCCGTTCCGGCCCCTCCCATACGCCGCCTTCATACCAGCCCGCCGGGGCGATCGACGGCCGGGCTTCTTTCAGCGGCCTCGTCAGATGGGTCCTGGTATCGCATTCGCTGAAAAACAGCTTGCCGGCGGCTTTGATGGAATCGAGGGGAAGCATGCAGGGCCAGTCGACGCCCGGAGACCGGTTGTACCAGTTGGGGCTGCACAGAAAATCGATATCGCGGCTCGCCAGGAGCTCTCCGAGTGCGAGATGGCCGTTCCGGGCGTCCGTCAGGGCCAGCGAATAGCCGTAAAAAGCGCCCGTCACCAGCCTGCGGTGTGTATGCTTTTTGATCAGCCGGCAAAAATACAGGATGTCGTCCGCGATGATATGGTTGGTGTATTCGAGAAAATCCAGAAGCATTTTTCGGCTTATGTCGAAAAACGCCGGTCCGTCCGGAGCATACATCCCGTAATCCTCCGGGATCCGGATCGCGCCGAACGTGATCGCGCCGTCCCGGTATGCAGCCCGCAGGGCATCCTCCCTGCCGCCGTATTTCCGGAAAACATACCGCGCGAAACCCTGCTGCGCGGCCATCCCCAGGCCGCCGTCCCGATTGCGGAAATGCACCCATTCTTCCGTTCCGCCTGCCGCGGGCTGGTATCCGATGATGCGGGCGGCATACGGCGACTGCTCCACGTGCCGGATCAGTGCAGCCAGCATGTCTCCCGCGTCCCTGCGCCATTGTTCCGAGGACATGGACACCCGGCATGTCCCTCCCCCCGCGCAGCCGTTCAGCTCCTCCGGAAACTCCCGTTCCCACCATTCCGGCATGTCGAGGCATACCCGCGGAAACAGGAAGGCCTGCGGATCGGCGGAGAGGATCCTTTCCACGTCGCGGTCGAATACCGCGAAATCCGGATCTCCTCTGCGATCGAATATGCCGCTGCGGAACGGTCCGATGCCGCTGTCCGCATTGATGCCTTTTCCGGCGAAATAGGACGGAAATGAATAGAGGGAATAGCCGGCCCGCGCGAAGTCGCCGTACCGTTCGCGGCCGTCAAGGTAGCAGAGGTAGGCCGCAGCCGGGACGGGGGATCCGTTGATGAAAAGCGCCGGGACCCCGCCGCGGTTTCTGACGCAGGATCGCACGCCGCTGACGGGTGAAAGCCTCTCATCCATCCTGCCGCCCTCCGCTTTGCCGTACATCCGGATCCGTCCCCCGGTATTTTCTGTTCGAAACCTGCCGGCGCGTTTGGTCCAGCAGGACGCAAATGCGGTCATAATCCCGGCTGATGACCATGGCATAGAGAATGTCGATCATCAGGAGCGTAACGCCGCGTGAACTCATGGCGCCGCAGCGGATGTCCGATTCGGGTGAGACCAGCTGTAGCCTGATGTCGGCAAGGTCTGCAAGACGGCTCTTTCCGAATCGCGTGATGGCGATCAGGGCCGCGCCGCTTTTTTTTGCCGCGGCAGCCGCGTCGATCGTTTCCCGGGTCTCGCCCGACCATGAAATGGCCACGGCCGCATTGCCGGGTCCGAGATTGGCTGCGGACAGGAGCTGGATATGCGGATCCTGACAATATACGGGGTGCTTGCCGATCCGCAGGAATTTCTGGTACGCGTCCATGGCCGCGACCGCGGAGGCTCCGACCCCGTAAAGGCCTATTTTTTCTGCTTTTCCGAGGACTTCCGCGGCTCGCTCCGCCTGGGCCCGGTCAAGGACAGCCAGGCTGTCGCGGATCGCCCGCACGGCGTTTCTGCCGATATGTTCCGCGATCGACGCGGTATCCTCTCCCGGCCGGATTTCCGGATAGCGATGAGGCTCCGTTCCGCTCTGCGACGCCGTATCGCCGGCGAGACCGATGACGAGGTCGCGGTATCCGCCGCACCCGATCGTCCTGCACAGGCGCATGACGGCTGCCGTGCTGGCCCCGCTGCTTTCCGCGAGGCTGCGGATGGATGATCGGACGGTTTCTTCCGGATGATCCAGGATGTATTCCGCCGCGATCCGCTCCGACGGGCTGAATGAACCCATCATTTCCCGGATTTTCAGCAGGATGCCCGCCATATGCCCCATTCCTTTCTGATCCCTCCGGCGCGGATCATAAGCCGTTCCCCGGCCTGCCGGCTTTCTCCAGTGCCAGGAGGACGGCGCCATAGGCCGGCTCCCGGAGCGGCTCCGCCATTCTCAGGCGGGGACAGTCGGCCTGCACGTGATCAAGGACCGTTTCCCGGACTCTGCCGCACCGTTCGATCACGCTTCCGCTGTAGGACCAACGGCATTCGCCGCTGCCGCCGAACGCCCTGCTGTAAACCGTCCGTAGCAGGGCGGCCAGCTCGCAGCCGGCTCTGACCAGCAGATCCCGCGCAGTCGCGTCACCGTTTTCCTCCGCCTGCCGGCAGATCTCGGCCAGCCGCGCGATCTCGCTTTTCTCCCTCGCCGGATCGTAGACATAGTCGATCAGCTGTTCGTGGGAACGGATGCCGAGGGTTTTGAAAACAAGAGCCTGCAGTTGCGACGTCGCGATCCCCCGGTCGAAATCCTTCATGATGCTTTGAAGGACCATCCGGCCGATGCCGTATCCTCCGCCGTCGTCTCCGATCAGATGCCCCCAGCCGCCGGCCCGGTACAGCGTGCCATCCTCCGCAGCCCCGAGGCAGATCGAGCCGGTCCCCGCAATCAGGACGATGCCCTTCCGACCACCCATGGCGCCGTACAGAGCGGCCAGCGCGTCCGTCTCTGTGGATTTGGATCCTGCAAGGCCTGTCGCTTCGAGGACCTGCAGGTAAAGGTGCCGGTTCCGTGCGGTCCCGCCGCCCGCCGCACCGATGCAGACGCCCGCGCAGCGCGCCTTGTCCAGTGCGTGCTGTCCGGTCAGCGTGTCGATGGCCGCACAGAGATGCTCGCGGAACAGATCCGCAGACACCGCGTTGATATTTCCAGCCGGAGCGGCGCCGTCCGCGAGGACCCTGCCGTCCAGATCCGCGATCTCAATGCGTGTCTTCGTCGCTCCCGCGTCGATGCCGACCACATATTCCATCCCTGATCCCTCCATCATTTCACCATCATCTCTCCGTCATTTCTCCATCATCTCTCTATTATCCGGATCCGCCGCGGCTCTCACATTTCCGCCAGCCTGTCTCAGGCGCTCCGCCGCTTCACCGGGACTGCATCCCGCCGCGATCGACACGATTGCGGCGCCGGCATCCCAGCCGCAGCGCACAAGCGCGCCTCGAGCCTGCTCTTCCGGCACCCCCGCAGCCCACGCTACGATCCCGGCCGCCCGCTTCCTCAGCTTGTCATTCGTCGCGCGCAATCCGGCCATCCGGTTGCCGTAGACTCTGCCGAACCGGATCATGGAAGCCGTCGAAAGCATATTCAGCACCATCTTCTGCGCGGTGCCGGCCTTCAGCCGTGTGGATCCGGCGATCACTTCCGGCCCGGTGACCGGCGCGATGACCACATCCGCCAGGCCCGCCAACGGCGGATCTTCCGTATTGCACAGGCAGATGACCGCAGCATGCCTGTCCCTGGCGTATCCCATCGCCCCGGCGACATACGGCGTGCTTCCGCTGGCAGCGATCCCGACGACGGCATCGCGTCCGCACACACCGAGCCGCGCGGCATCCTCCGCGCCTTGTCCGGTATCATCCTCCGCGCCTTCCGCCGCCTCCCGCAGCGCGATGTCCCCTCCCGCGATCACGCCTGTCACGGTTTCGGGACCGATCCCAAAGGTCGGAGGGCATTCGGAAGCATCCAGCACCCCGAGCCTGCCGCTGGTACCCGCGCCGAAATAGAGCAGCCTGCCGCCTCCGCGCAGCTTATCCGTGATGAGGTCCACCGCCCGGGCAATCGCAGGAAGCTCTTCTCCGACACGTTCCGCGACGCGCTTATCCTCCTCGTTCATGATCCTCAGGATCTCAAGGGTACTCCGCAGATCGATATCGGCGGTGCGGTCATTGGCTTTCTCGGTTGCGCGCGGATCCATGGTTTCCTTTCATGCAGGTTCGCCCGACGGGCGGTATGCTGATACTTTTTTACATCTTGATCGTAATATTTTTAACACGTTGTGTCAAGACGGAACCCGTCGGATGCAGAGAAAATAGCAGGACAGCCTTAAAACGCGCTATAATGAAGATGAAGACGGGCGGTCCGCCGGAGCGGCATCCGGAGGAGCCCTGATGATAAAAAAGCAGGTGCGGGCTCCCGCGATCCGTTTACGGGTCCCGGTTTCGGCGAAGCGATCAAGTCCGTGAATGCCGAATATCTCATCGCTGCCGTGCCTGTCCTCGCGTTGTCCCTGGTGCTCGCCTGGCTGTCATTCACGGCCCGGATGCGGGATGCGTGGCGCAAAAGCATCCTGTGGACGGCTATTGTCTTTGTTCTCGATCTGGCGCTGAGCATCATCAACGCGGTCGACACAGGCGAATTCTCCTTGTCCGCATTCGATAGGATTTTCGTAAACACCCTGTGCACACCCGGCTACTACGCAGTCCTGGCCGCCCTATTCGCCGGCCCGCTGCTGTATGCCCGCATCAGGCATCTCAAACGGGAATGAGCGAGTGCATGACGGCTGCGGTATTATGGAAAAACCCGCCCGGCTGCAAGTCGGGCGGGTCTTCATTTACCGGTTTCCCTGTTGTGTGATTTACGGATGCTGCAAATCTGTATCTTCTAAATATTGTGCGACTGTGATGCATTTCGGACGTTCGATATGTAGACTTAAAAAATCCTTATCTCCGGTCAGAATCAGATCGATATCGGCAATCATTGCTGCATTCAGTATTGGCTGGTCTTTACCATCACGAATGATCTTTTCGGTATGTTCGGCGGCCGGAATAAGCTCATACGATAATTCAGCCAGTAAAATTTCTGCGGCCGGCAGGTATTTTACAGCTTTTCGCCGTATGATCTCACGAAATTCATCAATATTTTGATTACATAAGACTATCTCGTGATTTTCCGCTACATGAAGCAATGCTTTGGCAGGATTTGATTCCGGAAATAATAACGCTGAGAATAACACATTCGTATCGATCAAAATCCTCATCTATTTTTTTCCATGCCGTAAATCATTGACCAGATTCTGCACGTCGTCATCATCACGAATCCCCATTTCATCCGCAGCATCGGCAAACGCCTTCTGTGCTTTTTGCAGCGCTCGACCTGATGCATTGGTTAAAACAATTTCACCTTCCTGATTCTGGAAAAAAAGCAATTTGTCACCGGATTTCAACCCGAGAAGGCGGCGGATCTCAATCGGAACTGTGATCTGACCATTTGATGATATCTTAGCTAAATTCATATCGACCACCCTTTCTAAAATTGAATTCCAAAGAATTCTTTATATCTACATTATATTCCAAATGAAACCCCTTGTAAATCCATGGGCTGAAAATGAGAAGAATCCAATCACGTTCCGAAACATTACCAGCGTATATATCAACAAAAACCCGCCCGGCTGCAAGTCGGGCGGGTCTTCGTTCTGGCTGCCGAACAGGGATTTGAACCCCGACAGACTGCTCCAGAGGCAGTTGTGCTACCATTACACAATTCGGCACCGCGTTTGAGATTATATCACGTGCTCTTTGTTTGTGCAACATTCATTTGACCGGTCCGGGGCGCGCCGGACATCCACGGATACTGCAGGTTTCAGCGGGCGTTCCCGTCGCGGATCCCCTGCCTGCAGCAAGCCCTGACCGCCTCGACGGCAGCGTCGATCAGCGTCTGCACGGGGGTCTCCCGGGCGATCCCGGCGACCTCGAGGTTGCACTTGTCGAGCGGGACCAGGATCTTGCGGGCGTCGCTGTGAGCCACGGCGGCCGCCATGCTGTCGGAAAGCTCGCCCATCATCGCGCCGCCGGCAAGGATGCCGATCACCCCGACGATGATGTCCGTCCGGGGAGCATTCCATACGATGGCATGTTCGCCGGTCGCCCCCTTGTCAGCTCCCGCGCGGAGCATCGCGGACGTCGCGGCCGAATTGGTCCCGAGCGCCAGGATCTCGAGGTCGGGGATCTCCCTGCGGAGTTTTTCGACGATCGCTTTTCCGATGCCCCCGCCCTGTCCATCGATCACTGCAGCACGCATATTCACAGCCTCCCCGTACCTATCCTCATTCCGCCGGCTCCGGCAACCGGATCCGGTGACCTCGTAAAGACATTATAGCCGAAACCCGATCCCGACGTCCAGACGACACCCCGGCGGATCCGATTGCCGCGTCGCGTCACGGCGCAGCGCGTCGTGCCCGGTGCGCCGTTCAGACCTTGAGCGTGACGGTGAAAACGGAACCCTGTCCGACCACGCTTTCGGCATGGACCTCGCCTCCGTACAGCATGGCGATGTGCTTGACGATCGAGAGTCCCAGCCCGGTCCCTCCGAGTTCCCGGGACCTGCCCTTGTCCACCCGGTAGAATCGTTCAAAGATCCGGGGAAGGTGCTCGGCCGGGATCCCGTTCCCGTTGTCGCGCACCCGGATCCGCACCTGGCCTTCACTGTCCCTGCAGGCGCTGACGTAGACCCTGCCGCCCGGGTTATTATACCGGACCGCGTTTTCGATCAGGTTGATCAGGACCTGCTTGATCCGGTTCCGGTTCGCATGGAGGATCAGCGGCGGCTCGCTGTCGGCGCCGGCATTTCCCCGGTCCGCGCCGACAGAAGGCGGATCCGGAAAAGGCTCTTCGGAAAATCCTTCTTCGACAAGGATGGAGACATTCCGCGCGACCGCCTCCTCATCCAGCATGACGATCACTTCGTCGATGAGCGGGTAGAGATCGAAATCCGCACAGTCGGTGTCGGTTTTCATCTCTTCGATCTCGGACAGCGAAAGGATGTCGCTGATCAGCTTGTACAGCCGTTCCGCCTCGATGTCGATGATCTCGAGGAACCGGTCCGTTGTCTCCCGGTCACGCACATTCCCGCTCCGGAGTGTGTCCACGAATCCGCGGATCGAGGTCAGCGGAGTCTTCAGTTCATGGGTCACATTTGCCACGAAGTCGGAGCGCATCTTCTGCAGGCGGTGGATCTCGGTGATATCCTGGAAAAGAGCGATGGCGCCGCGGCTGCCGGATACCGGCGCCAGAAAAACGGACATCCGGTAAAGGCGGGTGCCTGCGCGGGTGCCGATCCTGACCTGGCCGGTCTGACCCTCTCCGCTTGCGAGAGCCCTGCGGACCCACTCCTCCGCTTCAGCGGAGCGCACGATGGAGATGAACGGGCAGGACGCGCCGGCCGGGATCGGCGGGACGTCGAAATCGTCCAGGATGCTGTGGTTGTAAAAGGTCACCGCAAGATTTTCGTCGACCGCGATGATCGGGCTGCCGATCGAATTCAGGACCGTGTCCATCCGCAGGTTTTTCTCCCGGATCTCGCCGATGACATCTTCCTGCTTCTGCGCCATCTTGTTGAAAGCGGCCGACAGGTCCCCGATCTCGGTCCTGCCCCTGCCGCTGCGCGGGACCCGGGCCGAATAGTCTCCGCCGGCCATGCGGTCGGCCGCGGCTTTCAGCCCGAAAAGCGGCCGGGCGACCGCGCGGGCGGCGAGGATGCCTACCGTCGCGAAAGCCAGGAGAGTTGCTGCGAGGACGAGCGCGAGACGGACCTCCATGCTCCGGAGATTGCGGATGTAAATATTCAGGGGGAGCGCGGCGCGGATCACCACATCGAGCTGCGCGTCGTATTCCGCATAATAGTAGATCCGGATGCGGAGCGTCGCGCTTTCGCGGATGGACTGGCCGGACGCGCGGCTGTCGATGGCCTGTCGGATCTCGGGGCGGTCCAGGTGGTTGGTCCTGAACGTATTGTCACTTTCATTGTCAAAAAGGACATCGCCGTTCGTTTCGACGACCGTGATCCGGATCTGCTCTGTATCCGATGAAAAGACAAGGCCGACCCGGTCCGCTGCTTCCGCATAGGTCTTCCCCTGCCCGATCTCATACGCGAAAAGCCGGATTGCGGAATCCAGCCGGTTGTCGGTCGTTTCGCGGTTGTAGGAATTCATGATGGAAAACGCGATGCCGCCGGCCAGCAGCATGCTGACCAGCAGGATGGCGGCAATGAGCCAGTAGATCCTTTTAAGCACCCTTCGTCCCTCCGTCCGTTTCCCGCTGCATCCCCTCAGGCATCGCGGAACCGGTAGCCGCGGCCCCGGACGGTCTCGATGAACCGGGGCTCGGCGTCGTTTTCTTCGATTTTTCTCCGGAGCTGCCGGATGTGCACGTCGACCGTGCGGGTTTCGCCTGCGTATTCATACCCCCAGACATAGGCCAGGAGATCTTCGCGGGAATAGGCGATCCCCTTGTTTTTCATCATGAATTTCAGCAGCTCGTATTCGCGGTGCGTCATCTCGATCTCCGCGCCGTCCTTGTACACGCGGTGTTTCCCGTCGTCGACGGTGATCCCGGCATGGGTGATCGTGACTTCGGCGCCGGATGGGGGCAGCGCGGCGTCTGTACGGACGGGGCTATCCGTGCGGAGACCCGTTCCGCCGCTTCGGACGTACCGCCGGATATTCGCGTTCACGCGGGCCAGGAACTCGCGGACGCCGAACGGTTTGGTGACATAATCATCCGCGCCGCTGTCGAGCGCCTGGACCTTGTCCGGTTCGCTGCCGCGCGCCGTGAGCATGATGACCGGCACGGACCCGTAAGCCGGATTCCTGCGGATCCTGGCACAGATTTCGATGCCGTCGATCCCCGGCAGCATGATATCCAGGATGAAAAGCGAAAGGTCCGGCATCGGCACGCGGTCCAGGGCTTCCAGCATCGACGGCCCGTCCCGGAATGAAAGGACCGCGTACCCCTCGCTCTTCAGGTTGTACTCGACCAGCTCGGCGATGGTCGCGTCATCTTCGACGGTAACGATCAGCGGCTTCATTTCCCGATCCCTCCGGCTGACGGCATCAGACATGTTCTCCCAGACAATCATAGACGACCCATTCCGCGACGTTCTGCGCGTGGTCGGCGATCCGTTCGAAATACTTGCAGACCAGCAGCATCTCGACATACTGCCCGATGTTCGGCGTGTCGACCGACATCAGGTGGATCAGCTCTTCCTTGAGCTTTTCGTACAGCTCGTCGACGCGGTCGTCGCGCGCGATCACGCTTTGCGCCAGCTCGGTGCTGCGCGTGACGTAGGCATCGAGGGCTCCGCGGATCATGTCCTTGGAGATGCCCGCCATCGTGATCAGATCGTGGTGGACCATGACGCGCTTCATCCCCGTCAGGATAAGGATCTTCTGCGAAATGTCGCTGGCGTGGTCCGCGATGCGCTCCAGGTCGGTGATCAGCTTCAGCGCGGATGTCACGTCCCGCAGATCCCGCGCGACCGGCTGCTGCTTGGCGATGATCTCCAGGCATTTGTCCTCGATTTGCGTTTCCATCGCATCGATCAGGTCATCCTGCTCCATCGTCCTGCGGGCCAGGTCGCCATCCATCTCGACAAGCGCCGTGATCGCGTCCCCGATCGCATTCTCGACCGCGACTCCCATCCGCACGATCATCGCGTGCATTTCCGAAAGCTCCTTTTCGAATACATGTCTTGTGACCATATCCAACCCCCGATACCCTTCATTGTATCATTGAAGCGTCCGGCCGTCAGCCGAATCTTCCGGTGATGTAATCCTCCGTCCGGCGGTCGGACGGCCGCTGGAAAATCTTGTCGGTCCGGTCAGCCTCGACCAGTTCGCCGAGCAGGAAAAAGGCGGTCCGGTCGGATACGCGGCCGGCCTGCTGCATATTGTGCGTCACGATCACGATCGTGTAATCCTTCTTGAGCTCCTGCACAAGATCCTCGATCTTCAGCGTCGAAAGCGGATCCAGCGCCGATGTCGGCTCATCCATCAGGATGACCTCCGGCTCGACCGCCAGGGCACGCGCGATGCAAAGCCTCTGCTGCTGCCCTCCGGAAAGGCTGTAGGCATTGTCGTTCAGGCGCCCCTTGACTTCATCCCACAGAGCCGCTGCTTTCAGGCTCTTTTCCGCGATTTCCTCCAGCACTCCCCTGTTTTTGATCCCGTGGATCCGCGGCCCGTAGATGACATTCTCGAAAATGGATTTCGGAAACGGATTCGGCTTCTGGAATACCATCCCGACCCGGGTCCTCAGCTCTTCTACATGGATGCTTTTATCAAAGATATCGACTCCGTCGTAAAGGATTTGCCCGCTTGTCCGGACCGACGGGATCAGGTCGACCATCCGGTTGAGCGTTTTGATGTAGGTCGATTTTCCGCAGCCGGAAGGACCGATGATCGCCGTGATCTCGTGGCGGCGGATGTTCAGGCTGATGTCCTTCAGCGCGTGGTTTTCACCGTACCAGAGGTTGAACCGCTCGGTGCGGTAGACATGATCCTCATTCGCCGCGTCCGCCGGCGGCGTGTTTTCATGATTCGCCATCGGATGGGCCGCCTGCCTTTCCATCGGCTTCTCCATCGGTCTTTCTTTTTCGATTCCCGTCTGCATTTCTATCTGTTTCTCCATCTGCATTCCCATCTTCTCTTCTATCTGTTCTTCCATCTGCATTCCCATCCGCTTGCCTTCAGAATTTCCGCTGGAACCGGTTCCGTATGAAAATCGCGACTGCATTCAGCACGGACAGCATCGCCAGAAGCACGAGGATCGTCGCGGCGGCAAGATTGATGTACTCCTTCACCAGGACGCTGTCCAGCGTCCAGTAATAGATCTGCACCGGCAAAGCCGTAAAATTGTCGAAAATGCTCCGCGGGATCCGCAGGATCAGCGCCGGGATGCCGAGGACGATCAGGGGCGCGGTTTCTCCGATCGCGCGGGCGATCGCCAGGATCGACCCGGTCAGGATCCCGGGCAGGGCTGCCGGAAGGACGACTTTGCGGATCGTCGTCCATTGGGTCGCCCCCATGGCATACGACGCTTCCCGGAGATAGCCCGGGACTGCCTTGAGAGCCTCCTGGGCCGACACGACAACGATCGGGAGGACCAGCAGCGACAAGGTCAGCGCACCCGCCAGGATGCTCGAGCCGAGCCGCATCAGCCGGCTGAACACCGTAAGCCCCAGCAGTCCGAAAATCACGGACGGCACGGCGGACAGGTTGGAAATGTTGATTTTCACAAAGGAATGGAAAAAGCCCTTCCGCACATATTCTTCGAGAAAAATCGCCGACGCGGCGCCCAGGAGGATGGCGAGCGGCGCCGTGACAAGCATCAGCATGCCGGATCCGAGGATCACGCCTTTGATGCCCGCTTTCGACGGGGAAATCGACAGATTGGATGTCAGGAACTTCCAGTCCAGCCACCCGATGCTCTGCGACAGCATCCGGATGAGGAGGATCGCAAGGATAAGCAGGGCGAAAACCACCGTCAGGAGGAAAATGCTTCGGATCAGCCGGTCGGCCATCAGGCGGCGGCGGAGCCTCCGCTGCTGCCTCTTCGCGGCGGCAGGGTCCCGGAAAAGGGTGATGCGGTCCGAACGATCGGCGGCCATGTCAGTACACCTCCCGGAATTTTCTCGCAATCGCGTGGGCGGCCAGATTCATCCCCAGCGTAAAAACGAATAGAAGCAGGCCGACCGCGTACAGGCTGTAATAGCCGGTCGTCCCGCTCCCGGCGTCTCCGCTGGTGAATTCCACGATATAGGCGGTCATCGTCTCCAGGGATTTCGTGATGTCCAGCGTAAAGGCTTTCGAACTGCCTGATGCGATCGCCACGATCATGGTCTCCCCGACCGCGCGGGACATGCCGAGGACGACCGACGCGATGATGCCGGACAGGGCGGCCGGCATGACCACCTTCAGCGTCGTTTCCAATTTCGTCGTTCCGAGCGCCAGGGAACCCTCCCGCAGCATGTCCGGGACGCTGTTCATGGCATCCTCCGAAAGGGAGGAGATCAGCGGGATGATCATGATCCCCATGACGATGCCGGGGCTGAGCATGTTTTTCGCCCCGATGCCCGGCAGGATCTTCATCAGAAGCGGGGTGACGAAGGAATACGCGAAAAAGCCGTAGACGATCGTCGGGATCCCGGCCAGGACCTCGATGACCGGCTTGAGGATTTTGCGGACGGTCGCGGAGGCAAATTCGCTCAGGTAGATCGCACCGGCAAGCCCCAGCGGCACCGCCACCAGCATGGCGATCAGCGATGTCAGTACGGTGCCCGCGATGATCGGCAGGAAACCGAAGGACGGGTTTTTCGCAAGCGGCGCAAGATGCGTGCTGAAGACCTCCCTCAGCGGGACCACGGCAAAAAACCTTGCCGCGTCGAAGAAAAGGGTCCAGAGGATCCCGGCTGTCGTGATGATCGAGACAGAAGCCGCCAGGGCCAGAAGGACGAAAACCGTCCTGTCATTCCGGCGTTTCCGGGAACTGCCGCTGTTTTTAATGATCGTTTCCCTGATTTCCGCGGGATATCGCATGCCGTTTCCTTTCATAACGGACAGGACAGCCGCGCGTCATGCGTCTGTCCCTCCGGCGTTCGTTTTTCGTTTCCGCGTTTATCCGATCGCTTCCAGCGCGGCCATGGCCTGATAGGCGGCATAATCCGCGGCGGGCAGAGGCGCGAAGCCGTTGGCGCCCGCAAAACGAAGCGCTCCCTGATCCGAAACGATGTACTTGGCAAAATCCAGCACGGCGGGATCCGATTCGGCTTTCCTCAGATTCAGGTAGGTATAGACGGCCCTCGTGAATCCGGCGTAGCCAAGCTCTTCCCCGATCGTCTCAAGGGACGGCTCCACCCCGCCTGCGCCGAAATCGACCTTGACCGCCGTCAGTTTGTCGGTATTGCCGGCATAATAGCCGTAGCCGAAAAAGGCGATCGCATTGACATCGTTGGCCACCAGGTCAACGAGTGTCGAATATTCCTGCTGCAGATCGATTGTTTTGACCAGGTCGGCCTTCTTGAGCAGGGTTTCATGGAAAAACTCATAGGTCCCGTGATTCTCATTCGGGCCGTAGAACGATATCGCCTGCGCCGGCCACGAACTCCGGATGTCCGACCAGAAAACCTTGTCGTCCGTCCGCCAGGTCCCGGAAGTGAACATCCCCAGGATTTCCGACACGGTCATCTCCGTCGCCCATGTGTTGCCTTTGTTGATCACGATCGTCAGTCCGTCGTAGGCGATCTTGATTTCGAGGATATCCGTGCCATAGAGGATCCCGGCTTCATTCAATGCGGTCTTCTCCTCATCCTTGATCGCTCTGGATGCGTCGGAAAAATCGGTCTCGCCGGCAATGAACTTTTTGAATCCGGCGCTGGTCCCTGCCCGGCCCACTTCCACGCTCACATCGGGCTGCACGCCGGTCATGTACTCTTCGGCAAGATTTGCCATGAGCGGATAGACGGTCCCCGAACCGTCGATGGCCACATCGCCGCTCAGCGCTTCATCCGAAGTTCCTGAACCCGATCCGGTCGGCTGCGCGGAACACGCCGACGCCGAGATTGCCATAAGGGCTGCCAATACCATCACTGAAAATCGTTTTACCATGGAAATCACCTCCTGATGCAGATCTTTTCTATGATCGTATGCTCTGATCTTCTGATCCGGTTTCATCATAACAGGTAATTTTTAGGATATGATTATTGATGTGTTAATTCAATGTAAAATAGGATCTCTACAGAATCACGATCGTGATCCCGTGGTTGCTGCGCGCCCAGTCCTGGTCGCGGCGGAGGCCGGGATTCAGCTCGATGGCCTTGCGGCCGTCGTTCTCGAACGGGCCGAAGGATTCGCCCGGGCAGAAGTATTTGACTCTGCCCTGGGCCTGAAGGTTGCGCAGGCACTCGCGGGTCCGGTGGCGGAGGACGCCGCCCTTGCCTGTGGACCCGTATCCGTGCACGACCTTGACGCAGTCGATGCCCATCCGGCGAAGCGTGACGAGCTCAAGCTTCAGCCGGGCAACAGCCGCATCCCCGGAAGGCATGCCCTGCTCCAGATTGACCGTCTGAATTTTCATGATGTATCCTTATATCAACAGCCTGCGCGAGACCGCACCGATGAGGCATGGCACGCACACGCAAATCTCACAGTTCCATTCTATCACACTTGGCAGATTATTGTTCTGCCGAAAAGAGCGAAAATTCCGCGGAAATCCTGCAAAAACCTTGTGGAAGATAAAAAATCCGCCGGGCCTGATGACAGTCCCGGCGGAAATCAGCGAACGGCAGGCCGGCTTCAGGCCGGATGTTCCGGAAAATACGGTAGGGATGGATGGATCCCGTTCATGCGCCGAACAGATTCAGGCGAAACATCATGGACTCATCATCCGGGTCTTCGCAAATGATCTTTGCTTCGACCATCTTGCCGCCCTCGATCAATTTGACGATCCCGGCCAGCTGGCTCAGGGTGCTCTTGAGATTGAACTGATCCCCGTCATCCGTCACCAGAAGCACCCTGCCTTTGCAGCGGTCCAGCGCGTCGATGAATTTTTTAGGGTCGATGTCCCTCATGCTGAATGGTCTTGCCATAGTCTTTCCTCCTCTCGTTTCGTTTGTTTGTTTGTTCTGTCTTTATTATACCAATTCAGTATGAAATTACAACCGGATGACGGTCCGGAATCCCACGATTTTTCGCGGAAATAAGCAGCGATGTTTGTGCAATATGTCTTACTTCGCGGTGCATATTTTGTTCACTTGCACACTCAATGGTCGATCAAGCATGGCGGTGTCACCGAACTCAAGGCATCCCGCCGATGATTTTCAGTCGTTCGATGATCGGCAGGTGCTGCGTGCAAAGCGTTTCGCACTGCCCGCATGCCGTGCATTGCAGCGCTTCCTTTTTTTTAACACCCCAGTAGTATTTGAGCCGGCCGGTCGTCGCACCGTCTTCTCCGGTCATGATCTTCCGGTTGTACGCCTCCATGAATTTCGGGATCGGGATGCCGGCGGGGCAGCTGTCGCAGTAGCCGCAGCCCGTGCAGAGGAAGTTGAGCGACTCGCGCAGATGCCGGCGGATCCCGTCGAGCCGTTCGGGCCGGATGGGGGCAAGCGAATCGGCAGCCGGGACATTTTCATCCACTTCCGCGATGGATCCCATCCCCGATAAAGTGACGGCGATTTCACGGTGGGAAATATTGAAGCGAAGCGCGGCCTGGGCGATCGTGTCGTCCGTACCGTCCTTCAGGAAGGCAAAGAATGAGGGGTTCTGCGGGATCATCCCGCCGCCGAGCGGATTCATGGTCACGACACCCATGCCCTGTCCGTAAGCTGCACGGAGCCCTTCTTCCCGATATGCGAAATTGGACGCGTTGTATCCGAGCAGGATCCCTTCGTAGGCGCCTTCTTCGGCGACCCGGCGGATCTCGTCACCGCTCATGTGCGTCGAAATGCAGATGTGGCCGACCAGCCCTTCCTCCTTCAGGCGGAGTGCCCCTTCGTAGGGCCCGCCGGGTGCCATGACCTTGCGGTACTGGGGAAAATTGAGAACGTTCCACATATGGAAAAAGGAAATTTTCCCGACACCCATCCTCTCCAGAGAAAGCTCGCATCGCCTCCGGACATCATCAGCGGTCTTATCAGCCATGATCGAGCTCTTGGTAGATACGAAAAACGCACCCGGCATGTCCCGGAACGCCAGCCCGAAGATTTTTTCCGACATGTCGTCACAGTATCCGGGTGCGGTGTCGAAATAATTGATCCCCAGCCGGTTCGCGTGCCGGACGATTTCGGCGCAGATCATCGGATCCTTTTCATAATCCTCTCTGCGGAAGCGCATGCCACCGAACCCGAGGGCGCTGACTTTTATCCCTGTTTTCCCGTATTCCTTATAGATCATGCCGCTCCGCTCCTTCTGCTTTTCTGCTCTTTACGCCGTCTCATGCTTCATCATCCGCCGGCCGCGGCTTCTCTCATACCGGCACGCCGGCTGTTCCGCCATCCGCGTCCGGCCAGGCGTTCTCGGCCATATACGAGCTGCGAACCAGCGGACCGGACGATACATGCGCGAACCCTCGCGACAAAGCGGCTTCCCGGTACCGTTCGAAAACCTCCGGATGGACATACTCGCGCACGGGATAATGATGCGCGGTGGGGGGCAGGTACTGTCCGATCGTCAGAAATTCGCAGCCGTGCGCTCTCAGGTCGTCCATCACCCTGAGGACTTCTTTCGCGGTCTCGCCGAGTCCGAGCATGATGCCGGATTTCGTCCGGATCGATGGCTGCGCGGCTTTCACCCGGGCAAGCAGCTCAAGCGACCTGGCATAGACCGCCTGGGGCCGGACTTCCGGATACAGCCGCGGTACGGTCTCGACATTGTGGTTGATGACGTCCGGCTTGGCGCCGATCACCGTCTGAAGGGCCTGCGCGTCCCCCTGGAAATCCGGGATCAGGACTTCGATCCTCGGAAATCCGGCAGCATCTCCGATGCGGCGGATCGCGCCGATGACGGCGGCGAAATGGGAGGCGCCGCCATCCGGCAGGTCGTCCCGCGTGACCGACGTGACTACGGCATAACGCAGGCCCAGCCTGGCGGCGGCATCCGCGACGCGGCCGGGCTCTCCGGGATCCGGCGGCCGGGGCGTCCCCCCGGCGACGCCGCAGAACGTGCAGCCTCGCGTGCAGATGCTGCCCAGGATCATGAACGCCGCTGTCCGGCGCCCGAAGCATTCCCCGCAATTCGGGCAGGATGCCTCTTCGCAGACCGTGTTCAAGCCGAGGGACCGGAGCATGCCCGCGACCTCCGCGCTGTTTGCCGCGTTGCCCGCGGAAATGTGCAGCCATTCCGGTTTTTTCATCCTGCCTGTTACTTCCATGGCCATCTCCTTGTCCATTTCATCGCAGCCGCCGGCCTTCACGATAAACTTCCCCGTGCCAGTTCCTCCTCGAGCGCGGCCCGGCCGATCCGGCGGAACCGGCAATCGAAATGGCGCGCCATGCTGCCGATGACCTGCTCGCGGACTGCTTCTATGTCAATGTCACGGCCCAGTTCCCGCCGGATGGATGTCACGCCTTTCGACAGGCCGCAGGGATTGATGAAGTCGAACATGCCGAGGTCGGTGTTGACATTGAACGCGAAGCCGTGCATCGTGACGCCGTTCACGACCGCCAGGCCGAACGCCGCGATTTTCGCCTCACCGACCCAGACGCCGGTGAATTTACCCGTCTGCGCGTACGCATCGATCCCGTAATGGATCCTGAGCACATCGATCAGCGACTCTTCCAGCGCTGAGATGAACCACCGGATCCCCTGCTCGAAATCCCGGAGCTGCACGATCGGATATCCGATGATCTGGCCCGGGCCGTGAAATGTCACATCGCCCCCGCGGTTGACCTCAAATGTTTCGATCCCGGCCGCGCGCAGCTGTTCTTCGGTCGCGTAGATGTTGCGCCGGTCGGTTCTGGTCCCGAGCGTCAGCACGGGCGGATGCTCCAGCAGCAGGAGCGTGCTGCCGGTGCGCCCTTCCCGGCGCGCGTCCACCAGCCTTCTCTGAAGATCCAGCGCCTCTCCGTACGGGATCGATCCAATGCTGCAAACGGTCCACTCCATGTCCGAACCCCTTTCCATTCCGATTTCCATTCCGGTCCGTCAGGCCCGGCCGGCCCGCCGGTCCGTTCCGCCGTCGATCGCCGCGCGGACCGACGATAGATACGAATACAGGAAGGGCGCCGCCCCTGCCCGATGTTTTTCGATGATCCGGACGATCGCACTGCCGATGATCACACCGTCCGCGATCCCGGCCATTTCCGCCGCCTGTTCAGGTGACGAGACCCCGAATCCGATCGCGACGGGAGTGTCCGTTTCCTTCCGGACCTCCGCGACGATCTCCGACAGGTCTTTGCTGAAAGACTTCCGGATTCCGGTGACGCCGAGCGAAGACACGAGATAGACGAAGCCTTCCGCGCTTTTTGCGAGCCGCCGGACTCGGTCCCCGGACACGGGCGAGATGAGCGTGATGATGCGGATCCCGTGCCGCGCCGCGGCTCCCGCGATCTCCCCGCGCTCTTCGAAAGGCAGGTCGGGAATGATCAGCCCTGCGATCCCGGTTTCCGCGCAGCGCTTCAAGAAGCGTTCGTACCCGTAAACGAACACCGGATTGATATAGGTCAGAAAAAGGAGCGGAACCGGAGAACGGCTCCGGATGGAGGAAACCATGTCGAAAATCCCGTCGATCGTGGCGCCTCCGTGCAGTGCCCGCGCGTCGGACCGCTGGATCACCTCGCCTTCCGCGACCGGATCTGAAAACGGGATGCCGATCTCGATCAGGTCGGTGCCGGCGCGTTCCATCTCCAGGATGAATTCGGCAGTGCACGCGAGGGAAGGGTCCCCGGCCGTCAGAAAGCCGATCAGCGCTTTCTTCCCCGCGAACGCGGGAGCGATGTCCGGTATTTTTTGATCATTCATCGATCTTTTCCCCCCTGTACCTTGCGATGGCGGCCACGTCCTTGTCGCCTCTGCCCGAGAGATTGACGATAAGGACCGCGTCTTTGCCCATCTGCGGCGCGAGCCGGGCGGCATGGGCAAGTGCGTGTGCGGACTCGATCGCCGGAATGATCCCCTCCGTACGTGAAAGCGATTCGAACGCCGCGACGGCTTCATCGTCGGTCACGGGCACGTACTCCGCGCGGCCCGTGGAATGGAGCCAGGCATGCTCCGGGCCGATCCCGGGGTAATCCAGGCCTGCCGAGATGGAGTAGACCGGCATGATCTGCCCCCATTCATCCTGGCAGAAAATCGACTTCATGCCGTGGAAGATCCCCGCGGATCCCCGGGCGATCGTCGCTGCGTGGAATCTCGTGTCCAAGCCCTTCCCCGCGGCTTCGCAGCCGATCAGCCGGACGCCGGGGTCGCCGAGGAAATGGTAAAAGGCGCCGATCGCGTTGCTTCCGCCGCCCACGCACGCGATGACCGCATCCGGGAGCCTCCCTTCGGCCCGCAGGATCTGCTCCCGCGCTTCGAGGCTGATGACGCTCTGGAAATCCCGAACGATCTCGGGAAACGGATGCGGCCCCATGACCGACCCCAGAACATAATGCGTGTCGGCGATCCGGCGCGTCCACTCGCGAAGCGTCTCATTGACCGCGTCTTTGAGTGTCATCGTCCCTGATTTTACCACATGTACCTTCGCTCCGAGAAGCTTCATCCGATAAACATTCAGCGCCTGACGCCGGGTGTCTTCCATTCCCATGAAAATCTCGCACTCCAGGCCCATGAGCGCCGCCGCCGTCGCCGTTGCGACGCCGTGCTGCCCGGCCCCGGTCTCCGCAATCACGCGCTTCTTGCCCATCCGTTTCGCGAGCAGGACCTGCCCCAGGACATTGTTGATCTTATGCGAACCCGTGTGGTTGAGATCTTCCCGTTTCAGATAGATCTTCGCACCTCCGAGGCTCGCGGTCATGCGATCCGCGCGGTACAGGAGAGACGGCCTCCCTGCGTACTCCGCCAGAAGCTTCTCCAACTCTTCGTTGAATGCGGCGCTGCCGCGGTAAAACCGGTAGGCGGACTCCAGTTCGTCCAGGGCATTCATGAGCGTCTCCGGGACATATTGCCCACCGTAGATCCCGTATCTTCCATTCCCCATGGTTTCCTTCTCCCTTCCCGTCATCCGATATGCCGTCCGGACTGCACGGCCGCGGCCGTCAAAGCGGCCGCCGGCGCGGGCTTCCGGGCCGCCTCGCGAAGCGCCCGGACGATCCGGACGGCTTCGAGGATCTTTTCCCGGTCCTTTGCGCCATCCGTCTCAACGCCGCTGCTGATGTCCACGCAATAAGGCGAAGCTGTCCGGACCGCTTCCGCGAGATTGCCGGCATGCAGCCCGCCCGCAAGGAAGAACGGCCTGCCGCAGTCTTTCACCGGTTCCCAGTCGAACGTCTGTCCCGTGCCGCCGTATGCCCCCGGCCGCTGTGCATCAAAGAGCGGATAGTCATAAAGAGGGCTCCGCCCGTTCTCAAAATCCGTCAGCCGGCGGGCCTCGAAGTCCCTGCCGACGCGGACCGCCTTGATCAGCGGCCGCGAAACCTGCGTCCGCAGCGCGGCAACATACCGCTCATCCTCATCTCCATGCAGCTGGATCAGGTCGATGATGCCCGCTTCGCAGCATTTCCGGATAAATTCCGGATCCTCGTTCACAAAAACGCCGACTGTCCGGATCTCTTTGCGCAATTCGCTGCGGAGCAGATACGCCCGGTTGAAATCCACCTGCCGGCTGCTCTCCGCGAAAACAAATCCCGCAAAGTCCGGTTTTGCCTCATTGACCCATTCCACATCGCTGAAACGTCGGATCCCGCAGATCTTGACTTTGGTCATACCGGCCTCCGTTCCGGGCAGGCCGCCTGCCTGCAGCCTCTCGGCGCCGCCCCGGCCGCCTTCATCTTTTGCAGGAGGCCGGTCCGGTCGGCACTTCGCATGAGGCTTTCGCCGACGAGCGCCGCGTCCGCGCCGATCCCGCGCACGAACGCAATGTCCTCCGAGCCCGAGATGCCGCTTTCCGCCACGAATACCACGTCATCCGGCACAAAACGGGCCAGCCTCGCGGCGATGTCCGGATCGACCTTGAACGTCCGGAGGTCGCGGCTGTTGACGCCGATGACCGACGCCCCGCATTCGAGTGCGACGGCGATCTCCCTTTCGCTGCGTGTCTCCGCCAGGCAGGTGATCCCGAGTACGCCCGCTGCGCGAAGGAAGCGGGCGATCTGCTCCCGGCCGAGGATCGCGCAGATCAGCAGGATCGCGTCCGCGCCGTATGCCGCAGCTTCGTAGATCTGGAACTCATCGAGGATGAAATCTTTCTGGAGGACCGGGACCGCGCTGCGCGCCTTGATGGCGGCAAGATGCTCCGGGTCCCCGAGGAAAAAATCCGGCTCCGTCAGGACGGACAGGGCGTCCGCCCCTCCCGCTTCATACTCTGCCGCAATCTTCAGGAAATGAAAATCCTCCGCGATCACGCCCATGGACGGCTATGCTTTCTAGATTTCGGCAATAAGCGACAGCCCCTCCGCGCGGAGAGCTTTTTCGAACGCAAAGGATTTCGGCGCGAACCGGTCCGGAACCGAACGGATCCGCGCCGCATAGGCTTCATCCCGCTTTCTGTTCTCCACCCGCGTCAGGACGGATGCCGCGATATCATCCAGAAACATGGCCTCATCCCTCCCTGTCCGGCTCATTCGAGAGCCGGACGAAACGGTCCAGGATCGCTTTGGCCGCCCCGCTGCCGATCGCCTCTTCCGCGATTTTCACGCAATCCCTCAGCGTCACGTTATCCCGCGCCATATACACGCACAGGGCGCTGTTGAGCACGACCGCGTCGCGTTTCGGGCCGCGCGCGCCGCCCAGGATCTCCCGGGCGATCCGCGCGTTGTCGGCCGGCAGTCCGCCGGTCAGGTCGCCCGGCCTGCAGCGGGCGATCCCGAACTGCTCGGGGGTGATGAAAAAGGAATTGACTTTTCCGTCGCGGACCTCGCAGACCGTCGTCGTATCGCAGAGGGTCACCTCGTCGAGGCCGTCGTGCCCGTGGACGACCATGGCCTTTCGGACGCCGAGGTTGACGAGCACCCTGGCCATCGGCTCGACCAGGTTTTCATCATAAACGCCGAGAAGCAGGAGCTTCGCTCCGGCGGGATTGGCCAATGGCCCCAGGATGTTGAACACGGTCCGGACGCCGAGCTCCTTCCGGACCGGCGCCGCATACTTCATGGACGAATGGTACAAAGGTGCGAAAAGGAAGCACAGGCCGATCTTCTCCAGGATCTCCGCGCTTTTGCGGGGCGGGATATCGATCCGGACGCCGAGCGCCTCCAGCACATCGGCACTGCCGCATTTGCTGGAAACGCTCCGGTTGCCGTGCTTGGCGACCCGGATCCCGCAGGCGGCCGCGACGAACGCGGAAAGAGTGGAGATGTTGAAGGTCGCGGCCTCGTCCCCGCCGGTCCCGACGATGTCCATCACCTCATGACGGCACGGCAGCTTTTCGCATTTGTCGCGCATGACCGACGCGCACGCCGTGATCTCGTCGATGCTCTCCCCTTTCATCCGCAGGGCGGTCAGGAATGCTGCGATCTGCGCATTCGTCGCCCCGCCCTCCATGATCAGGTTCATGATATTCTCCGTCTCTTCCAGAGAAAGATCTTTCCCGTTCATCAGGTCATAAATCGCTTCCCGGATCATCGTGAATTCCTCCTTTCACCTGCGGACAGTCCGTCGTTTTCGGACCGGTCCAGAAAATTCCATAAAATGGTCCGCCCCTGCGGCGTCAGGACCGATTCCGGATGGAATTGCACGCCGTAGGTCTCGTGGTCCCGGAGACGGACCCCCATGACTTCCCCCGCGTTGTCCTCGGCGATCACGAGCAGCTCGTCCGGCAGCGTGCTCCGCCGTGCCGCGAGCGAGTGGTACCGGCCCGCTTCGATGACCGGAGGGAGCCCCCTGAAAACGGGGCTGCCGTTCGCCAGGTGGACCAGACTTTTCTTGCCGTGCATCATCTCGGCCGCGTAGGTGATTTCGGCGCCGAACGCTTCGCAGATGGCCTGATGGCCGAGGCAGACGCCCAGGATCGGGATCCTGCCGGCATGTTCCCGGATGATCGCTTCGCAGGCGCCTGCGTCTGCCGGGCGCCCCGGCCCCGGCGAAAGGACGATGTGCGAAGGCTTCAGCGCCGCGACATCGTCCGGCGTGACCCGGTCGTTGCGGACGACCCGGATGTCCGGTGATTTTTCACCGATCATCTGGTACAGGTTATAGGAAAAGCTGTCGTA
Organism: uncultured Oscillospiraceae bacterium; assembly: GCA_964507305.1. GTDB lineage: Bacteria > Bacillota > Clostridia > Saccharofermentanales > UBA5734 > JAQVYV01. Next base: position 63,595 of record CAZDPQ010000001.1, read on the forward strand.
GTTGTCGATCAGAAGGATCATGCCGATACCTCCCCCGCAGCGCGTACCGCCTGCATCATCGCCTCGGCCTTGTTCGCGCATTCGGCGTATTCGCGTTCCGGAACGCTGTCCGCCACGATGCCCGCGCCGGATTGGATGTAGATCTTCCCGCCTTTTGACACCGCCATGCGGATCGCAATGCAAAGGTCCATGTTCCCCGAAAGGGAGATGTACCCCGCCGCTCCCCCGTAGATCCCGCGCTTATGACCCTCAAGCGCATTGATGATCTCGCAGGCGCGGCGTTTCGGCGCACCGGAAAGCGTCCCGGCCGGGAGGACGGCCGCCATGGCGTCGAATCCGTCCGCATCCTCCCGGAGCACGCCGCGGACGGAGGATGTGAGGTGCGTCACATGGGAATATTTCACGACTTTCTGGTAATCCTCGACCCGCACCGTACCGAACCGGCTGACCTTCCCGAGGTCATTCCGCCCGAGATCGACCAGCATATTATGTTCGGCAAGCTCTTTTTCATCGCGCACCAGATCCGCGATCAGCCGTTCGTCTTCTTCCGGCGTCGACCCGCGCGGGCAGGTGCCGGCGATCGGGAACGTGCGCAGGATGCCGTCCTCGAGGCGTATCAGCGTTTCGGGCGAAGCCCCTGCCACCTGAGTGTCGTCTGTACTGATGTAGAACATGTACGGAGACGGGTTGATCGTCCGGAGAGCCCGGTAAACGGGAAGGAGATCGCCGCTGAATCCGGCTTCGAAGCGGTTGGAAAGCACTGCCTGGAAAATGTCGCCTTCGCGGATATGTTCTTTGGCTTTCCGCACCAGGCCGCAATACTCTTCTTCGCCGAAGAGCGGACGGAACGGCGACGACACCGAAGATTTCTCGCCGGACCGTTCCGTGTTTTCATGGAGGATGTTCTCGATCTCCTTGATGCGGATCACAGCGCCGATGTAATTCGGCTCGAGATCCTTCGTCTCGATGTTGACAATGATCCGGATCTTCTGCTTCAGGTGGTCGAACACGATGACCTTGTCATACAGCATGAGATGGAAATCGTCGAACCCCGGGGCATTGTCGTTTTCGAGCGTCAGGCCTTCCTCCGCATATTGGACAAAATCGTAGGAAATCGTTCCGACCAGCCCGCCGGTGAACCGCGGAAAACCTTCCGGCTCCGGGCTTCGGAACGCGCCGGCGATCTCACGCAGCACGCCCAGCGGCCCGCCGCTCCGGGCGACCTCTGCTGCGTCCAGGGAGCAGGATGTCCCGAGGGCAAAATCCCTGATCATGATCGTGCGGTCCAGGGCACGGATCTCCATCCGCGGATCCAGGCCGAGGAATGAGTATCGGCCCCACTTTTCACCGCCCTCCACGCTCTCGAGGAGAAAGCATCTCTCCCCCCGCTTCTTGAGGCTGCGCAGAACCTGGATCGGCGTCCGGATATCCGAATAGATCTCCATGCCGACCGGCACGACCGGATAGCTGCGCGCGTATTCCCTTGCTTCCTCCATCGTCGGACTGACCATGCGGCTCTCCTTCCCGGGGATAAAAAAACACTCGTCCCCGATGAATCCATCAAGGACGAGTGCTTCAAAGTCACCCGTGGTGCCACCTTGCTTTGCGATGCCGAAAACATCGCACTCTCTGCGGAATACCGTCATATTCCCCGCAACTCACGTATGCGCCCACGTCACGGAATACTCGGGCCGGCCGCCTGACCGCGCCGTTCGCCCTTTGACCATGCCCTCCGCGGTCCATTTGATATCCTGCGTTGTACGGGACTCTCAGCGCCGCCCGCTCTCTGTAACCGCACGAATACCGTTATCTCCGCATCACCGGTTTAAAAAAGGTATATTCGGTTTGTCTGAAGTCTATACGGTCTGCATTATTTTGTCAAGAGCTAATTTTGTATGGAACCTGCTCCGCCGAGCCAAGCGACTGCCGCTCTGTTGAAACCAAAGTCCGGCGAACGGCTGAAGTAGAAAAGACGGGTGCCCATGTCCGCATAGCTGAAAACGGCGACAACAAGGGCTCCGGAAGAGAACATCCGGTCAAGGTATTCCCTGGCGTCCTTTTCTTCCGTCAGGCCTGTCGCATAGCCTTCCACACAGCCGAAATACGGCATGTTCGGATCCGCGTCGTGTATCTCGGATTTCAGAACATCCAGATCATAGGGGCAGGTGACCGGATTCATCGTGAAACCGGGCACACTGTAGGGATTCACCGCACACCAGGTAGGCGGATCGAACGTGGACTGGGTGATCCGGGATGTCGACAGAGAAACCATGTGGGTGAATATTTTCATGCGCGGGATCCCGGACTCGAAAATCCGTTTGGAAACGTTCTCAGCAAAGTCATGGATCACCTGATACAACAGTCGTCTTGTATAAGCTGAGACAGAGGTATTGTTCTGCTTCGCTTCCGTATCCAGCTTCACCTGGTCGTATCCCAGGGAGTGAAGAGCTGCATAGCCGTATTGTGTGAATTCCCAAGGCTGCATGGAGTCCCCGGTGATGATGTCCGACGGTGGATCTCCGGGATCCAGTCCGATCAGGTTATTGTTTTCGGAATAATCCGGGATGTGGGTTTCCCATCCCGAAGACAGACCCGCGAAAAGATAGGCTTTTCCTTCCTTCCGCAGCTTTGAAAGGCGTTTGTTCAGCGGCTCCAGCACGCCTTTTTGCAGGGAATCGGACAACAGTTTCATAAATTCGGGAGATGCCAGATTCGGGAAAGCCGGGGAACGGAGCCACACTCCCCAGTTGAACCAGAATGCCGGAAGTTTCCCGTATGCTTTCTGGCCGCCCCAGATTTCATCTTTTTCCGGAAAAGTCACCCACTCGCACATGTCGGGATGTTCGTAGAATTTCACGGCGGCATCACCACCGAAATATGTGGTGTAATTGGTGATGTCATCCAATTGGAAGTACACGGGGATATCGTATTTTTCGGCGTAATCGAAGCCGGTGTCGATCGTATGGCGCATCTGGTCGATCGATTGAGTGATCAGCATCGGTCCGACGACGCCGAACGCATACATCCTTTTCGACTTCGGATCGATCTCTCCGTACAGCTGCTTCATTTCCGGAAGGTAGCCTTCGATTTCATCTACATGCTTGTTCGTAAACATGAACATGAGATAACGGATCGGCTCCTCTTCATCGGCCGGCTGCTTCCCACATGACACGGCGGTCTGGAGCAGCAGGCAGGTGAGAATGAGAAAAGCTGCGGCAGCCTTCCTTCCGGAACTCATCCGGATCATAGTCTGTCCTGGGATCATGCGGCTCATCTACGACTCCACTCCTTTCTGCGCCGACTCCGGCATCGGGACAGGGAAAGTCCCGCACGCCGGAGCGTGCGGGACTTCAGCGGTCTGTCATGCCTGTGTTTATTTCCTCTTCCCTGCCTTCAGGAACAATCCCGAGGACGCGAGCGCAAGGCCGATCATGCCGATCATGGTTACATCGGAGGTCTGCGGGCTGGTGCCTTCGGTCGGCGCGGCGGTCGGTTCCACGGTTGGCGTAGCTGTAGGTGCGGCTGCGTTGGGATCGACGTCACTCACTTCGCGGACAGTCCAGGAACGGGCATTCGGTGCATCGCCGGTGCCGTCGTAGGCGGCAAACGCGAGGTAGGTATTGCCGGCTTCATCGGTAAAATCGGTCGTGGCCAGCGTGGCGAATGATGTGTTATCCGGATTGACCTTTGTCCCGTTCAGAAACAGGTTCCATGTGCTGTTGGCTTCGTCGCGCACAAATTCGAATTTCAGGTCGCCGATTGAATTCGCGGTGGTCTGTACATTTTCAAAATAAGCCTTGCTGAAGCTGGTCTGGTAGCAGGAAACATTCAGCGTGCCGCCGCGGTTCTTGAGCATCAGCACGATTCCATTGGGATCGTTGTTGAGGGGATTCATGGCATAATCGGAGGTGTTCACGAAAGCAAGGGCGATCCAGGCGTCAGCTGGCAAATCCACGAGCTTGTCCACATTCATGTCGACTGTCAGATAGCCGGGGGTCAGAGGTGCTTTCAGGGATGCATCGGCGAACATGTGAACGCCGATCTCGTTCAGGCCGCAGGTGGAATAGTAGTCCCTCCACTCTTCGAGGGTTTGTCCGTTTGCGGCGGAAACGGACATTCCGCCGGCCAGGACAAGGGTCATGAGCAACACGGTGATCAATGCGATTTTCTTCATTTTCTCTCCTCCTTTTTATTCCTAAATGTGTTTTTCACATTTATGACACTATTCTTCGATGGTGACAAACAATGCTCTGCCAGCCCCGATCGTTAACCCGGTCAAAGACAAATGCTCCTGAGACACATCGTTGGCTTCGAGTTCGCGCACATCGCCCGTGAAGGGATCCCAGATCCGCACGGTCTTGCCGTTCCCGTTGAACTTGACCGTGATCGTCTGGTCTTTGGAATTCGTGTTGACCAGCATATAGACGCTGCGTCCCTGGAACTGTTCCTTCCGGTAGACGATGTTCCGGTTGCCCCCGGAAATCAGGATATCCCGGATATTCAGGTCTTTCATGCCGTCTGGTAGATCGTAGTTCGACACAAACTCCCGTACATTCCCGTTTTTTTTCAATACCGCAAGCGCGCTCTCTGCCTTGTCCGCATCCGCCCCGTTTTCAGTCAGCACGGACCCGATGTCCTGAAGAAAGATCTTCACTCCGCTATCCGCGGCTTTCCGCAGAAAATCGATCGTTCCGGCGCTGAGCGCTGGCGTCTGGGGAATGACAAGAACGCTGTATTCGCTGTTTCCCGGCGTTATGATCTTCCCATCTTTCAGCCGGCATCCCTGAAGATTAAGGAAATCGAGGTAGTCGTAATCGATCTGGTTTTTCAGGAGTTCGACGCTGAGTTCCCTGAAGTTGTCGCTGAGGTAACTGACGGATTTGTTGAAGCTGTAAAGATTTTCGGGAGCCGTTGTCTGGGTCCATATCCCTTCGATCGGGTAATAGACCGCAACCCGCGCGATATGTTTTCCACCGTCCAGCATATAGCCGAATCGGCCGATGGTGTTGGTGAAGAGCCGGTTTTCATCCTCCGTCATGTTGTTGATGGGGTAATACGAGTTGATCTGGCTGACTCCAAGGGCATACTGGACGGCGACCGAACCGATCCGGTCCATGACGCTTCCTTTGGTTCCGTCGAAAGCGTCCGACACCTCGCTCATCACCTTCTCACGTTTGGAATAGTCTGCTGCGGACGATGCGAATTTCACAGCGGTTGAAGCCCAGCCCAGCGCGGTCTCCGGATGGGAGGTCAGCAGATCGATTCCCGGGTACTGCATGTTTTTCATGATCTGGAGATAATCGCCTTCGAATATTGGATGTTTGCTGATATCTTCTTCAAAGAGCAAATGTCCGGACATAGCGATCCCGTGTTCATCGCAGAATTTTCCGATCTGGCCTGTGTAATTCTCCGCCACCAGTTCGGATAAAGTCCTGTAGTAATCCCATCGGAATTTCAATGCTTCTTCCGAGTTCTCGGAAAAGAGGAGTGGCAGGTATTTTGCCGCTTCATAACCGCGGCGTTTCTTGAATTCGTCAAGTAGTTTGTCTCCGTAATTCGCGGTGGTCAGCAACGGGATCGCCGGATCCGGCGCGTCGATCACCGCGGGTGTCGTCGGCGGAGGATCGACAAAATATGTGCCCATCAAAGAAGGTTCATCTGTAAAAAACGCCTCGATTCCTTTGCCGAAATACTGTCCGACATGATCGAAATACCTCTGGTAAGTGACATCGATGAACTTCCGCACGGGATCCGGATCGAGCAGGTCGATGTACCGCCTGACTTCTGCCCAGTTGAATGCCGCGTGGGTATTTTCGAAGAAATTCTTCGAATATACGCAGACAGCAGTCCAGCCGGCTTCCGGAGCGGTCCAGGACAGAGTCCCGTCCGAATCCAGCCGATCGGAAAGGTCTTGATAGGCGGCATAGTCGATATTCTCGACAGACGTTCCGCGAAATGCAAACGCAGCAACACAGGCGATATGGCCGTACGGTTTCCGGATCGTCAGGGTCTCCTTCCCTTCGGATACCACGTTCAGGCAAACAATTCCTTTGGCCTGCCAGTCCATGTTATCCTTAAGGACCAGACCACCGGCCGAACCGCTGGGGTAACCGCGCTCGTCGTAGATCCACATCCGAAGCCCCTGATCTTCGATCGTATACTTGACCAGGTCTTCGAAATCCGACCACATCTCATCGTTGACAAGATACTGTGCAAAGGATACATTCGTGACGACTCCGCCGTATCCGAGCCCTTTGAGATTGAAAACCGCAGCTTTGTCCAGGTTGCTGTGGATGACCGGTATCGGTCTGAAAGCAACATCCGGATCGAGAAATTCAGCATCGCTGAAGGTTTTCATCGGCAGATCGTCCACCGATGGCGCGCAGGATGAACCTAAAGCAGTAAAAATCAACATGACAGCCATTGCTCCGGTGAATAGAATTTTTCTCCATGCCTTGACAGGCATTTCAGGGACTTCCTGTAAAATTTTTCGCATGATCATTGGCCTTTCGAAGCCTTGCGCTTCAGAAACAGGAGAATTGCCGCCGCCAGGATGATGGCTCCGCCCGCTATCCCGAGGATGATCGGAAGCGCGGAATTTCCGTCCGTTTCATCATCACCGGCCATTCCATCGCCCGATATCGTTGAAGCGGATCCATCCGACACATCGGATGCCTCTTCCGAGACCGTGCTTTCTACAGGGACTTCAGAGGATGCCGTCAGGCTTTCCGGATTCGACACAGCGCTATCCTGCGAAACAAAAGAAGCTGCTGCGGAAGAAGCCGGTGCGGAAGATAACGCTGCCGAACTCGTAGGCTGAGCTGCTCCGAGTTCCTTACCGTTGATGGAGTTGATGATGAATTCCGCAGGTTTACCATCCTGCGTATAGGAACCGACCAGGATGTATTTACTGCCGGTCGGGAAGATGACATCCTTAACTGCCAGCATCAGCTGCGCATTGTCATCGAGCTGGACATCATTGATCACCAGATGATAGAAATTCTGCTCGGTATCCCATTTCAGCACGATTTTATTCTTCTGGCCGACCTTGAGCGGCGTGCCCTTTTCCAACAGCCTCCATGAATTCAAGCCGTTGTAAATTTTTTCCATATACCCGTCGAGTGTGATCCGGAATGTGCCTTTATAATTATAATAAAGTGCAACAAAGCCGGGAGTGTTCTTCTGATCTTCCAGACTGAACATGGAAGGTACGCCCATGAAGCTGACACAGATCCACGCGTCGTAATCGGTTTTATTCTCACAATACACCGGGGTGATCTCGACCGAAACATCCTGGGTGTTCTGGGGAACATTGTAAACGCCGTACGTAAGAGCATCAAGGCTGTCGGCTTTGAAATGGATCCCGTCGGTCTGGACAGTCGCCGTCGTTCCTGATAGCGTCCAATCCGACAATCCGTCCTCTGCCGAGCAGGGCACAAGGAAAAGGGACATGGAAAACGCCAGGGCGAGAGACAGGGCAAGCAGCTGTACCGGTTTTTTCATTTTTTCATTCCTCCATTCATTATGATCCGGTCTGCGCGGCGCTTCAGAACGCCGTGAGCCGTTCCATGGCCATATCGACGAACCGTTTGCTGTCCACCTGCGAACAGACTTCCAGCATGGATCCCTTCTTGTCTTTTTTCCAATTGAAATCCGAAAGATTGACCATGATCCCTCTTGCGTACATGCCGTGAAGCTCCACGGCGAAGCAGTGTTTCTCCCGGACGGTCAGGGTCGGGTCAAAAGCTGCAGCCACCGCGAGAGGGTCGTGGAGATAAACGTCGTGTCCCCAGTTGCGGCGCATAGCCATCAAAAATCGGATGCAGGGATGGGGATCCATGTCCAGCATCCGGATCTGTTCTCCGCTCAGCTTGCATTGGAATGTCACATCGAGCCCGACCGCCGTGACGGGGATTCCGGAATCAAGGACGATCTGCGCCGCTTCCGGATCGCAGGATATGTTGTGTTCCTGGTAATTCATGAAATAGGCTCCGCCCATCATGACAATCCGCCCGATTTTCGGGATAAGGCCGCGATGCTGAGTGATGAAGAGTGCGATATTGGTCAGCGGCCCGAGTGTGACCAGTGTGAGCGGTTCGGCGCATGCCGCCGCGGTGTCTCGCAGAAATGTCACGGCATCCGTGTCCTCATCGAGCGGTTCCTCATCGGTATCATCGATATATGTATCCGGTTTACGACCGAAATCCTGAGGCACGCCGAATTTGACCGGATTGCATAAGGGGATGCCGCATCCGGGAATCACCGGCACCTTGTCCATCCCTCCCAGCCGAATCAAGCGCTTGGCGATTTTCGCGCGACGCACGGTGTCCTTGAACACCGTCGTCACCCCCAGAAGCTCGATTTCAGGACTTTTCATCGCAAGACAAAGGGCAAATGCGTCGTCGATGTCGTCTCCTATGTCCGTGTCGATGATTACCGGTATTTTTCTCATGCTCATACATTTCTCCAAGCCGTTTTTTCGGGTTACATCTTGATAGAAGAGCTGATCAGCCCCTGGATGTAGTATTTATTGGCAAAAATGAACAGGATGATCAGCGGGATGGAAGCGACCAGATAGCCTGCAAAGGTCACGGGATAGTTCATCGAGTATTGCTTCTGGAATGTAATCAGGATCCCTGCCGAAATCGTGAACTTGCTGTAATCCTGGATCGTGATCATAGGCCAAAGATAGTCATTCCAGATCCCGACCAGGTTCATAATGGCTAATGTGCCCAGAATCGGGATGCATAGCGGAAGCGCGATCCGGTAATAGCATTGGAAATCGGTAGCACCGTCGATCTGCGCGGCTTCAAAAAAGTCCCTGGGGATCCCTTCGAAGAATGTCCTCAGGAGAAAAACGCCGAATATCGGGCCGCCGACGATAAGCGGGAGAATCAGAACCGCATAGGAATTGGTCAGGGCGAGACCTCTATACAGCATGAATGCAGGCACGAGCGTCAGAACGCCGGGCACCATCATGAGGGACACCACCATCATGTACAGGATCTGTTTTCCCGGGAAATTCATGCGGGCGAATGTATAGGCTGAGATGGAAGATAGGAAAAGCCCGCCCGATACACCGACCGCAGCGACCAGGATCGTGTTGATCAGATAGCGCCAGACGCTGGTGAACGCGGTCACTACATTGCTGATCCGCAGCGGGAAGGTGGGGTACCACTTGCTGTAATCAAATGCAACATCGGATTTGAAGGCGCCCCAGAGTGCGATCCCGAGAGGGTAGATCATCATGAAAAGAAGCACGAGGATGACCAGATTCAGAGTTGATTGCCGTATGAAATTCCTCAGCTTGAGCATGCTATCCTCCTCTCAGTTGCTTGCGGCGTCATTGCCGGTCCGGATATACCGGAACGCAAGCAGGCTGATGAAAAAGATTGCCACGAACATGCTAGTGCCGATGGCACAGGCATACCCCATCCTGCCGGCGACAAATGCCTCGTTATACATATAATAGCCGGGAACAAAGGTCGCGTATCCAGGACCTCCATGTGTCAGGACAAGCTGGACGCCATAATCCTGCAGACCGCCGATGATGCCGAAAATGATGAAGTAGCGGAACTGTCCCATGAGGAGCGGGATGTCGATATGGAAAATCCGCTTTATGATCCCCGCGCCGTCCAAATTTGCAGATTCCATCAGTTCACCCGACACGTTCATCAAACCGGACATATAAATCAGCACGCTGGTGCCGCCGATCCAGGGAAATCCCATGAAAATGATCGCAGGGATGACCAGGCGGATATCCCCGAGGTAGTTGATCACGGCATCCTGGGGAACCACATGAAGCGCCTTGAGCAATGCCGACATCAGCCCTATGTTCGGGTCGTACACATATTTCCATATCAACAACCCGACGACGCCGGGCGCCACGATCGGAAGAAGGATGCCGATCCGGTAGCCCGACTGCAGCTTTGCGTGGCGGACTCCGAAAATCAACTCTGCCATGAGAAATGGAACGATGATGCCGATCAGAAGCCTCGGGATCAGAAGGATGAACATCGTTTTGATGGAATTCAGGAAGATTTTATCAGTAAACAGCTCCTTGAAGTTTCCGAGACCGATGAAATCCGCATTCCCGACACCGTCCCAGTCGAAAAACGAGCGGAAGATGCCACTGAGCGGTGGATAATAGCAGAAAATGAACAGCCCGAGGAACATCGGAGTCAGATAAAGATAAGCCTTCCGGCTTTTCCATATCCTGGAAGCCAGTCCGTCCGTTCCGCGGCTCCATGTTGCTGTACCGTTTGCTGTCACTGGTTTCATGAAATGATTCTCCTGATCGGCTGCATTTGCCGATGCGCTGAAGGATTCATCCTTCGCCGAAAATATCGTCCTGGCCCGGTGTTCCGTTGTCAGCCGGCTCCGGTTCTGTCAGCCGCACGGTGAAAATGCCCGTCGCGTTGACTTCAATGACGATGGAATTGGATTCGTCGATGACTTTGATCGGAACATCCTTCAGTTCCATCAGCTTGGAAGCGCGGTAGGGATAGTAGACATACGTCACTTTCCCGTTTTCGTCCGTGATTTCGCGGTTGGCCTTCAGCATCCCGCCTCCGAGGGAAAATGCGAACAGAGAATGTCCTCCGACCGGTTGTCCGCCGTTCTGGGTCAGTTGCACGACGATCGTGATCGGCGACTGCCCGTCCGCGACTCCGGGATCCGGTGAAACGGATACCAGGCCGATATGGAACTGCGAAGCCCTGAATGCATCGAAGGTGTAAAACATTCCGAAGATCAGGCACAGGATCAATAATGTGATCAGTTTCTTTTTCACCGCGCATCCGCTCCCGGCGTCATCCGTTGATGGTCCAGCCCGTCGTGTCCACATCCATGCTCTCGATATAGCTGTCCGCACCGGCCTGCTGGATCGTGTTCACTTCCGCAAAGAAAGCGTCGTCTTTCGTTTCACCCTTGACCCAAAGCTCCAGCGCTTTGTCGAGCTCAAGGTTCTTCTCCGCAGTGAACGCGCCGGGCCATGAGGTGTTGAGCGGCTTCGGAAAGGAGTTGTTGAAATAATCCGTAAGGAGCGGCGGGATGTCGCATCCTTTCACGGCGCCGACGGAGGAACCCTGCTCCAGCACCATCAGGCTCTCATTCTCGGGGGTCGTGAGGAACTTGAGAAATTCCACGGCAGCCCGCAGGAGTTCAGGATTCCCGTCAACGGTCGGTTTGAGGATGTTGAGCTGAAGATCCGGATCCGGCTGGTAGGGTCCCTTTTCCGTATATTCCACAGTCCCGACAAACGGCGTCGTGTCCTTGTCAAGAAGCGGATTCGGGAAAACCCCGTAGGGATATTTTTTTGCCTTGTTGTTGTTTTCCGCCTGGATCGCCCAGATCCCTTCCTCTTTCATGCCGAGCGTCCCTTTGTTCCAGGGAGTCATGAAGTCGCTGTTTTCCCATCCATTCGGCAAGACCTGTGTATAGTAGCGTTTTATCTGGTAGAACAGTTCCCTGGCGTAATCATGAGTGACCGGATTGTACAGGCCTTCCTTGACGGCCCGCAGGTTTTCGGTGCTGTCCACAGTCCCGTCTTGGTTGTAGTCCGTCTGGTCCTTGATATAGGCGGCGATGGACGGGCCGAGAATGAACTGCTGCACCCAGGATGCAAACTGAATTGTTTTGAAGAATCCCCATGGTGCAAGCGGGATATAACCGGCGTTTTTCAACTTCTCCGTGGCGGTGATCAATTCTTCCCATGTTTTCGGAATTGCCCCGATACCGGATGCAGTAAAAGCATCCTTGTTGTAATAATATCCTGTCGGCGGTCCTGCAAAGAGAATGACAGGGATAGCCACCACATGCTTGTTGATGTCCTGGATCGTGCTCCTTGTCCACAGGTAGGATGGGAACAGATCCGCCCATTTCTGGTTGCCGTCCACATAGGTATCGGCTTCCTGAAGGTATTCGTCAAGCGGCTCATACCAGCCACGATCCTGATAGCGCGTCCCCCATGTGAATGCGATGGCGGGAGCTGTTCCGGCATTGATCTGGGTGGTGAACCATTCGGCGAGTTCCTTGTCAAGACCGCCGACAGGTTTGCTGCGGGCCCACTTGATTTTGATGTTCGGATGCAGGACCATGAACTCATCCGCGATTTTCTGAGTCGAAAGGAACACGGTCGGGCTGTCAGCCGTCGGTTCGGTGTTGATCGTCGGCATCCAGCCGTGCATGTCGATCAGCAGTTCGACCGGCTTATCCTCCGCCTGGGAAGACGAGGTCCCGTTTTCCGGCGTACAAGCCGGAAGGATGCCCAGCAGGGCAAATGCAACGAGGACACACAACGCTTTTGTTATCTGTTTCATGATCGATCCCCCTTGGTTTCTCCGATATCCTGTCTTTTCATCATTATAGTAAATCATCGGACAGGGTGAAAATACAGGGAATTGGTTCAACATTTTATTTTTTTGGCTTTCATGTGATTCCATGGCTTCTCCGTGCCGATCCGGCATCCGCTGCTTCTCCCCTTGGGACTTAGCCGATCAGGTCACTTTACAAAAAACGGAAAACTACTTATTATATAAACACAGGGAAACCATCGTGCCCATTATCGTTATTTCGCCTAAGAAACGGAGGATATATGGATCTGGCGGTATTGGATTTCCAATTCATTTTTATCCATCAACCGAATACTGTGGTCACCTCCCACAATCACGACAGTTACGAATTAGTTTATTATTTTGAGGGAAGCGGCAGCAGTAAGACTCCTGATGGGTCCTTATCATTCGCAAAAAATTCATACTCGATCTATCCGCCGGAAGTTCTGCATGATGAATACCACAAAAACCGGACATCGGTCTATTGCATCGGATTCCGCCTGCAGCCCATCTGCAATGTTACGCTCCGATGCGGCAATTATCCGGATCCGGACGGCACGGTCCGTGAGATCGTCAACAAGGTCAAGCAGGAAGCGTTTCAGCACCAGGCCCATTATAAAGAAATGATCAATCTCCAGCTTTCCGAGTTCCTTTATCGGTTCGACCGCGGAAATCTCAAGGATACCATGAAATACGACGACTTTTATAAAATCAAACAGCACATCAATGAAAATATCGGATCCGAAATCGACATGCAGGAACTGGCGGATCTTTCAGGGTACAGCTATCATTATTTCAGACATCTTTTCAAAATGCAGACCGGGCTTTCCCCGAAGCAATACATCATTCAGCAAAGACTTGAGTATTCCAAAATCCTGCTCGTCAATTCGCCGGAATCCGTCTTGAATATTGCACAGACTTGCGGTTTTTCCTGCAGCTCCCAGTTCGACATCATTTTCAGACGTTACACAGGGAAATCGCCCGTGCAGTTCCGCAGCGAAAAGCGGCGGGAAACCCTGGAGGTTTGAGAACGGTCCGGAGCCATTTCCACAAAAAAGTAAGCCACTCCGCTGTTTCATCAGATCCGGCATTCGGGTACGCTAAAAAAACATTGGTATCCGGGGTGCAATGCCCCGGATACCGCCGGATCGGAGTCATATCGATGAAAAAATGGTTTTGTGTAGCAGTTTCCGTACTTTTCCTGCTCACCTCGTGCGGCAGAATCCTAACTCCATTCCCTTCCGATACAAGTGCATCCTCCTTGGTAGAAACTCCGGATTCCAGGACGGACTCATCCGGCACGCAGGAACCGGCTGTCACCTCCGGGCTTTCTTCCTCTTCCGGAAGAGCATCGGGATCCTTTTCCACTGCATCCGGCTCCACGGACGCAGGATCGTCATCATCCGCGCCAGGATCCATGCAGGGAGGTTCTTCCCATATCGCATCCTCCGGCGTCAGCATCGAAGCGGATCGCATTCTCTACCGAGATCGGTATGTACGCAGCGAACGCTATATTGTCTTCTTCCTGACCAATACAAGCATTTCGCAGGCGCGTTCGTTCAATATGGGGAAAGATGCGGATACCCGGTATAATTTCATCGAAGAAATCCCCCATATTTTCGGAGAAATCGATCCCGCCGGCCCTTATAAATACGCATTCGGCATCGCGGGCCCGATGCTTCTGACCCAGTCGGTCGCGGAAATGCAGGACGAGATTCGGCTGGCGTTCAATGCAGCTGAGAAATATAACGTTCCGGTTTATTTTCAATTGGACGACTGTAATAATTATACGACCCAGTTCGGCAGTGGCGCGTTACCGAAGTTTTATGAAAATCCCGATTGGTGTGAATGGGTTTCTTTTCCGGTGTTTTCTGAAACCTGGGGCGGCGAAAGCAATGGACGGCTTCCCTATTATTGGTTCAACTGGGGACGGTGGATGCACGCGTCGTCTTTCCCCTGCTTCCAGTCCGAAGGCTTGAGGAATTTCGTGGTCCGGCAGATGAAAGAAGGGGTTCTGAATCCTCTGAATGAGCGGCTGGACGCGCTGCGCAAAGCCGGTAAAGAATATCTGTTCGCCGGGATGGCGATCGGATGGGAAACCCACATTCCGGATTATTCAACGGGAAATACCGTCCTGAATATCAATCCATCCGATCTGCTCGTCAATGTACTGGCGAATGACCGGATGCAGCCCTGGGAAGCTGCGCGTTACGGGTATCATTCTCTGTCCATCCTTGATAAAGCATCATATGATCTGGAAACTCTGTATGATGTCATCCACGATTATTCGGAACTTCTCGCCCGGACCGCTTATGATTCCGGGATCCCGAAAGAAAAAATCTATTCGCATATGGTTGGCTTCATGTCCGCCAGAACCGATCTCCGGACAACATTTGCTCCGCCTGTCCGGGCTGCGGTCAATGCATACTGCACCCCGGGATATACCTTGTCGCCGGTGACCTGTCCCTATAATCTTGATACTCTGGTAAATGAGATCCGGAAGGCAGATTCCGATCAGGATGAATTCGCGTGCGCAGAAGGATATGACCGCGGCGTAAACGGGTCATTTGCCCAAGCCGACAGCTATTTCGATTCGATGTTCGGCCATGGAGCCGCGCTTGTGACCGTTTTCGGGTGGGGGATCGAAGCGGCGGACTCGCCGTTTGCAGTATCCCACAGTCCGGACAGCCCGTTTGTACAGGCTGCGGCGAAATGGCTGGAAACACCGGCATCCTGATATTTTTCAGGTAAAAACGCCCTCTTTTCAGCGGGCTTCATACCCGTGCGCCTTGGCGAGCATCATGTCCTTGACCTTCATCAGGCGGGAGGTCGTACTGCGTTCGTTTTCATCGAGCTTCATCGTGATGTACCGGATCGTCTCCCGGTATTGCGGGATCATGATATGCTCCAACGCGTTGACCCGGCGCCGGGTCTTTTCGATCTCGGCGGACAGGAGCTGGCAGGACTTTTCGACTTCGGCCAGGCGGAGCATTTTCGGAAAAACATCCGCCAGCGACCGGACCGCGTCGTCCAGGTCGGCCGACGTGAACGCATAGCCATACGAATAGATGTCGTTCGGGTCGCTGGTCCTGAAAACGGCCTTGAATACCGGGATCATCACGCTCATGACATTCTGCCGTTCCATTTCGAGCTGCAGCTCCTGCCTGGGCAGAAGCAGCGCGGTGTCCAGCACCGCGTCCGGATCCATGCCGCGCGCGAGGGCCATGTTGCGGCCGGAGCGGCGGATCGCATCTTCGACTTCCACTCGCAGAGCCTTGTTTTCGCGGACCAGTTCGAGGAAACGGCGCATCAGCTCGTCCCGCTTGTCCTTCAGCAGTTTGTGGCCGTGCAGGGCGGTGACGAGCTTCCGCTTGAGGTTGGTCAGCTCCATTCTGGTTGGATTGACATTCAACGTTGCCATGATACGCTCCCCCGATGATCCGTGTCTGCGTGTTCAGGCCGGTGCGCGTCCCGGCCGCGGCCGGTCAGGCGTTGCCTGCGGACGGCTGCTTCGCTTCTTCCTGATCGTAATACAGATCGAGCCATTCGTCGCTGATGCGCTTAAGCTCGGCGCGTGGCAGGATCCGCAGCAGCTTCCAGCCGATGTCCAGGGTCTCTTCGATGCTCCGGTTCGACTGATAGCCCTGGGAGACATACTGCCGCTCGAATTCATCCGAAAACTTCGCGTAAATGCGATCCACTTCGGTCAGGGCGGATTCGCCGAGGATGACCATCAGTTCCTTGCTCTGCTTGCCGCGCGCGTAAGCCGAGAAAAGCTGGTTCATCGTATTCGAGTGGTCGGCGCGGGTCTTCCCTTCGCCGATCCCCTTGTCCTTGAGCCTCGAAAGAGACGGCAGGACATCGATCGGCGGCGTGATCCCCTTGCGGTACAGCTCTCGGCTCAGGATGATCTGGCCCTCCGTGATGTAGCCGGTCAGGTCCGGAATCGGGTGCGTCTTGTCGTCCTCCGGCATCGACAGGATCGGGATCATCGTGATGCTGCCCGCCTTGCCCTTCTGGCGGCCCGCCCGCTCGTAGATCGTTGCGAGGTCGGTGTACATGTACCCCGGATAGCCGCGACGGCCCGGCACTTCCTTGCGGGCCGCGGACACTTCGCGCAGCGCGTCCGCGTAGTTCGTGATGTCCGTCAGGATGACCAGCACGTGCATCCCCTCGGAAAAGGCCAGGTATTCCGCGGCGGTCAGCGCCATTTTCGGTGTGGTCAGGCGCTCGATCGCCGGATCGTTCGCGAGGTTGATGAAAAGCACCGTCCGCTCGATCGCGCCGGTCGCGCGGAAGCTTTCGATGAAAAAGCTTGACTCCTCAAAGGTGATGCCCATCGCGGCGAACACCACCGCAAACGGCTCGCTCGTCCCGCGCACCTTCGCCTGCCGGGCGATCTGCGCGGCCAGGTGCGCGTGCGGCAGCCCGCTGGCGGAGAAGATCGGAAGCTTCTGGCCGCGCACGAGCGTGTTGAGGCCGTCGATCGCGGAGACTCCGGTCTGGATGAACTCCTTCGGGTAATTGCGGGCGACCGGATTGATCGGAAGGCCGTTCACATCCATCCGCTTCTCCGGGATGATCTCGGGGCCGTCGTCGATGGGTCGTCCGAGGCCGTCGAAAATGCGGCCAAGCATGTCCATGGACACGCCGAGCTCCATCTGCCGGCCCAGGAAACGGATCCTGCTGTCGGCGAGGTTGATCCCGGCCGAGCTCTCGAACAGCTGGACCAGAGCGTTGGAGCCGTTGACCTCCAGCACCCTGCAGCGGCGCCGTTCGCCGTTTGCCAATTCGATCTCGCCGAGCTCATTGTAGGTCACACCCTGCACGTCCCGCACCAGCATCAGCGGTCCGGCGACTTCCTGGATGGTACGATATTCAGTAGGCATCAGAGTTCCCCCTTCGGTATCGTATTCAGCATCTGCCTGCGGATTTCCTCGATGGTATGGTCATATTCCGCGGCGGTGTCTTCCTCATGGACATATTTGAATCGGCCGATCCGCTCCCGGACGGCCAGCCCGGCGATCGCGTCGATGTCGCCGCCCGCGGCCATCGTCTCCTGCGCGGCGTCGTGGAAGGCGAGGATCAGCCGCATCATGAGCAACTGCTTGTTCAGGCTGCTGTAGGTGTCGACCTCGTGGTAGGCCATCTGGTGGAGAAAATCCTCCCGGATGGAACGCGCAGTCTCCATCTTGAGCCGGTCTCCCGCGGACAACGCGTCGATCCCGACGAGCTTGACGATCTCCTGCAGCTCCGCTTCGTCGTTCAGGAGGATCATCATCCTGCCGCGAAGCTCCATCCAGTCGGCGGAAATGTGATCATCGAACCATCGGCGCAGGATGTCGATATAAAGCGAATAGCTGGTGAGCCAGTTGATCGCGGGGAAATGGCGCTCGTACGCGAGGCGGGCGTCGAGGCCCCAGAACACCTTGATGATCCGCAGCGTCGCCTGGGAAACCGGCTCGGAGATGTCCCCGCCGGGAGGCGACACGGCGCCGATGACGGACAGCGCGCCTTCGCGCCCGTCCGATCCCAGCGCGACCACGCGCCCGGCCCGCTCGTAGAACTGGGCCAGACGGCTGCCCAGATAGGCGGGGTACCCTTCTTCGCCCGGCATTTCCTCCAGCCGTCCCGACATCTCGCGAAGCGCCTCTGCCCAGCGGGATGTCGAATCGGCCATCAGCGCGACAGAATAGCCCATGTCGCGGAAATATTCGGCGATCGTGATCCCGGTATAAATGGAAGCCTCGCGGGCCGCAACGGGCATGTCGGAGGTGTTGGCGATCAGGACGGTCCGCTCCATCAGCGACTTTCCGGTATGCGGGTCGATCAGTTCCGGGAACTCGTTGAGCACATCGGTCATTTCGTTGCCGCGCTCTCCGCAGCCGATGTAGACCACGATGTCCGCTTCGGCCCATTTCGCGAGCTGGTGCTGTGTCACGGTCTTGCCGCTCCCGAAAGGTCCCGGGATCGCGGCGACCCCGCCCTTTGCGATCGGGAACAGGCAGTCGATCACGCGCTGGCCGGTGACCAGAGGCTTGTCCGGTGTCAGCTTCCTGACATAAGGCCTGCCCTTGCGCACCGGCCACCGCTGCATGAGGCTGACGCCGACGTCGCCGTCCGCGGTCCGGATCACGGCCACGGTGCCGGTCACGGAAAACTCGCCGCGTTCCGCCTTGAGAAGCGTGCCCCGTACAAACGGCGGCACCAGGATCCTGTGAAGGACGACATCGGTCTCCCGGACCGTCCCGAGGATATCTCCTCCGGTCACTTCGGTCCCTTCTTCAAGCACCGGCTCGAACAGCCATTTCCGCTCCCTGTCCAGGGAGGGGACTTCGATACCCCGTGCCAGGTTGTTGCCTGTCATCTGCATGATTTTATCCAGAGGCCGCTGGATCCCGTCGAAAATGCTGCCGATCAGGCCGGGGCCGAGCTCAACGCTCATCGGTTCGCCTGTCGTCTCGACCGGCTCGCCGGGCCCCAGTCCGGAAGTCTCCTCATAGACCTGGATCGATGCCCTGTCTCCGCGCATTTCGATGATCTCGCCGATCAGGCGCTGCCTGCTGACGCGCACAACATCGTACATGCCCGCGTGACGCATGCCCTCCGCAACCACCAAAGGTCCGGATACTTTCACGATCGTACCGCTTTCCATTTGATTTCCTCTCTCCATACTCTCCATATCCCGTTCATGATCCCCGGGAAGCCCTGCACAGGCTCTCCGGAGATCCCTTCCTGTTTCAGCTGATGATGTCGGAGCCGACCGCCTTTTCCACAGTCCTCCCGACGTTGCGCATCCCCATGCCGGTATTGCCGGAAACGCCGGGAATCAGGATCACGGCCGGCGTGACCCGGTCCCTCACTTTTTCGATCTCATCCCCGAGACCTGCCGCAAGAGCTTCCGTGATGAACAGCACGGCATAATCCTGCTTCGCGATCCGGCGGAACAGCTCCGCCGCACCGGCGGTGTCCGCGACGGGGAATGTCTCCAGACCGAGTGCGGCAAATCCGCTGATGCTGTCCTTGTCGCCCATGACGGCTACCCTATACATACGCCATCCTCAGCCTTTCCTTCAGGATTTCCGGCGGAAATCCGCCGCGCTTGGAAGCCAGGATCATCCGCACGGACCGGATCTCCGTGTCGGCCGCGATATGATACGCAGCCAGAGGCGCGACGCCCAGACTGATGTATTTTGCCTTTTGCGCGTGCGCCATGACTCTGTCATCCCACCATTTCTCGAATGCCGCCGGCGAGATCCGGTATGAGTCGGCCGCCTCTCCGAAGCGGGTCGATGAAAAATGCGCGAGCAGCGCCTGCTCCCCGTCCGCCGCGGCCCGGATGATGGCCGGCCTGTCAAGCATGCCCGCCCGGCTCAAGGCCGTCTCGAGAAATGCCTCGTCCCTGCCGGTCCGCGCGGCGCGAAGCGCGGTCTTCATATCCGCGGCGGCGCACTGCAGCTCCGCCAGTTCGCGGAGGAACACACTGCCGGTCGCGGAAGCCAGCTCCATGGACCGGTCCAGCGCCAGGGCATCCAGGCGGATGTCTGCCAGCTGTCCGTCCATCGTCCGGACCAGGACGTCATACGTATCCCGGATCGCGTCTCGTGCGAACTCCGGCAGATCGCGGGCTTCCTGCCCGTAGACTGCCCGACGGATCTCCTGCGGATCCAGGACGGACGGAAGCATGAAGCGGATCGCATCGCGGTCCTCACGCCCGGAAGTCCTGGTATAGACAAAGGATTTCAACGCGGCTTTCATATTGTGGAAATCATGTCGTATGATAAGGAAATCGAGCTCGCGGATATCGGGCGCGACCGCGCGGAGCAGCTGCCAGGCCTCCTGCGCCTTGCGGTCCAGCGCTTCGCCGGTCTCCTCCGCGCGTTCGGCATCCAGCCAACCCCGCGCTTCCAGGAGCCTCCGCACGGCATCGGCATCCGGCGCCAGGGCAAGCTGCTCCAGCTCTGCCGACGTCAGAAGGCTTTGCTCGTTTGCCCGGATCCGGGCGACTGCGTATGCGTAATCCGTATCTTTCATTCGTTATCGTCCGTAAACAGCGCGCGGAACGCCGCGTCGCGGATATCCTCCAGAGAATCCCGGAGTAAAGCGTCAAACGTGCAGTTCTGCTCGATATCCTCATACCGGATCACAAATCCCCCGCCTGCCGGGATCGTCTCCCGGCCGACCGTGACCGATCGTCCGCTGCCGGAAAGCAGGCTGTTCAGCTCCTGCGCGAACCCTGCCGGCATCCGGCGCAGATCCCTTTCGGAAAACAGCAGCACGCCCTGGCCTTCGCGCGCATGCCGAAGCGCCAGCCGCTTCAGCACATCAAAATATTCCGCGTCCGGCAGATCCCGCAGACGCCGCTCCGCTTCCCGGATCACATCCCCGATGAGCTCATTGCGCGCCGCGAGGACCGCCCTTCTGCGATCGTGCTCCGTGCGGGAAACCGCCCGCTGCACCTCATCCCCGCTCTGAAGACGCGCCGCCTGCACGGCCGATGCACCTGATGCCTCGCCGGCCTCGCGGGCCTGCTCCAGGATCCGGCGAGCTTCTTCCCTCGCCTTCCCCAGGATCTCCTCCCGCTCTGCGAGGTTGTCCTCCCCGATCTTGTTCAGGATCTTCTCCAGTGCGTCCATCCCTTCACCTACTTCAGCTTGCTGATCGCCAGAATGGACACCAGGAGCGCGAGGATGGCATACGTCTCGACCATCGCGGCCATCGTGATCGCCTTGCCGTTCTGGTCCGGCTTCTTCGCGACGAGGCTGACACCCGCGACCGCCGTCCTGCCCTGGGCGATGGCGGAAAAGTATCCGACGATCGCGATCGGCATGCAGGCGATGAAATATTGAAGCCCGTGGGCAAGCGACATAGGGACCGGTGCGCCGCTCAGAAGCCCGATCTGGTTCAGTGTGAGAAAGGCTGTGAGCAATCCGTAAATCCCCTGGGTGCCGGGAAGAAGCTGCAGGATCAGCACCTTGCTGAATTTCGACGGATCCTCCGTCACGACGCCCGCAGCGGCTTCACCCACGATCCCGACCCCTTTCGCGGAGCCGATCCCCGCAAACAGCGCCGCCGAGATCGCGCCGAAAATCGCCAATACAATCCCATAATCATTCATACTTTTTTACTCCTTGATCCTGATATATTTTGAATCGATCCGCAATGGCTGGAACGGCCTGCCGCCGCCCTCATAGAACTTCGAGAAGAATTCCACGAAATGGAGCCGGTTGGTGTGCACATACGCGCCCAGCAGGTTGATCGCCATGTTGAGCGGATGGCCGGCGACGAAGACGACCGTCAGAAGGATCCCCTTCAATACAAGGTTTTCGGGCATCGATCCCATCAGATTGATCACGCTGGCGATGCTGCTCGTCGCCAGGCCGAGCGCCAGGAGGCGCGAATAGGAAAGGATGTCGCCCAGATAACCGGAGGCGATGCCGTACAGCCCGTACAAGCCCATCCCGAGGCGCGCGACGGGATTTTTCGACTGCCTGCCTGCGGTAAGGACGATCAGGACCGCGCCCGCCAGCGCGACATACCGGCCGATGCCGGAAAGAGCGGGCGGCACGGAAATCAGGACGGTAGCCGCCATAGGCGCGGCGCCCAGAACCGTCAGGAAAACCGGAACCGTGTCCCAGAACGCGTCGGCTTTCTGCCCGCTGTCCCATTCCATCTTGAAGCGTATGGCAAGACCGGCGAACAGGTGGACGATGCCGAACGCGAAAGACGCGACCAGAAGTTTGATCGGATCCTTGACAGGATCCAGCCAGATGGCCAGGTCCGGCGGCGGCAGATGCAGGAACTGCCTGTACACAAGCGGGATGATGTCGCCGAACCAGCTGCCGAACATCGCGCCCCAGAAAATCGTCGAAAGGCCGCTGTAAAAGAACATCTTGAAGGTTTTGCGCATCGTGCCTTCGAGATGGAACCGGCGCAGGACATAAGCCGTCGCTGCCACGGTGACGATCCCGTATCCGGCGTCCGACAGCATCAGGCCGAAAAACAGGTAGTAGAAAAAAGCCATGACGGAGCTGGGGTCAATGTCCTTGCGTCCCGGCAGGGAATACATCTCCATCACCGGCTCCACCGGAGAGACGAATCCGTTGTTCTCGACACAGGCCGGCACATCGTCGTCCTCTCCCGGCGTCTCCAGGGACACGACGGCATCGTAGCGATCTTCCAGCTCCTGCGCGCATGCCGCGGCATACTTTTCCGCGACGTAGCCGCTGATCATGAAGGTATGCTTCGTCATTCCGACCCGTCCCAACGCAATGTATTTCTCCTTGCGCATGGCCAGGTAATCCGACAGGAACTCGATGTCTTCGCGGTGTGACGCATAGGAACGAATCTTGTCGGCATGCTCCGCGATCTGCTTCTCATATTTCACCAGGTCTTCCCCGAACTGGTGCATCCGCGCTGCGGGAAGGATCCTCGACGGATCGGACGGCGGGACGAGGTCCATCTCCCGAAGCGCGTCGCCCGCCGCTGCAGCCATGTTCCGATGGCAGATCACGGCAATACAGGTCTGCTCCTTGAACGCCGATACGATCTCGGCATGGATGGCCTCCGCGTCCGGGATCCTGGCGGCCAGTCCAGCCAGAAGGGTCTCTTCCGTCCACTTGCCCGGCAAAGTCCCGATGATGCACCGGGTGGTTTTCGTTCCCTGGAACTGCGTCGGGACGTCCAGGGCTTCCCAGATCCGCAGCGCGTCCATCTGGGTTTTCGTCCGGGCGATCGCCGCCCGGCTCTCCGCGATGGCCTTCCGGTGCCCGATCAGGGCATGGCACATCTCCAGAAAACGGTCTCTCCGGTCGATGTACACGCCGAGATCGTCCTTGCGGATCTCACGCCTGCCCTTCCATGATGAAAACAGGGAATCCTTCCCCGGGGCGTATTCATTCAATATTTCCAGGGCCTGGGACGCCGTGTCCTGCCCTTTCTCGAACTGGGTGATCGACGAAGAGGTGTTCAGCCTTGCCAGTGAATCGTCCCGGCAGTCCGATACCTCCACGATCCCGCGCCGCTGCAGGCGTTCCAGGATGTTCTTCCTGTCCCGCGTCAGCGCGATGATCTCGATCCGCTTCATCGGAAGCTTGGTCATTCCTTTACCTCATCCCCGCGGACGGCCTCTCCCGTCATGCGCCGGCGATCCATGCGGCGATTACTGCGCGGGCCGCCTGCTCCATCCGCTCCCGGGCCGTGGCTCTGACCTTCGCGATCTCATCAGCCGTGTCCCTCGCACCCTGTGCTTCGATCTCCCGGATCCTCGCTGCATCCGCAGCCCGGATCGTCCCGATCTCATCCTCCGCGCGTTCGGCCGACTGCACGGCCAGCTCCAACGCCTGCGCACGGGTTTCGTCGACGATGCGCGCCGCTTCCGCCCTCGCTTCCGCGATCCGCTCATCCGCCAGCTTTTCGGCGGACACGATCTTCTCCACTGCCTGTGATACCATGGCGCAAGCCTCCCTGTCCCGCCGCGCTCGCCGTGACCCGTCAAAAGAAAAGGGCGGGACACTTCTTCCGAAGTTCTTCACCCCCTGTGACAGTCCTGTCTCCAACAAGGCTTCCATAAAAATGGATCGGATGCGGCTGGCCTTTTTATTATACATGATATCATGAATACTGCAAGCCGTACCGCTCACCGATCCGGGATGCCGTT
Organism: uncultured Oscillospiraceae bacterium; assembly: GCA_964507305.1. Lineage (GTDB taxonomy): Bacteria > Bacillota > Clostridia > Saccharofermentanales > UBA5734 > JAQVYV01. The sequence goes on from CAZDPQ010000001.1 coordinate 87,586, forward strand.
TTCTTTCGGGCAGAGCGTGTTTCCGAAAAAAGAACCGCCTTCGCGGAAGGCGGTTCTTTTTTGGCTTTGTTCACCGGGTTTCTGTTCGCGGAATAGAGTCCGCGCGGGATGCCGGGAAGCTTATTTCTCTTTGCCTGCACGGATGGCGGACTGTGCGGATGCAAGCCTGGCGATCGGGACGCGGAACGGCGAGCAGGACACATAGGTCAGTCCGATCGAGTGGCAGAATTCGATGGAAGAGGGATCTCCGCCGTGCTCTCCGCAGATGCCGAGCTTGAGGTTCGGCCTTGCGGATCTGCCGCCTTCGACCGCGATTTTCATCAGCTTGCCCACGCCGATACGGTCGAGCCGCGCGGTCGGATCCGATTCGAAAATCTTGGCCTTGTAATAATCCTCGAGGATCCTGCCGGCGTCATCGCGGGAAAGCCCGTACGTCATCTGCGTCAGGTCGTTGGTGCCGAAACTGAAGAACTCGGCTTCGACGGCGATCTCATCGGCTGTCAGAGCGGCGCGCGGGATCTCGATCATGGTGCCCACCATGTACTTCATGTCGACGCCGGCCCGGGCGATGATCTCATCGGCGGTGCTGACGATGATGTTTTTGACGAACTTGAGCTCCTTGATGTCGCAGACGAGCGGGATCATGATCTCCGGGATCACCGAACCGCCGTCCTTGTTGACGTTGATGGCGGCTTCGATGATGGCGCGGGTCTGCATGACCGCGATCTCGGGATAGGAGACCGCCAGGCGGCAGCCGCGGTGGCCCATCATGGGATTGAGTTCATGGAGCATCTCGATCTTGGCGACAAGCTCTTCCTTCGGGATGTTCAGCTCCGCCGCGAGGCGTGCGACTTCGGAGTCCTCCTGCGGCAGGAATTCATGCAGCGGCGGATCCAGGAGGCGGATCGTGACCGGATGTCCCTTCATTTCCTTGAACAGACCTTCGAAGTCTTCCCTCTGGATCGGGAGGATCTTGTCCAGGGCGGCCTTGCGGGCCGTTTCGTCCTTCGCGACGATCATCTGGCGGAACGCGAAAATGCGGTCCGCTTCAAAGAACATGTGCTCCGTGCGGCAGAGGCCGATCCCTTCCGCGCCGAGGCGGACGGCGACCCGGGCGTCCTTGGGGGAGTCGGCGTTGGCACGGACCTTGAGGGTCCTGTATTCGTCGGACCACTGCATGATCATGCCGAAATCGCCCGTCAGCTCGGCTTCCTGCGTGCGGATCGAACCGCCGTACACATTGCCGGTGCTCCCGTCAAGGGAAAGCCAGTCGCCCTCATGGTAAACCTTGCCGGACTTGTCGGTCATTGTTTTCGCCTCTTCGCTGATCACGACATCGGAGCAGCCGGAAACGCAGCACTTGCCCATCCCGCGCGCCACAACAGCTGCGTGGGAGGTCATGCCGCCGCGCCCCGTCAGGATGCCCTGCGAAACGCCCATGCCGACGATATCTTCGGGAGATGTCTCAAGCCTGACCAGGATGACTTTTTCTCCGCGCTTGTTGACCGCTTCGGCGGCATCGTCCGCCTCGAAATAGATCCTGCCCGTCGCGGCTCCCGGAGATGCCGGAAGCCCCTTGGCGATGACCGCCGCGGCTTTCAGGTCTTTCGGCACGAATGTGGGGTGCAGAAGGGCGTCGAGCTGCTTGGGATCGATCTTCATGAGGGCCTCTTCCTTCGTGATCAGGCCTTCCTCGACCAGGTCCACGGCGACTTTCATCGCGGCGGCCGCCGTGCGCTTGCCGTTGCGGGTCTGGAGCATGAACAGCTTGCCCCGCTCGATCGTGAACTCCATGTCCTGCATGTCCTTGTAATGGGTCTCCAGCGTCCTGGCGATCGCGGCGAACTGCTCGTAAACGTCAGGCATGACCTGGCTCAGCTGGTCGATCGTCTGCGGCGTCCGGATGCCCGCGACGACGTCCTCGCCCTGCGCGTTCATCAGGAATTCGCCGTACAGCTTGTTCTCGCCGGTCGCGGGATTGCGCGTGAACGCGACGCCCGTGCCGGAGGTGTCGCCCATGTTGCCGTACACCATCTCCTGGACGTTGACGGCCGTGCCCCAGCTGGAGGGGATGTCGTTCATCCTGCGGTACACGATGGCACGCTCATTATTCCAGGAACGGAAGACGGCCTTGATGGCTTCGATGAGCTGGACCTCCGGATCCTGCGGAAAGTCATGGCCCTTTTCCTTAAGATACAGGGCTTTGAAGCGCCGGACGACTTCCTTGAGGTTTTCCGCCGTCAGGTCGGTGTCGAAATGAGCCTTGTTCTCCTGCTTGACGGTGTCGAGAATCGCGTCGAACTTTCTTTTCTCGATCTCCATGACCACGTCGGAAAACATATTGATGAACCTGCGGTAGCTGTCATAGGCGAAACGCTCGTTGCCTGTCAGCTGCGCGAGGCCGGTGACGACCTTGTCATTCAGGCCGAGGTTGAGGATCGTGTCCATCATCCCGGGCATCGACGCCCTGGCTCCGGAGCGCACCGACACAAGGAAAGGATTCGACGGGTCGCCGAACTTCTTGCCGACGGTCGCTTCGGTCTTCCGGAAAGCGTCGAAAATCTCCTTTTCGATGTCGGCGGCGATCTTTTCGCCGTCGTCATAATAGCGGATGCAGGCTTCGGTCGTGACCGTGAAGCCCCTCGGGACGGGCAGCCCCAGCCCCGTCATCTCCGCAAGGTTCGCGCCCTTGCCTCCGAGCAGGTTGCGCATGGAAGCGTTCCCCTCCTCAAATGTGTACACATACTTTGTCATATCGATACTCCTTCCCGATCTTGTGCCTCGCCTGTTCAGGCGTTTCTCTTTTGATAAAAAAGCAGTTCCCCGCTTTGTATATCCCCTTGAAAAAAACCGCGTCCGGCCGGTGCAGCCGCAGTCCCGCTTCCGGCCCTTAAAAGTCGAACCGGCCCGCGAAATACTCCTTCAGTCCCGCGATCGGGATCCTCTCCTGCTCCATGCTGTCCCGGTCCCGTACCGTGACGCATCCGTCCTCGAGCGAATCGAAGTCGAATGTCACGCAAAAGGGCGTCCCGATCTCATCCTGCCGCCTGTAGCGCTTGCCGATCGACTGCCTGTCGTCGAATTCGCACATCCAGTCCTTCGACAGTGCGGCGAAAACCTCGCCGGCTTTCTCCGAAAGCTTGGCGGAAAGCGGAAGGACCGCGATCTTGACCGGCGCGACCGCAGGATGGAAACGCAGCACCACCCGGCTGTCGCCGTCCGCGAGATCCTCCTCGTCGTACGCGCTGCACAGGAACGCGAGCGTCACCCGGTCCGCGCCGAGCGAAGGCTCCACGACATACGGGACATACTTCTCCCCGGTGGCGGGGTCAAAATAGGAAAGGTCTTCCTTCGAGTGCTCCATATGCTGTTTCAGATCGTAATCGGTGCGGTCGGCGATGCCCCAGAGTTCGCCCCAGCCGAACGGGAACAGAAACTCGAAATCGGTCGTCGCTTTGGAATAAAACGATAGCTCTTCGGGCCCGTGGTCGCGGAAACGGAGCTCCGACGGCCGTATCCCGAGGCTGAACAGCCACTCGGCGCAGAAGCTGCGCCAATATTCGAACCACTGGAGGTCCGTCCCCGGCTCGCAGAAAAATTCGAGCTCCATCTGCTCGAACTCGCGGGTCCTGAACGTAAAGTTGCCCGGGGTGATCTCGTTGCGGAATGATTTGCCGATCTGGCATATGCCGAAGGGGATCTTCTTCCGCGAAGTCCGCTGGACGTTCCGGAAATTGACGAAGATGCCCTGGGCGGTCTCGGGCCTCAGGTAAAGCTCGGCCTTGCTGTCCTCGGTGACGCCCTGGAATGTCTTGAACATCAGGTTGAACTTGCGGATGTCGGTGAAATCATGCGATCCGCATGATGGGCACGCGATGGCATGCTCCCGGATATACGCCATGAGGTCGGCGGTGCTCATTCCATCGGCGGTCCGGTCGATCCCGTTGGCCTTGTTCCAGTCCTCCGCGAGCTTGTCGGCGCGGTGGCGGGTCTTGCATCCCTTGCAGTCGATGAGCGGGTCACTGAAGCCGCCGACATGGCCGGAAGCGACCCAGACCTGAGGATTCATCAGGATGGCGCAGTCGACGCCGATATTGTATGGATTCTCCTGAACGAATTTTTTCCACCAGGCATTCTTGACATTGTTCTTCAGATTGACACCGAGCGGCCCGTAATCCCAGGAATTCGCGAGCCCGCCGTAAATGTCCGAGCCGGGATACACGAAGCCCCGGTTCCGGGCCATCGCAACGATTTTTTCCATCGACTTTTCGGCGATCACCTGGACTTCCTCCTCTTGGCGGGCTTTTCATCTTTTTCTCCGGAGTCTGCGGATCCGTCGGTTCCATCGAAGAGGATCTCCGTGAAATCAGCGGATCCTTCGACTTCCGCCGCTTCGGACAGATCCTCCGGCTGCACGGCCTCCGCGGGATCTTCCCCTTCAGACGCTGCGGGATCTTCCCCTTCAGGCTCCGCAGGATCATCCTCCGCCGTCTCCTCTTCGTCCGCAGATCCGGCATCTACGAGGATGATGTCTTTGACATCATCCTCTGGGATGACGTCTTCGCCGTCAACCTCTGGGATAACGGCTTCTCCGGCATCTGCCGTGTCGGACTCATCGTCGCCGTCGGACTCATCGCTCTCCGTCGCCGCGATCAGCGAACGGATCCGGGCGTTGCTCTCCTCTTCCATATCCTCGCGGTAGCGCGCGTTGCGCTTCTCGATCTCCTCCCGGAGACGCTCCGCCTCCACCTCGGGCCGGAGCGGGACATGAACTTCGTGGATTCCCCTGACCGGCAGGACGGCGCCGACGGCGATCTCCTCGCACGCGGTCGTCACGTAATTCGGCGTTTCGGACTTCGCCATCGGCTGGGCTCCGTCCACGAGCTGGCGCGCCCTCTTGGCCGCCAGGATCGTCAGGACATACCGGCTGCTGACCTTCTGCAGCAGATTCTCCATCGTGGGTTTGACTAACATAAAAGTCCTCCTTCCAGGAACTGTGATCTCAAATCAAAACGCCAGGGGATGCTGTCCGCGCCCCGGGCCGCCGCGCATGTCAGAGCCTGACCAGCTCGTCCTCGATCCCGCGCAGTCTCGCGTAGCGGTGCTTCTCCGCCTCGGCGATGGCAAGGATGGCTTCCGCCGTCCTCTGCAGGTCGTCATTGATCAAGACATATTCGAACCGGGATGCCATCGACATCTCGGAAACAGCCTTCTCCAAACGCTTCTTCTGTACATCAACGCTCTCGGTCCCCCGGCCCAGCAGCCTTCTCCGGAGCTCCGCGAACGAAGGGGGAAGAAGGAACACGCTCACCGCCTCCGGAAAATTCTCCATCACCGCGAGGGATCCCGGAACGGTGATGTCCAGGATGATGTCCGCGCCGTTCTCGATGCACTCGATCAGCGGGGCCTTCGGCGTGCCGTAATAATTGCCGCAGTAGATGTCATGCTCCAGGATCTCGCCACGGGCGAGCTTGTCCCGGAACGTGCCGGGGTCTGTGAAATAGTACTGGACGCCGTCCGTCTCCCCAGGCCGCGGCGGGCGCGTCGTCACCGAAACCGAATGCCGCATTGCCGGGCAGATCTCAAGGACCTTGCCAATGACCGTGCCCTTGCCTACACCGGAAGGTCCGGACAGGGTGATGACGATCCCTCGGTCTTTGCGGAACGCGGATGGCTGCATCATGCCTCCTTGTGAAGCTCATTCACGATCTCATCGCCGGTCATCGAGGACAGGACCAGATGGTCGCTGTCCATCAGGATGACCGCGCGGGTCCTGCGGCCCGACGTGGCGTCGATGAGGGTTCCCCTGTCCCGGGCGTCCTGGATCAGCCGCTTGACCGGCGAAGCGTCCGGGCCGACGACGGCGATGACCCTCTCCGCGGAAACCATATTCCCGAAACCGATTTGAACGAGTCTCATCCCTGCGGCCGCCTCCTGCCGATCCGAAATCCCCCGGCGCAGCCCCTCCGGCCGCGTGACGGCCCGGAGCGCCCGCGGGGCGTCCCGCTCTACTCGAGGTTCTGGATCTGCTCCCGGATCTTCTCGAGCGCGTTCTTCATCTCCATGACATAGCCGGTGACCGCGAGGTCATTGGCCTTCGAACCGATCGTATTGATCTCCCGGTTCATCTCCTGGACGACAAAATCGAGCTTCTTGCCCACCGGGCCGCTCCCGGCAAGCGTGGCCCCGAACTGCGCGATATGACTGCCGAGCCTCGTCAGCTCCTCGTCGATCGCGCACTTGTCGGCGAAAAGAGCGATCTCCATCGCGAGCCTCTGCTCGTCGATGGTCTGGACCGCAAGCTCTCCGGCAAGGTCCGTGATCCGCTGCCGCAGCCGCGACGCGAACTCGCGGGAAACCGACGGGGCCCGCCGCGCGACCTCCGCGCTGAGGGCCTTCAGCGTATCCAGGTGCCCGGCAATGCTCGCCGCGAGAGCATCGCCCTCGCTGTCCCGCATGGCCGAGAGCGCGTCCAGCGCCCGTACGAGCGCCTGCGACACCAGGCTCCACGCCTCCTCGTCGTCCGGCTCGCCCGCCGAGACCTTCAGGACATCATTGAACCTGGCGATCGTCGACGCGTAGACCTTCTCCTCCGAACCGACGATCTCCGCGATCTGCCGGAGCGCATGGCCATACGCGCCGGCCAGGGCCGCGTCGCACTCGACCCGGACGCCGCTGTCGCTGAAATCGTCGAACGAAATGAAAACTTCCGCCTTGCCCCGGGCGATCCCGGCCGCGGCGGCCTCCCGGATCCTGTTCTCGATCCCGTACAGGACCCTCGGGAGCTTGATCTGAAGGTCGCAGTAACGGCTGTTGACCGTCCTGATCTCGACCGTGCATCTGCGGTCCCGGCTGTCGATCT
>CAZDPQ010000002.1:0-51712 GCA_964507305.1 uncultured Oscillospiraceae bacterium
GGAAAGCCGGGAGGATCAGGAGGTTCGAAAGGAGCGATGCCGCCGCGATCCTTCCGTCCAGCAGGATCTGCAGGGGCAGCACGGAAAGACCCGCTGCGGCGCTGAGTCCGGCAGCCGTGGCGATAGCTCCGGGAGTCTTTCCCTTTCCCGCGAATCGCGCGGCAAGCGGTCCGCTGAAGCATATGATCCCGGCCGTGGCGGTCAGTGAGAACCAGAATCCCGCGGAAAGGACATAAGCGGGCTTAATGGCGGCAATCACGATCGCCGTGAGAGCCAACGTCTGCATGAAACTGATTTTTTGTCGAAAGATCCCTGCTGTCTTCACGATCATCACCATGGCAATGGCGCGGGAAACGGATGGAGTCCACAGGGTCAGATACCCGAACGCAGCCAGAAAAGCAATGGACAGCAGATCCCGGAGCTTCTTCCGGATCCGGAGCCTGCGCAGCAGCCTGCTCAGCGGAAAAAACACCATGGCGACCGCCGAACCGGAAACCGCCGTGATGTGTGAAACACCCGCGTCTGCCATGCCTGCTTTCGTCTCCGGGGACAAGCCTCCGGTGTCCCCCAGCGTGAGCGCCGCCATCATGCCGGCATCATCGGCCGGCATCATCCTTCGGAAAGAGCGGATGAGCGCCGACCTCATGCGCCACGCCATGGCGGCCGGTGAAAAGAGGCTGGCGGTCCCGATCTGTTCAAACGACAGGAGCCTGCCCTTCAGAAAGATCCCCTGCCCGGCATAATAGCTCCTTTCGTCGAATCCTCCCGGATTTCGCGCGGGAGAAGGCTGCGAAACTTCGACCTTTCCCCGGAATCGGTCTCCGTATTGAAGACCTTCCGTCCTGCCATACAAATAGACAAGTCCATATGGCGTCCGGGCGATCCTACCGGTCTTCGTTCCTTCATCCCGTGCGTCCCTGCTTTCCGGCGCAAGAATATCGGCACCGTCCCATCCGCTTGGACCGGTATCGTAAAAAGTGAGGATCTGTCCATCCAGATCAACGGTCCCGCCGTCAAAACGGACAGCCTGTCCGGCAGGGATCAGAATGGTCTGGAAGCAGCGCAGAACGCAGATCATGGCAATGAGCGCAGCGAAGACGGTCGATGCCGCGCAGGCCGAAACAAGCCGCGGACATTCCGGCGGACGGGTGCCGCGGCGAAACAGCAACCGGAAGAGCCCGGCTGCAGCTGCGGTGAGCAGAACAGCCGACGCGATGAAAACGATAGAGGAAACCGGAGGACGCATGAGGGTCGATACGGTGCCCGCAGCCTGTACCGTCAAACAGACCAGCATGCATGCCGCAGGCACGACGCAGATCATGGGCTCCCTTGCAGTAAAAAGAGTTTTCGCCCCCGATATCCATGCTTTCCAACCATCGCGCATCGCTTCACCTTCGCCTATTTTACACGAAGGCACCGTGCTTATGCGCGGCACTGTTTACGCCATTTTCAGGCAAAAACATTGAAAATCAACAAAATTTCGGTCGGATGAATGAATCGATGATTGATTGGATGGATGGAAGCGAAAGGGACCACGGACCGGCAGGTATCAGCCGGGCGTTTCCGTCACGGGAGAAACGTTCCTGCTTGCCATCGCGGCGATTGCCGAACGGATCGGCGCGATCCCGTCTTTATTGCCGAGCGGCAGGACATGGATCTCCTCCGGAATATCCGCTTCCGAGCGGAAATCACGGATCCTGGCACCGACCTGCAGCTTCGACAGCTTGTCCGCCTTGGTCAGGATCACGAGATAAGGCTGTTTGCGGGCTGCGAGCCAATCTTTCATCATCTTGTCTTCCACAGACAAAGGATGGCGGATGTCGATGAAAAGGATCACAAGGGCGAACGTTCTGCCGGATGTCATATAACGATCTGCCAGGGCCTGGTACTTCTCCTTCGAGCCTTTGTCCGCCATGGAATAGCCGTAACCCGGCAGATCGGCGAAAAGCAGTTTACCGTCTGCCAGAAAATAGACGACCAGACGCGTCTTCCCCGGCATCGAACTGACCTTGGCCAGGGTCCTGTTGTCGCCGATCGAATTGATGAATGAGGATTTTCCTACATTGGAGCGCCCCGTGAGAACGACTTCCGGGTACCGGTCCGGAGGGCATTGGCTGATATCCGCGGCCACTGACAAAAATACCGTTTTTCGAAAATTAATGTTCATGGATTCTCCCGATTGAACAGTTCACTAAATCCAAGATATACTATATAATGATGATATACAAGAAAAACTTCAAAATGTAGTGTTCGGGAGGTTTTTTCCATGATCTGCGAAAGCAATCCCAACGAGTCCAATTATTTCATATACGACCAGTATGGCGACAACATCATGGAGCCGATCGGCCCCTGCGGCATCATCCCGATCAAGGGCAGCATCGAATTCTCGGAAAAAGTCAATTATTATCTGCATCAGCGCCGGATGCAATACCAGTGCGTCAGCTCCACCCATGTCAACACATCGCCCGGCTTCTACCGCTCCGACTACCGCATCGCGGTGGACACGCTCCGCTTCTCTTCCGGCGAAGGCAAGGCGGTGATCAACCAGACCGTCAGAGGGCATGACGTCTTCGTCCTGGCGGATGTCATGAACCACTCCATCACCTACAAGCTGTTCAACAAGGTCAACTGCATGAGCCCCGACGACCACTACCAGGACCTGAAGCGCGTGATCCTCGCCATCAGCGGCAAAGCCCGCCGTGTCAATGTCATCATGCCTTTTCTCTACGAGAGCCGCCAGCACAAGCGCAACGCCAGAGAGTCCCTGGACTGCGCCTACATGCTCGAGGAGCTGTACAATCTCGGTGTCGCCAACATCATCACGTTCGACGCGCATGACGACCGCGTATCCAACGCGATCCCCACCGGCGGATTCGAGAGCATCAACGCCGCATACCAGATCATCAAGGCCATGTTCCGCACGATCCCCTATGAAGACTTTTCCGAGGGGAAGCTCATGGTGGTGAGCCCCGACGAGGGCGGCATCTCGCGGGCGATGTACTTCGCGTCGATGCTCGGAGCGCCCCTCGGCACATTCTACAAGCGCAGGGATTACACGCAGGTCGTGAACGGCCGCAATCCGATCATCGCCCACGAATTTCTGGGTGATACGGTGGAGGGTCAGGACATCCTCATCGTCGATGACATGATCTCATCCGGCGAATCCATCCTCGACATCGCGCGGGAGCTGCGCGGCCGCAAAGCCCGCAACATCTATTGCGCGGTCACCTATGCGCTGTTCACCGACGGGGTGTCGGATTTCAACAAGGCGTACGAAGAAGGGTCGATTTCCAAGGTCTTTGCGACCAACATGATCTACAGGACGCCGGAGCTGCTCGCGTGCCCCTGGTTCGTGGACGTGGACATGTCCAAGTTCGTCGCGCTGATCATCGACGCGATCAATCACGACGCGTCGCTGTCCAGGCTGATGGATCCCACGGCCAAGATCCGCGCCCTCATCAAGTCCAAAGAACCGCCGCAGGCGCAGCCGTGATGTCCGCGCGGTCCGTCACTCTTTCGCGAAAATATAGATCAGCCAGCTGATGACCGTCATGATCATCAGTCCTGTGCCGGTAATTTTGAAAAAAAGGTCGAACCGGTTGCCGGACACGAGGATCGCGGCCAGCATCAGGATGCCGGTGACAAAGGCGAAAAACACCAGTTTTCCGACAAAGGATTCCGCCACGATGACATAAAGGTTGTACAGCCCGGACGCGGTGGACCTCCTGCTTTTTTTCCTTCTCTTTTTCGCCATTTCGCTTCCTCCTGCCCGCGCCGCCCGGCTGCCCCTCTGCGCACAGCGCCTGCCCGCCTGCCGTTTGCCGAAACCGGTTTGGCATAATCGGTGCGGAAACGGTATAATCGTAATCATTATAGCCCTTTGCCGCCCATTGCTCAACAGGTCTCACCGGATGGCCGGTTGGCATCTTCCCGGATGACCGGATGACAGAAAGGACCTGCCCCATGCCTCTCGACGGTATCACATCGCACTTCCTGGCCGAAGAACTGAACGGCGCGCTGGCCGGCGGACGCATCGAAAAGATCAGCCAGCCTACCGCCTGGGACCTGTGCCTTCGCGTACGGAAGGAACAAGGGCCGCTGACGCTGCTCCTATCGGCAAACCCTTCCTCTCCGCGCATCCACCTCACGGAAGCGGCGTATGTCAACCCTCCCATTCCCTATCGTTTCTGCACGCTCCTGCGAAAATATCTGTCCGGATCAAGGATCCTATCCGTAACCAGCCCGGATTGGGAACGGATCTTTCTGATCGTCTTTCAGACTGTCAACGAACTCGGGGACATCGGCACGATGACCCTCGCGGCCGAGATCATGGGCCGGTACAGCAACATCATTTTCATCCATCGGAGCGGAAAGATCCTGGATGCGATCCTTCAGGTGGACCATTCGACAAGCCGTGTCCGGGAAGTCCTCCCTGCAAGGCCGTACATCCTGCCGCCCGTTCAGGATAAATTCCCGCTGGAGGAAGCAGCCGAACGGTTCAGGAACGGCGGGATCTTCCGGCCGGAAGCCGCTGCTCCGGCGGGAAAATTCATCGTGGAGCAGGTCCGCGGATTTTCTCCCCTTCTGGCCAATGAAATCTGTTTTATTGCCGGCATCGACCCTGCCGTCGGCATACTTACACTTGATGGGGAACAGCGGCACCGTCTTGCGGCTTCGTTCCTGTCGATGGCCGATGTGATCCTCCGGGGCCGGATCCGGCCTTCTCTCTTTTATACAGATGATGTCAGCTCCGTTCCCGTCGATTTTCACGCGCTCCCGATGACGTCATTCCGCCGGTCGGTGCCCTGCGTCAGCATCTCCGGATGCATGGACGAATTCTACCGCCACCGCGATAAAATCGCTTCCCTGGAAGCCCGTAAAAGCCATCTGACCCGGCTGGCAGCCAAAAAGCTGGCTGCTGTCGAGAAGAAGATCCAACTGCACCGGCTGGAATTGTCGGATTGCAAAGATCATGATCTCTACCGCCGATACGGGGAATGGATCTATGCCGGCATGTATTTGCTAAAAGGCGGGGAAAAAAGCATCACCGTCACGGATTATGAGGACCCTTCTCTTCCAGAATCTGTCGTTCCGCTGGATGAAAAGCTGACCGCGTCGCAAAACGCGCAGCGCTATTTTAAAAAATACACGAAGCTGAAATCAAGATCCGCCGCAGTCTCCGGTTTGCTCGAAAACGAGCTTGCCTCGGCCGAATATTTTGAAAGCGTGCTGGTCGCATTGTCCAATGCGGAATCCGCCGCCGACATCGATGCCCTGCAGTTCGAATTCGGAAATGTCCTTCTTTTGCGCGGCGATGGGCAAGAGTCGAAAAATCCCGGTGCAGGCAGGGGCTCCGACGGAGATCCAAAAGCGTCCCGAAAGGTGCGGGTTCCTTCCGAGCCCAGAAAATTCCGTTCATCCGACGGGATCGAGATCCTGATCGGCCGGAACAATCTGCAGAACGATGCCCTGACTTTCCGAACCGCCGCGAAAGAGGATCTCTGGATGCATGTCCAGAAAGCCCCGGGAACGCATACGATCGTCCGATGCGGCAAGGTCCCTCCGCCGGATGGAACCATCGAAGAAGCCGCCATGCTGACAGCCTGGTACAGCCGTAAAAGCGAGGCCCGCGATACGAAAGCCGTTGTGGATTACTGCAGCGTGTCCGATGTCCGCAAGCAAAAGAACAGCGCACCGGGACATGTGCTTTATGTTCGGTTCAAAACCATCACGGTGGTCGCCCGCATTCCGGACGGCGTCAAAGCCCTGAACGCCTGACTGCGGCGGACTCGTTCAGAGAGCAGATGCACCCGCAGAATTTCTGCCTGTAGAGCCCGAGATCCCGGGCCTCTTTTTGTCCCTCGCGGAATCCCGGCCGGAAATCACGATAATAAAACGGGACGGCGTGTTTTCGGCTCATTTCCTCGCCGATTTCACGGATCAGGTCGTGCTTCTGATAAATGCTGACCAGAAGGGTCGTCGAAAAAGCATCATAGCCGTTCTCCGCTGCGCAGGCGGCTGTCCGGTCGAGCCGCTCGCGATAGCACATCGTGCAGCGAGACTCCGTTTCGGCCGCGAGCCACCGTTCTTCGAATGCCGCGCGGGCGGCCGGAAGCAGGATCTCCTCCGGATCGGTCAGGATGACCCGCAGCGACTGCTGCCGCGCATAATCCGTCAGCGTGTCCCTCCTGCGGATGTATTCTGTATACGGATGGATATTGGGATTGTAATAGTAGGAATCGACATCGATCCCGTCCAGGCGCAGCTGCCGGAGCGGATAGATCAGGCACGGTGCGCAGCAGGTATGGAGCAGCAGTTTCATGGCGTATCCTCGCTTCCTATCTCCCTGACAGATCCTTCAGCCCGATCTGCTTGTCCTCTGCCGCATCGGGGAAGCCCGCGCCGGAAGCACCCGCTCCGCCGGCACTCCTGCCGGCAGGATCCGGCGGGATCCGGTGCATGTGCTCCCAGGCGCTGCGGGTAAGCACTCTTCCTCTCGGGGTCTTGGACAGAAAACCGATCTGCATCAGAAACGGCTCGTACACATCTTCGATCGTCACCGGGTCTTCGCCCGTGCTGGCTGCAAGGGTCTCCAGACCCACGGGACCGCCTGCGTAGGAATCGATCATGCACAGCATGATCCTCCGGTCGACGCCGTCAAGCCCTTTTTCGTCGATGTCCAATGCCGCGAGACCGTAATCCGCGATCTCGCGGTCAATCATCCCGGATCCCCGCACCTGGGCAAAATCCCGAAGGCGCTTGAGGATCCGGATCGCGATGCGGGGGGTCCCCCGCGCGCGGCAGGATATGATCTCAAGGCCTGCCTCGTCGATCCCGATCCGCAGGATCATGGCGTCCCTCTTGAGGATCTCCCGGAGTTCTCCGGGCTTGTACAGGTCGAGCCGGTTGATGACGCCGAACCGGTCGCGCAGCGGCCCCGTGAGCAGCCCGGCCCGTGTCGTGGCGCCGATAAGCGTGAATTTGGGGATGTCGAGCCGGATGGAGCGCGCGGAAGGCCCTTTGCCGATGATGATGTCCAGCCCGTAATCCTCCATAGCGGGGTACAGGATCTCCTCGACGCTTTTATTCAGACGATGGATCTCGTCGATAAAAAGCACATCGCGCTCGGAGAGATTGGTCAGGATGGCCGCAAGGTCGCCGGGCTTTTCGATCGCGGGTCCTGTCGTCATTTTGAAACCGACGCCGAGTTCATTGGCGATGATGCCGGCCAGGGTCGTCTTGCCCAGGCCGGGCGGACCGTAAAGCAGCACATGGTCCAGCGAGTCGCCGCGCTGCCGGGATGCCTCGATGTAGATCTTGAGATTTTCCTTGACCTGGGTCTGGCCGAAAAATTCGTCCCAGCAAAGCGGCCGGAGCGTTGCTTCGTCCTTGTCGCTCTCCGCGGCTTTTGCGTTGAAAATATTCTCGTTGTCGTCGTAATCGTCAAAATGCATCGGCTTATCCTGTCCGGCCATTCACAGCCTGTCCCGTCCGTCCGGTTTTGCCGGCGCGATGCGGGCGGTCATTGCAGCAATTCGCGGAGCGCTGACTTGATGATGACTTCCAGCGGGGCGTCCGGAGCGTACGCCGCTGAAACGGCCCTGTGGGCTTCGGCTGGCGTATATCCGAGAACGGTCATCGCGGTGCAGGCTTCCGCGAACTTCGCCCCTGCCGCGGGCTCCGGCAGTTCTCCCGGCGCTGCGGGCGCCTTGCTGCCGTCGAAACGGATCCCCTTGATTTTGTCCTTCAGTTCGACGACGATTTTTTCGGCGCCTTTGCGGCCGAGACCCTTGACACTGGATAAAAGAGCGATGTCGGACGAGATCACCGCAAGCGCGAACGCGGATGGCTCAAGCGTCCCGGCAATGGCCGCCGCGAGCTTGGGGCCGACGCCGGACACGGTCAGGAGCATGACGAACATCGCGTGCTCTTCGAGAGTCGGGAACCCGTAGATCGACACATTGTCCTCGCGGACAGCCATATAGGTGTAAATGCGTGCGCGTTCGCCCTGTGCCGGGATCCTGGCCAGCATGGCGGAGGAACAGCGGATGGCAAATCCGAGCCCGTTCACGTCCAGCGCGAAATGGTCTGCTTTCTTATAAGCTATCGTCCCTTCCAGATAGGCAAACACTATTGATACCCTCCGACCGCTTCGTCTTTTTTCCTCGGGCCCGTATGCGCGTGGCAGATTGCCACGGCCAGGGCATCGGCAGCGTCATCCGGCCGGATCTCTCCGCGGATCTGCAGCAATAATTTTACCATATAATCGATCTGTTTTTTATCGGCTCTTCCGTACCCCGTCACCGCCATCTTGACCTGGAGCGGGGTATATTCATAAATGCCGATTCCCGAACGCGCTCCCGTCAGGATCGCAACGCCTCTGGCCTGCGCTGTCCCGATCGCGGTCGTGGTGTTGCGCGAAAAAAACAGCTCCTCAACCGCCATGGAGTCCGGATGATACCTGGCGCAGAGTTCCTCGAGCTTTTCCGAGATCGACAGAAGCCTTTTTTCGAACGGCATGGATGATTTCGTGGAGATCACACCGTAATCCAGCACATTGAGCCGGTTTTTTTCGTAAAGGATCACGCCGTATCCGGTGATCGCATATCCGGGGTCCACGCCGATGATGATCATTCCCCGCTGCTTCCCTTTCCGCCGGGTCCGAAGATCCGGATCACGACCGGGACCGGGCCGGCGGGCCCGCTGCTGATGCGATAGGCATCCCGGACCATGGCGGATGCCGCTTCGACGGCCGTATCCGACGACGTATGCAAAACCGCCAGGACATCGCCCCGGAGCACAGCGTCCCCCCGCTTCCGGCGGAGAACGATCCCTGCCGCCGGGTCGATCGTGTCTTCCTTTTTCTCCCTGCCTGCTCCGAGAAGCAGAGATGCCATCCCGATATGATCCGTGATGATTTCTCCGACATAGCCATCGGATCCCGCCTTTACCTCCGCTATGACCGGCGCGCTTCCGAGCAAGACAGGAGAACCGTCCTCATTCAATCGTCCGCCCTGTGCGAGGACCATCCGCCGGAACCGGTCGAGAGCCGCTCCGCTGCGGATCGCTTCGCGTGCCTTATCTTCGCAGGCTTCCGGGCTGCCGAGGCCGGCAAGCTCCATCATGCCCGCCGACAGAGCGATGCATAGTTCCGTCAGGTCGTCCGGTCCGCGCCCCGACAGCGTCTCATACGCTTCGGAGACTTCCAGGGCATTTCCTACGCAGCAACCGAGAGGCTGGCTCATGTCGGTCACATAGGCCCTGACATCGCGGCCGGAGAGTTCGCCGATCCGCACCATCATCGAAGCAAGCTCAAAGGCTTCCTCCTTCGTCTTCATGAACGCGCCATTGCCGCATTTGACATCCAGAAGGATCTTTCCGGCACCGGAGGCGATTTTTTTACTCATGATGCTTGAAGAAATCAGAGGGATCGAGCGGACGGTGGCCGTCACGTCGCGCAGCGCGTACAACTTCTTGTCCGCCGGAGCAAGTTCGCCGGACTGACCGGCGATGACGATGCCGATCTCATTGACCTGCCGGTAAAATTCGTCCGTTGTAAAGGACGTTCTGAACCCTTCGATCGACTCAAGCTTGTCGATCGTTCCACCTGTGTGGCCGAGCCCTCTGCCGGATAATTTCGCAAATGGGATCCCGGCGGAACTGACGATCGGTCCGATGATCAGGGTGCATTTGTCTCCGACTCCGCCCGAGCTGTGCTTGTCGACAACGGTCCCGCGGATGGAGGACAGGTCTGCGATGTCGCCCGAATGGGCCATGGCCAGCGTCAGGTCGGCCGTCTCGCGCGCATTCATGCCGTTGATGCATATGGCCATCAGCAGGGCTGACGTCTGATAATCGGGAATGCTTCCGTCGGTAACGCCGCGGACGAAAAAGCCGATCTGCTCTTTCGTCAATTCGGCGTTGTCACGTTTGCACTCGATGATATCATACATCCTCATGATGATACCTGTGAAACCTCCCCGGAAGTGCCGGTGACGGAAGACGGGTCGGACACCGTACCCGGATCCGAAGACGCTGACGATGCGTCGGATGAAACATCCGACGTGGATCCCGAACTGCTGTCCGAACTCCCGGCTGACAGGGCTTCCGATGAAACGTCCGAAGGCGCCGCCGAAGAAGTGTCTGATGACGTCTCAGAAGAAGCGTTTGAAGTCGTCTCGGAAGAAGCAAATGATGACGTCTCCGATGAGGCCTCGGAGGGAACAGGAGTCGGAGTGACATATATCCCGTCCTTGAAGAAGCCGAGATCATCAAAATAGAAGGACGCGGCGCTGTCGGTGTCCGATGCAAGGATCAGGTAAGCGCTGACCAGTCCGGCATCATCCCAGGACACCAGATCGAGGGAACTTTCCGTCAGCATAAAGCTCTGCCTGCCGCCCGCGAGCGTCCACTCCGCGCTGCCGGCGGCGGATACGGGCGAGTAATACGCAACGGTCTCTTCGGCCGGGGCGGGCGTCGGATCTTCCGACGTTGCCGCCGGTGTCCTGGATACCGTCAGCATCAGGATCAGGCATGCATCCATGTCCTCCCCCGCGCTTCGGACGTACGCTTCGGACGAGTATCGTCCCGGACCGTTTTCGCGCAGGATATCCGTCACATCCCGGACAGCCATGCTCTGGTTGCCGGATCCGTTGGTCAGCAATCCCGACGCGGTTCCGGAGCGGAATGAGTCGGTGCTCAGCGTGACAGACTGCCCTTCGGCGGAAGTCCAGCCATCCGTGGTGCCTCCCTCGAGTCCCGGGTCAGGCAGCAGGTTCAGCAGCACCTCCGGTTCGGGGGTGACAGATGGTGAAACGGCCGCTCCGGTCGGGCCCTTCGTCGGCGTCGGGCCTTTGGTCGGCGTCGGGGTGCGGGTGGGCATCTTGAAAGGGAGATAGGTCGGAAGCGCGATCGGCGTGACTTCCGTATCGATATTGCCATGGCTGAGCTTGACATACGTGATTTGACGAACCAGTCTTGCGACGACGGCACACCTCCGGGTATGCTTATAGCAGGTCGAAAGCGTGATGATCCTGTCGTCCGTGCCGACCTTCACGCCGAAATCGTGATTGGACTTCTCCATCAGCATGTTCAGGTAATCCTGGTATTCCTGATCGGATGAAAAATGGGTCTGCCGGTAATTGAAATACGGATCGCATACGAATGTCGAGAACACTTCGTATTCAAGTCTTGTGTTCAGAAAATCGATGTAGATCTTGTTGTTTTTCCATGATTTGGAATTCGTCCAATAATCGGTGATGTTGCCGAACATGCTAAGGTTGCCCATGGCGTGTCCGTAGATGACATAATTCTTGTCGAAAACGGGATTGGCATAACTGTACGGCGTATTGGCCCCGTCCAGAAAGATCGAACCGGCCACCGAATCGTCCCCGTCGAAATCCCGCCGGAGATAATAACTGTTATCTCCGGAATAGACCATGGGATAATTGATGGGTTTGTAGGAAAAACCCGGAAAATTGATCCACCCGATCAGATCATGGTTTCTTTCCCACAGGGATTCGTAGTCCTTGAGGATGCCGTTCTCATTGAGATAAGAATCCTTGCCCTCAATGACCTGATAGGGCAGGCCGTTGCCGGGCTTGGAGGTATTGTCGAGCTGGTCGAACGGATTGTCGCCGCCGCCATCCTTCTCATCGACGACATCCTGCATGTTCCTGTCGTCGCGCACATAGGAGTATAGCTTGTATATCAACTGATACGAGCTGTAAATGAAAACCGGGATGGCTATGGCAAGGATGGCCATCCGGATCTTGTCTCTCCGGTCGACAGGCTTGTGCCTGTAATAAAATCGCTTCATCCGGTCCCGGAAATCCCGGAAACCACTCTGCTTCACTGATTTCATGGCTGTCTCCTTCAGAGTATTATATCATATGTATTCGCGGAAGGAACATCCGCGGCCCGGCCCGGCAATCGTCAAAGATGCATTGAAGAAGAGCCGATACCGATTATACGGTAGAATTATGAACAAAGTTCATAATTTTGATAAACTTTATAAAAATTTTCTTTGAAAAGTCCGTGTTTCCATATCGTAAAGTCATCTTCTGAATGTCTGCACGATATGGAAATGCATCTGGAAGATGGCTGAAAAACGGCGGCAGCCCCGATTGCAGTCACCATTTCTTTCATGTTGACAACCCCGGGGTATATCAGTATAATAATCAACGTTCGAAAAACGCGCCTTTAGCTCAGTTGGTAGAGCAACTGACTCTTAATCAGTGGGCCCCGGGTTCGAGTCCCTGAAGGCGCACCACGAACAGGACAAGAACTGTCGCGGTCCGGCGTGCATGCCTGCTTCGGCGGTTCTTTTTCTGTGTAAAAAAGCCCCGTGCCTTCCGGCGCAGGGCTTTTCTGATTTTCATCAAGCTCACGATCCGTTCATTTTCCAGCGGCTTTTCTCTTCCTCAGAACGACCCACGCCGCCGCTCCTCCTCCGGCAGCCAGGACAGCTGCGAGGATCCAGATCCAGAGGGTGCTTCCCTGTTTTCCGCCCGAACCGCCGGAAGCGCTTTGGCTTTCCGCTGCGCTCCCGAAATCGGAATCCTGGGATGCCATGTCCGATGCGGCCGAGGATATGGATATGCTGTCGGAAGAAGATTCCGAAAGGCTTTGCGTGCTTCCGGCCGGCGGTTGCGTGACGCTGGCAGCAGCAGAAGATTGATCCGCAAGGCTTTGAGAGGACGCCTGGCTTGACGATGCTACGCTTTCAGAGGCTGCCTCTCCGAACACGAGGGTCGTAAAATCGAATTTATAATACCCTTTCGTGCTGTCCGGATTCAGGTTGCAGTTGGTCATATACAGAGTTTTCTGGTCCGATGAAAGAAACATGCAGGAACTGTATCCGCCTTTGCCGCTCACATAAGGAAGCGGCTGTCTCCACTTTTTCCATGTGGTTCCGAGGTCAAGGCTTACATAAAGGTATGTCCCTATCGTACTCGGCGCGCCCGGTGTCTGGAAACAGCCGGTAACGACCAGGACCCCCTTTTCTCCGAATCCCGGCACAAAGGCGTTGTACGGCGCGGAACCGGGTGTTTTGCCGTCCGTGGTGGTCAGGACCGTCCCGGGGTCTTCCGGATTGCCCCAATCCAGGCCATCGGCTGAGTATCGGAATGTGACTTTGTTGCCGACATTTGAGTTGTCTTCATCGCACATTTCGTAGGTCATGAAATATCTGCCGTCGCTCAGGCGGCAGACGGTCGACATCCCGGGCCGAAGGGTCCGGTCCTCCAGCGCGACAAACATCACGGGCGTGCTCCAGGTCACACCGTCGGATGATGTCCGGTAGGTCAGCCCCTGGCTGTGTTCTTCCCGTTCGGTGCTGTCGGAGTAATAGCAGACCAGGGTACCGTTGTCCAGCATCATCAGAAAGGGTTCCCAGACGCCTGAGCTCGGCGCGTTGACGCTTCCGCCGGTCGCCACGGTCGAATACATCTCCCATGTTTCGCCCTGGTCCATACTGCGGTAGATCACGATAGCTGAGGCCTGGGCATGCGGCGCGTCGACAAGGCAGGATGCCAGCAGGAGTGTACCGGCCGGCATGTCTCCGGTCTTGCGCGGCAGTTCATACAGGAATGGCTGGTATTCGGATTGTACGGTCGCCGTGCCTACTTTCATGGTGGAGAACACTTTTGTTACATAGGTCCATGTGTTCCCGTGATCCGTACTTCGGTAGATCGGATATCCGACCGCGCCGCCAAGGCCGGAATTATAATATTCGCAAGTCGCCAGAAGCGTGCCGTTCGCGTTTCCATTGTGCTGAAGCTCCAGTACCCTGGGATAACCGATGCCGCTTCCCCAGAGGCTGATATTGTCCGCCGGCGTTACGACCACGACGACCGGCCCCTGCTGCGTCGTGACCGTGTCTTCCGCGATCACCGCGGCACCGGGAATGAGCATGGCTGTAAGAAATATCGCGAATATTTTTCGGATGTTCATTTTCATGGCAGGGTTCTCACCTTTCTTCCGGATGGAATGGTTTTAGTTGTTTTGATTCATTATATTTTATCTTGATATTATTAAATCATGTTAATGGGGTTTGTGCAATCCTTTTCTTGCTAATTCGACTTTCTTCCGCTGTTCTGATGCGACTATTATGGGAATATTGACTTGTATTTTAATTTATTATATCATAATTAGATATATAAGGCAATTTAAATTCTATAGATTGGAGGCGGCCGTATGGAACTCAGGATCGGGATCCGTCCGGTTTTTTCGCACGATATCTACCGTTCCGATAAGGTCAGAAGGCAAGATGGGAAAATCGCGCCTGGCTCGATGTACGGACGGATCCTCAAGATCGGGCATTCATCCACCGGAGAAAATGGTACGCTGATCGCAACATTTCAGCGAAGCACACCGTCACATTCGGAATTCCCCGAAAATCTGGGTGGGTA
The DNA here is from genome assembly GCA_964507305.1 of uncultured Oscillospiraceae bacterium. Taxonomy (GTDB): domain Bacteria; phylum Bacillota; class Clostridia; order Saccharofermentanales; family UBA5734; genus JAQVYV01. The sequence continues at coordinate 14,412 of CAZDPQ010000002.1, forward strand.
TGGTATTTATGCAAGTCTTGACGGGGGCCGCTCATGGCGGCGCAGATCTGTTGCAACCGATCCTTCCGAGTCTTCCGCAAAGGCGATCTGGTCGCCGCATCTGTTTGAATTGCCGAGATCCGCGGCGGGCATGCCATCCGGAACGCTCCTGCTTGCCGGCATATCGGTCGACCGCGGTCCGACAATGACCGTGCTCCAGCTTTACCGGAGCTTCGACAGCGGACATTCATGGCGTTTCGTCACCACGATCGACCGGGGGGGCGGCTGCGGAGAAGGGCTGTGCGAACCCTATCTCGATCTGATGGATGACGATGCACTGATATGCCATTATTCTGATGAAACCCTTTTCAATACATTCAGCCAGAAACTGGTGTACCGCACCAGCCATGACGCGCTCCGGTGGAGCAGTGTCCGTGACAGCGTCGCAAGCGCGCGTCCGGCAGACCGGCCCGGGATGGCGGTCGTGACGCGTCTCGGCGACGGGCGATATTTCATGGTGTATGAAGTCTGCGACAGGGATGTTCCGGGCTGCGGAAATACCGTGACCTGCCGGTATTCTCCGGACGGGCTGGACTGGGGCGATCCCCGTGATATCGGCCGGAAAGTCCGCTCATCGGACGGCGCCTGCCTGGGCTCAAGCCCCTATTGCGGATGGACACCGTATGGAGGGGGTAAAGGCACGCTGATCGTCAGCGGCGCCTTTCTGACGAATGGCGTGACGGATACGGGAAGTGATTATTTTCTGAGTCATGATTACGGGGAAACATGGTACCGGGTGCCGCATCCCATCCCCTACAGCCAGGAGGATCATTCCAGCCATAACGGCTACAGCAACAGCTTTTTCATCGCGGAAGACGGACAGACGATCTATTCGATCTGCAACCGCGGAACGGCCGGCGGGCAGACGGCGATGACGATGGCTGTTTCAAGGCTTGAAATCGCCAACCGCCGGAACACCTGACACGGCGTGATGCCATGCCGGATCCGCCTTTCCCGCGGCAAATGCTCAATATTCAAGAATGTCGGTATCGGTGACCGGTTTTTCGGGATCTTCGGGGATCCGGAACGTCTTGATCTCGCATTTGCCGAAATCCGCGCGGAATCTCCGCCGGAGGGCCGGAAGTTCGATCTCCACATCGTCCGCGGGGCATCCGTCGGTCTCATGGCAGCGGAGGACGAAGCCGTCGCCATCTTCAGCTCTTTTGAAAACAACTGCAGTTACCTGCTCAGATGATATGCGGATCCCTTCGAAGGATGAAGGCAAAGGTCCCCGGTGGTATGTCTCGACCACCTGTTCGACCGGAGCGTTCAGCCCGCAGGCCTTGCGGACCGAGCGGCTCCCGCTCCATTCCCCTGTATGGGGCGATAAGACATAGGTGAATGTCTGGATCCCCTGGTCAAGATGCTCCAGATACCGGTCATCAACATTTCCTCCGGTCGAATATGCCGGGCTGCGGGCTACGGTCATCCGCATGTCGTTGTCCTTGACATCGAATCCGTATTTGCAGTCGTTGAGAAGAGTCAGTCCGTACCGTCCGCCGCTCTCTGCAAGGGTCCCCGTTACGTCAAGCCACTGCTGGCCGGGTTCTTCCTGGCCGTTGACAGGCCGGCGGATAAAACCGTACGGGATCTCGTAGACGGCTTCCGGGCTGCTGACGCCGACCGGGAATGAGAGCTTGAGCATCTTGTATTTTTCGCGCCAGTCAAGCCGCACGCGGACTTCCAGGTCCGGGCTCTCCTTATACAGCATGAACTCCTGGCGGATCTCCGACCGGTTGTACCGGCTGGTCACACGGATCCGGCTGCGCACCGGGCCGTCTTCGAGCCATTCGACCTCGGCATCCGAAAACACTCCGACCTGCTTGCGGTATTCGGAAAAGCCGCCCCACGGCGAGCAGGGGTATTCGTCGACAGCGATCGGGACCGCCCCTTTGCCGGACAGGATGTCGACGCCGTTCCTTTTATCGAACCAGCGGCTGATATGGCCGGTATGCCGCTCGATCTCGAGGATCGCCCAATCGTTCTCGATCCTGCAGGGCGATCTGTCCGGCGGGATGCAGGGCTTATATGTCGGCATCCCCAGCGCCCTGAAAATCCAGAACACGGTATACCCCATCGCAGGGATGTCCCCGTAAAAGAGTGTTTCCCATTTGTCATAATCTTCCTGGGTGTGCGCGCCTCTCACATGCTGGATCTCGAGGATCTTCCCATCCCGGTCGGTCACTTTGCGCACGGTCTTGTTCACCTGGACAGGGATCCGCACCGACCAGGAATTCGGGTTGAACACCACGACGGGAACCCCTTTGTTGTCCTGTTCCCAGATCCGGATGTCATCTTTCTTGTCAAGGCTTGTGACGCCCGCCACGGATGTGTCGATCGACCAGGAGATTTTCTGCAGCGCATCGTTGAGGACTTTTGCGCCGCGGCTGAGCGATTCGCCGTACAGCTCCCGGATATCATCGTATGCGGACTCAATGCTGGTGCCGCAGTAGGCATCATGGAACTGATTGGACATGACATTTTTCCATGCTTCCGACAATTCACGCTGCCTGTCGGGATTTCCGCACAGGATGCCGGAAACGGCATGGAACTTTTCCGCGGTCAGCAGACGGTTCTCCACACGACGGTTCAGCTTTTTGACTTCGGAGTGGGCGGAATAGCATCCGGTGGAGTGATGCTGGAAATCATCATGATAGACCGGAAGAGCAAGGCCGTTCTCCCTGGCAGCACAGAAATACGCGTCGGGCGAACTGAAGAGGATCCGGTCTTTCCCATAAATGTCCTGATAATGCATCAAATCGCGGATGCTCCGGATCGTCGGCCCGCCGCCGTGGTTCCCCACGCCGTAGAACACCATGAAATCCATGTCCTTTTCTTCCGCGAGCTTCATGGTCGTGATGATTTTCTGCTTTTCGATGGAGCCTTCCGCTTCCGGGTCCAGCTCGCTGTCCCAGAAGGCATAGGAATGAGGAAGCCGGAATGTCATGACGCGGCTGCCGTCTTCGCTTTCCCATTCGAAGAGATCGGGGATCCTTGCATTCTCACGCTTGTTCGGACGCATGAATACGTAATTCTCCATGCCGCTCTTGCGCAGGATCTGCGGCAGCATGCCGCTGTGGCCGAAGGAATCGAGATTGTATCCTGTCCTGGCCGTCACGCCGAATTTTTCTTTGAAATAGCGTTGGCTGTACAGGCCGTGGCGCGCGTACGACTCACCGGACGCCAGATTGCAGTCCGGCTGGACCCACCAGCCGCCGACGATCACCCATCGCCCCTCCCGGACCCTTCGGCGGATCTCCTCGAACATTTCGGGGCAATTTTCTTCGACCCATTGGTAATACGAAGCGCCCGCGCAGCTGAAAATGAATTCAGGGAATTCGTTCATGCGGTCCAGGGCGGAACGGAATGTCGCCTTGATCTCGGCGTACCCTTCCTGCCAGCGCCAGAGCCAGATGTGGTCGATATGGGCGTTGCCCACCAGATAAAGTTTTCTACCCTTCTCCATGCCGATCACCTTCCCTGTTCTTTTTCGATCCGCGACAGGATGCTCCGCGCGGCGATCACCCCGCTCGCGCCGGCCTGCGAGAGCCCGCGCGTGATGCCGGCGCCGTCCCCGACCGCGTACATGTTCCGGATCCCGGTCTCGAGTTCGCTGCTCAGGATGAGCCGTGAGCTGTAGAATTTGACTTCAACGCCGTAAAGCAGGGTGTCATGATTGGCTGTGCCCGGCGCAAGCTTGTCAAGCGTGTAGATCATTTCGATGATATTGTCCAGATGGCGCTTGGGCAGAACGAGACTGAGATCGCCCGGGGTGGCGTCGAGCGTGGGCTTCAGGAAGCCCTGCTCGAGCCGGTGCTGGTTCGTCCTCCTGCCGTCGATGAGGTCGCCGAACCGCTGGACGATCACTCCGCCGCCCAGGAGATTTGACAGCGTGGCGATACGCTTGCCGTACTGATACGGCTCCTTGAATGGCGATGTGAATTTATTGCTGACCAGCAGCGCAAAATTCGTATTCCCGCTGCGCATTTTCGGATCGGTGTAGCTGTGGCCATTCACGGTGATGATGCCGTCCGTGTTTTCGGTGACGACATAGCCGTATGGATTCATGCAGAACGTCCTGACGAGATCCTTGTATTGCCTGGTGCGGTACTGGAGCTTGGCTTCGTAGACAGCGTCGGTGATGTCCTTGTAAACGGCCGCCGGCACTTCCACGCGCACCCCGATGTCCACCTGGTTGTTGACCAGATCCATTGAGAGCTTGCGGCACTGTCCGGCAAACCATTCAGCCCCCGCCCTGCCCGGTGCCACGACAAGGTATCTGCAATGATACGGCCCGTCGCTGGTCTCGAGCGTGAATCCGTCGTTTTCCCTTTCGGACACGTCGATGCTGATGACCTTGGTGTTGCAGCGAAGGTCCAGATGCTCATGGAGCCAGCCGGACTGGGCGGTCAGGATCTCCCGGTTTCTTTCGGTTCCGAGATGCTTGCACTTCGCGTCAAGCAGATGCAGGTCATATCCGAGCGCCCTCTGGCGAATGATGTCGGCAGCCGGCGTGTAGGTCGAGAAGACCTCGTCGGTCGCACCGAACCGTCGGTTGACCGAATCCACATACTCGATCATTTCCATTACCGTGGCGTCCGGAAGATAATCGGTCAGCCATCCTCCGAATTCCGTGGTGAAATTAAACTTGCCGTCGGAAAAGGCGCCCGCGCCGCCGAAGCCACGCATGATGGCACAGGATGTACAGTTGATGCAGCTGTCGGTCTTCTTGTCAACGATCGGGCAGGACCTTCTGGCTATGTCGCTGCCCTGTTCCAGGATCGCGGTTTTCAGTCCGCTGCGGCTGGCCAGCTCATAGCCGGCGAAAATGCCCGAAACACCGCTGCCGATGATGATGACATCATAATCTCTGTTCTGTCCGGAGATCGGTGGAGTGCTCTGCATGGTACGCACCCCGGTCTCAGGAAGGAAGCGCCTGCGCTGTTTCCGAAGAAAACGCCTGCGCTGTTTCCGAAGGTACGCTCACCGCGACATATCCGAGTTCTTCCATCGTGCAGAGCCCCTTCTCCACGGCCTCTCGCTTGATGGCATCATAAACTTCGGCATAAACGGCATAATAATAGGGGACCACGCCGAACAGGCCGATCCCGCAAGCAATGTTGCCCAGAAGGAACCAGCCGGCGAACGAGAGGTCGAGAACAAACAGATCCAGCCTGTGCCCTTTCGTCATGTCGATGCTGAGCCTCAGCGCTCTCCGCGCTCCGATGCGGGGATTGTCCGCGAGGATAAAAGGCGTCATCCTGTATGCGTAGAAACGGAAGACAGCCGGAATGTACAGCAGGAGCGACCAGAGGAAAATCCAAACCGAATAATACAGCATGGCGGCGGTCGTCGCGCCGTAGGAATGCCTTCTGAACGGGGTAAAACACAGGTTCGTCTTTATCGTGCGGTCTTCCCTGGCCCGGATATACCATCGCATGATCCCTACCTGGAGAGGCTTCATGATAAGGATCGAGATCAGGATCGTACAGATGAACATGAATAGGTAGGGGATCAGGAAAGATGCCAGCAGAGATCCGATATCCGATTGGTTGAGCACATTCAGAAAATCCTGGAATGTCTGAGGGTTGGCTTCCGTCAGGCGATCGAAAAAACCGCCGGGGACCGTCCCGCCGATGATCCCGCCGAATGTGAATATGAATAGAAGGATCTCGTAGATCACGGAAATGGGAATGTTGACGATAAAGGAAACCAGAAACGGGATCAGCGATACGCCGAGATAGGTCCAGTAGCGCCCGCGCATCTGGGCTTTCGCCCGGTCCTTAAGCTCTGTTCTTGTCCACATAGGATGTCCTCCCTGCCTGCCCTGTCCCCTGCGCACCGCTCCGCAGCATATGCGCGGACGGCGGACCACCGCCGTTACAGCAATCATTATTATGGAACAGTTTGAAATAAATTGCAAACGGATTTCACCCTTTTTGGTATAATGGATTCAAATTCAGGACGGGAGCAAAATTATGTCGGAAGAAATGCAGATCGTGGACGGAGCCATCAATTCGCCGAAGGGTTTTTACGCATCAGGCGTCGCCTGCGGGCTCAAGAAAACCGGGGATCTTGACCTTGCCCTGGTCGTCTCCGAAGTCCCCGCAGACGCTTGCGGTGTTTTTACGCAAAATCTGGTCAAGGGGCATTCGCTGAAATGGTCGATGGATGTGATCGGGCGGTCAAAAGCACGTGCCGTCGTCGTCAACAGCGGAAACGCCAATGCCTGCCTCGGGGCACGCGGTGATGCGGACGCCCGCGAGATAGCCTCGGTCCTGGCCGGACACCTGTCCTGCGGACCGGAGAATGTCCTGACCGGATCGACCGGGGTGATCGGCCGCCCGCTTCCGATGGACAAGATCCGGAGCGGCATCCTCAAGGCGGTCTCTTCCCTTGGCGCCGGCGAGGAGTCCGGGCATCTTGCCGAACTCGCGATCATGACGACCGATACGGTCCCCAAGGAGCACTGTGTCCGTTTCCGGGCGGGCGATTCCGTTGTGACGGTCGCCGGAATGGCCAAGGGATCCGGTATGATCCATCCGAACATGGCCACCATGATCGGCATCCTCACGACCGACTGTTCGATCGACCCCGTGCTGATGAAGGAAGCTTTGTCCGAAGTCACCGGACGCAGCTTCAACCGGGTCTGCGTCGACGGGGACACCAGTGTATGCGACATGGTCATCCTTCTTGCCAACGGTCAGGCGGGTAACATCCGGATCGAATCACGAGATTCGAAGGAATACCGCAGGTTTCTCAAGGGGCTCGAGACGGTTTGCGTTGGACTTGCCCGGGAGATCGCCGCGGACGGCGAAGGAGCGACCAAATTGCTCGAGGTCCGGGTCCTTCATGCCGGTACGCCGGAGGATGCGCTGAAGATCCTGCAGGCGGTCGCGAAATCCCCGCTGGTCAAGACCACGATGTTCGGCGAAGACGCCAACTGGGGCCGCATCCTGACAGCCGCCGGGTATTCCGGTGCGAGTTTCGACCCCGGCCGGGTAACGATCATGCTCGGCAATCTGACGGTGTGTTCCGGCGGGACAGCGGTGGATTTCGACGAAGCCAGGGCTGCGGAGATCCTGGCTGAGCATGAGATCCTCATCACCATCGATCTCAAAGATGGGACATACAGCGACACGATCTGGACATGCGACCTGACCTACGACTATATCAAGATCAACGGAAGCTACCGCACCTGAGAAGCTGTCAAGCCGGCAGGGAGAACACGGATCACAGAGTGTCGAAGGCGACCGCGCCGCCGCGCATGACCGCGGATACGCCGATCACGCCGGCAAGCGACCCCCGCAGGGTCATGTCGGTCAGCGGGTCTTCGATGTACCGGCGTATCGTCTTGCGGAGCGGCCGCGCGCCGAACTTACTGTCGTACCCCTTTTCGGTGAGAAAATCCTTCACCTCGTCCGTCACGATGAAGCGGATCTTTTTTGCCGCCATCGATTCATAGATCTCTTTCATCATCAGGTCGCAGATCTTCCGCAGCTCTTCCCGGGTCAGTTCGCTGAAGATGATGATCTCATCGATCCGGTTGAGGAATTCCGGCCTGAAAATGTCCTTGAGGATGGACTCGACCCTGCTCTCCAGGGCATCGCGGGTGCCGGCACCGAATCCGATCGCGTTGTTCTTCAGAGACGTGCCGGCGTTGGATGTCATGACGATGACCGTATTTTCAAAATTGACGACACGCCCGTGGCTGTCGGTCAGCCTGCCGTCGTCAAGGATCTGCAGCAGCATGTTGAATACATCCGGGTGGGCTTTCTCGATCTCGTCGAGCAGGATCACGCTGTACGGATTGCGGCGGATCTTCTCCGTCAGCTGCCCGCCATCGTCGAAACCGACATAGCCGGGCGGCGAGCCGATCAGCTTGCTGACCGTGTGGGCCTCCATGAATTCCGACATGTCGAAACGGACCATGTTGTTCTCCGATCCGAAGAGCGCCCAGGCCAGCGCTTTGACCAATTCGGTCTTGCCGACGCCGGTCGGGCCGACGAAAATGAACGACGAAGGCTTATGCTTTCGCGCGAAGCCGGCCCGGTTCCTGCGGATCGCTCCGGCAAGCGCCCTGACGGCTGCGTCTTGTCCGATGACCCTCTCGTGCAGCCGCTCCTCGAGATTCAGCAGCTTGTCCGACTCGCTTTCGCTGACCCTCTGGACAGGGATCCCCGTCCACATCTCGACGACCCGCGCAATGTCCTCGGTCGTGATCACGACAGGCTGATAGCCGCTCTCCAGTTCATCGCAGCGCTCCTGCTCCCTGCAAAGCTTGGCCTTGATATCCGCCTGGTACTCATACAGCTTCACATCGTCCCGACGCTCTTCGAGCATGGTCTCGATCGTCCGGCGCGAGCTTTCGAGGGACTCGATCCGGGCCTTGACATCATAGATCTCGTTACGGTTCCGGTCCTCGAGATTGGCTCTCGATCCCGCCTCATCCAGCAGATCGATGGCCTTGTCGGGGAGATACCGATCCGTGATGTAGCGCTCGGAAAGGACGACCGCCGCTTCGATCACGCTGTCGTCATACACCACGCCGTGGTGCTCCTCATAATAGTCCTTCACGCCCTTGAGGATCTCGATCGATTCCTCCACGCTGGGCTCCTTGACGATAACCTGCTGGAACCTTCGTTCCAGGGCGGAATCCTTCTCGATGAAGCGCCGGTATTCGTCCAGCGTCGTGGATCCGAGGACCTTGATGTCACCCTTGGCAAGGGCCGGCTTGAGGATGTTGGCGGCATTCATCGCGCCCTCGGCATCCCCCGCCCCCATGATGTTGTGCAGTTCGTCGATCACGAGAACGATGTTCCCGGCCTTGCGCGCTTCATCGACGACCCCTTTCATCCGGCTCTCGAACTGCCCCCGGAACTGCGTCCCCGCGACCATCGCGGTGAGATCCAGCAGATACACCTCGAGGTTCCTGAGCTTGACCGGCACCCGACCTTCGGAGATGCGGACGGCAAGCCCTTCGGCAATCGCCGTCTTTCCGACACCGGGCTCGCCGAGCAGCACGGGGTTGTTCTTCGTTCGCCGGTTGAGGATCTGGATGACCCGTTCCAGTTCACCCTCTCTGCCGACGATCCGGTCGACCCGGCCCTCTGCAGCCTTCATGGTAAGGTTGCTTCCGAATTGCTCGAGGTATTTGCGCTTGGGATTGGCTTTCGGCGGCTCTTTCTCCGTGATGATCTTGCGCCGGGGCTCCCCCTCTTTCACCGGCAGCTCGTCCGCGGATTCCTCACCGCCTGAAATGGCGGTCGCCGCAGGCAGGAGCGGTCCGGTGTCGGCATCCGCGCCGTCGCGCAGGGCATCCGGCTCCTCCATATCGCCCGGGCTGCCGATATCGGAAAAAGACGCGTCGCCGTCCAGCGAACTCTCGATCAGCGATTTGAGAAAATGATCCGGCGTCTCGAAGCTTGAATTCTCCATGACGGTGTTCAGCCGTTCGGTGATCTCGTCGATATTGGATTCGTTGACCCCGGCTTTGGAAAATATATCATCCATGGCTCCGAGCCCGGACTTGTAAGCGCATTTGAGGCACAGGCCTTCGTTGTACTTCCGGCCATTCTCAAAACGGGTAGTAAATACCACAGCCATGTTTTTTTTGCATACGGAGCATTTTGTCATCGGTTCGTGCCTTTCGCATCCTGTGCCGCGGCATCACGTCCGCGGGATCTGTATATTTTCATTGTAATAGTTTACGCAGGTACTGTCCAGTATAGGAATTGTCGCACATCGCCACCTCTTCCGGCGTACCGGCTGTTACGATCTCTCCGCCGGCATCCCCTCCGTCGGGGCCCAGGTCGATGATGTAGTCCGCCGTCTTGATCAGCTCTAGATTGTGCTCGATCACGATCACGGTGTTGCCGCTGTCGGTCAGGCGGTCCAGGATGTCCACAAGCTTGTGGACATCTGCGATGTGCAGTCCGGTCGTCGGCTCGTCCAAGATGTACAGGGTGCTGCCGGTGCCGCGCCTGGAGAGCTCGGAGGCCAGCTTCACCCGCTGCGCCTCGCCGCCGGAAAGCTGCGTCGACGGCTGTCCAAGCCGGATGTACCCGAGCCCGACCTCATCGAGCGTGACCAGCTTGCGGTGGATCCTGGGGATGGCCGAGAAAAATCCGACCGCTTCGCTGACAGTCATGTCCAGCACATCCGAGATGTTCTTGCCTTTGTATTTCACCTCAAGCGTCTCGCGGTTGTAGCGCCTGCCCTTGCAGACATCGCATGTCACATAGATGTCCGGCAGAAAATGCATTTCGATCTTGTTGACCCCGTCGCCGGAGCAGGCCTCGCATCGTCCGCCCTTGACATTGAAGCTGAAGCGGCCCTGACGGTACCCTCTTGCCCTGGCGTCAGGTGTTTCGGCGAAAAGTCCCCGGATGAAATCGAATACGCCCGTATAAGTTGCCGGGTTCGACCGCGGCGTCCTGCCGATCGGCGACTGGTCGATCGCGATCACCTTGTCCAGATGCTCCGCGCCGGCGATCCCGTCGCACTGGCCGCCGCTCCGCCGGGCTCCGTTGAGCTCGGCCATCAGCTTGTTGAGGATGATCCCGTTGACCAGAGAACTCTTGCCGGATCCCGATACCCCTGTGATGCAGGTCATGATGCCCAGGGGGATCTTCACCGTGATATTCTTGAGGTTGTTCTCCCTCGCACCGAAAACCGTCAGGAATTTTCCGCTCCCCGTCCGTCTCCGCTCAGGTACGCCGATGCTGCGGGTGCCGCTCAGGTATTGTCCCGTGATCGACTGCGGGCACGCCATGATCTCCCGGACCGTCCCCGCCGCGACGACATATCCCCCCGATTCGCCGGCAAGCGGCCCCATGTCCACGATATAGTCCGACTCCATCATCGTTTCCTCGTCATGCTCGACCACGAGGACCGTGTTGCCGAGGTCCCGCAGCTTCTTGAGAGTCGCGAGGAGGCGCATGTTGTCCTTCTGGTGCAGTCCGATGCTCGGCTCATCCAGGATGTACAGGACGCCCATCAGGCCCGAACCGATCTGGGTGGCAAGCCGGATCCGCTGCGCCTCGCCGCCTGAAAGCGTCGCGGAGCTCCGGGCGAGCGTCATGTATTCCAGCCCGACATCGGCCAGAAATCCAAGCCGCGCGTCGATTTCCTTGAGGATCCGTTCCGCGATGATGGTTTTTCGCTCGCTCAGATGGAGCCTGGACAGGAACCTGCGCGATTTTTCGATCGGAAGGCAGGTCAGCTCATAGATGTTTTTCCCTCCGATCAGGACCGACAGGCTTTCCTTCTTCAGCCGGGCCCCCCGGCAAACCGGACAAGGTGTCCTGGACATGAACTGCTCGTAGTATTCCTTCATGTCCTCGGAAGACGTCTCCCGGTACCGTCTCTCCATGATGGGGACGATCCCCTTGAAATCAGCCCGGTATTCCGGCCCGTGTGAATATTTGCTGTTGGTCGTGTCGATGGACAGGATCTCGCCGCCGTTGCCGTACATGATGATTTTACGGATCCGTTCGGGAAGCTTGTAATAGGGGGTGTCGAGAGAAAAGCGGTATTTCGCCGCCAGCGCCTCGATGAAGGATCTGGCCCATGAATCGGGATCGCTGAAATTCCCTCCCCCGGCGACGATGGCGCCCTCGTTGAGCGAAAGCATGGGATCGGCGACGACCAGGTCGGGATCGATGTCCAGCATGGTCCCGAGTCCGAGGCAATTCGGACAGGCGCCGAACGGATTGTTGAAAGAAAACATCCGCGGGGCCAGTTCGTCAAAGCTGATCTCGCAGTCCGGGCAGGCGAATTTCTGCGAAAAGAAATGCTCGCTTTCTTCAAAACGGAGCTCGTTTTCGTCCGGATCGGTCTCCGGGATCGGGATCCGCACCACCGCCTGGACGACGCCATCCGACAGGCGCGTCGCGGTTTCCACCGAATCCGCGATCCTACCGGAAATGTCCGGCCGCAGGATGATCCGGTCGATGACGGCCTCGATCGTGTGCTTCCGGTTCTTCTCCAGCACGATCTCCTCGTCAAGCTCCCGGTATTCGCCGTCGATCCGGACCCTGGAATAGCCGTCCTTACGGAGATCGTCGAGCAGCCGTGCGTATTCGCCCTTCCTGCCCCGTATCACGGGCGCCAGGATCAGTAGACGTGTCCCTTCCGGATAACGGGTCAGGGCATCCACGATTTGGTCGACCGATTGCTGTTCGATCAGTTTGCCGCACTCCGGGCAATGGGGCGTCCCGACGCGCGCATACAGCAGACGCAGATAATCGTAGATCTCGGTGACGGTACCGACGGTCGACCGCGGGTTCTTGCTGGTCGTCTTCTGGTCGATCGAGATCGCAGGGGAAAGCCCGTCAATCGAATCGACATCCGGTTTCTCCATCTGTCCGAGGAACTGCCGGGCATAAGAAGACAGCGATTCCACATACCGGCGCTGCCCTTCGGCGTAAATCGTGTCAAAGGCCAGGGAGGATTTGCCCGAACCCGAAAGACCGGTCAGGACGACCAGCTTGTCCCGCGGGATCGTCAGGTCGATGTTCTTCAGATTGTGCTCGCGTGCACCTTTGATGACGATCGAATCATGCTCCATGGCTGCACTCCGGGTCCTTTCGATGCATAAAATACAGGGATATTTTATACTTGCATAATAAAATTAGCAATGATATAATCAACCACGCATTGCGCGGCCCTATGGTCAAGCGGTCAAGACGCCGCCCTCTCAAGGCGGAATCAGGAGTTCAATTCTCCTTAGGGTCACCAAGAAAAAAGAGGCTTCGAAGCCTCTTTTTCATTTACAGAGTCCAAGATGCTTTTTACAGTAGCTTTTTCAGCGTCTTGCGATCCTCGACCGAAAGATAATTGCCGGTGACCAGCTCGTTGACCAGCATCGCGGCATTACCGTTGTATACGCGCCTGACGAATGTTTCCGTGAAAGACTTCAAAGCTTCTTCTCTATTGACAAGCGGATAATACAGGAAAGCATAGCCCGTCCTGTTCGTCCCAACGACCTTCTTCAATACGAGCCTGGAAACCATGGTCTGGATCGTTGTTCTGCTCCAGGGTGTGTTGCTGAGAGCCTTGACGATTTCCCCCATATACATCGGCTGCTGCCTGTTCCAGATCGCGTGCATGACAAGCCACTCGGATTCGGAAATCTTGAATTCATTTTCCTGGTACATGTTGTTTACCCCCTTCCTACAATTACAGATGAATTACCCGATTAATTACATTATACCGTAATGACTAAACATTTTTAGTCAAAAATTAGGCAAATCATCCCGGATTATGTTAACAAATGTAGAAAGAAACGCCGTCTCGGCGGAGAACCGTCCCGGATCGCCGCCGGAGCAGCATTTTCAGCCTCGCTTGTCCATCGGCGTGTATTCGCGGCGCTTCATGACGCATTTGTACGCAGGACGGAGGATCCTGCCGCCGCTGACGATTTCCTCAATGCGGTGCGCGCTCCATCCGGCGATCCTGGCTGCCGCAAAAATCGGAGTGAAAAGCTCGTGCGGGATCCGGAGCATATCATAGACGAAGCCGGAATAGAAATCCACGTTGGCGCAGACGACCTTGTTGTTTTTCTTGACACGGTAGAAGACTTCAGGCGCCAGGCGTTCGGTGATCGTATACAGCTCGTATTCGTCTTCCCTTCCCGCTTCGAACGCAAGGGCGCGCGCGTAATCGCGCAGGAGCTTCGCCCTCGGGTCCGAAACCGTGTAGACGGCATGGCCGACACCGTAAATCAGGCCGGAACGGTCGTATGCTTCCTTATTCAGGATCGCGGTCAGATAATTCTCGACTTCGATCTCGCTCCGCCAGTTCCTGACACTGGCTTTCAGGTCCTGCATCATGTCGTAGGCCTTGCCGCTCGCGCCGCCGTGCTGCGGGCCTTTCAGCGAACCGACGGCGGAAGCCATGACCGCGAAGGAGTCCGATCCGGTCGATGACACCGCGTGGGTGACGAATGTCGAGTTGTTGCCTCCGCCGTGTTCCGCGTGCAGAACGAGGGCAAGGTCAAGGACTCTGGCCTCCAGCTCGGTGAATTTTCCATCCGGACGGATCAGGTGAAGGATGTTCTGCGCCGTGTTGTATTCCGGCCTGGGGGAGTGGATGAACAGGCTCTCCCGGTCAATGTAGTGCTTTTTGGCCATATAGGCGTAGGAAATCAGCATCGGGGTCACGGATATCATCAATATGCACTGCCTCAGGACATTTTCGATGTCCGTGCTGTCCGGATCGCTGTCATAGGAATACAGGGCAAGGTAGGTCCGCGCGAGCTTGTTCATGATATCCGGGCTTGGCGCCTTCATGATCATGTCTTCGGTGAAATTATACGGAAGGCTGCGCGTGGCCGCCATCAGCTTCTCGAATTTCACAAGCTGCTCCTTCGTCGGGAGCTGCCCGAAAAGCAGCAGATAGACGCACTCCTCGAACCCGTACCGCTTTTCCTGGTAAAAACCGTTGACGAGGCTGTTGATCTCGATGCCCCTGTAAAAGAGCCGGCCTTCGACCGGGATCCGCTCGTTGTCGTCCATGATATAGGAGAAAACTTCGCCGACTTCGGTCAGGCCGACAAGAACGCCGGTCCCGTCATCGTTGCGCAGGCCTCTCTTGACGTTGTACCTTGCGAAAAGCGCCGGGTCGATCTGCGCGTTGGAAGCCGCATCCGTCACCAGTTCAGCGAACAAAGCGTCTTTGTCGTACTTAGCCTCTGTCATTTATATCATCTCCTTCTCCATCAATGTCTGGATAAAACTTTCCTTTGCATGCCTGACATGGTCTTCCATCATCTTCTGTGCCCGGTTGCTGTCTTTGTCCCGTATCGCCTCGTAAATCCCGCAGTGCTCTGCGAAAGCCCGTGCGGCCCGGGTCCCCGAAGCCAGGGAGCGGGTTCTCGCGATACGCGTGTGCTGCATCAGCGTCGCGAGCTGGATTTCGAAAAAGCGGCTTCCGCTCGCCCGGATGATCGCGTCATGGAATTCATAATCGGATCGCTGGAATTCGGGAATATCCTTGCGGTCCGCCAGGTCCTTTTCGCGGTCCAGGACATTCTGTATGTTCTCCAGTGATTCGCGGGTGATGCTTTCGCATGCCCTTCTCGCCGCGATCCCTTCGATATGGGAGCGGATGTCGTACATATCCTTGATGTCCTGCAGGCTCAAGCCCCGGACCACCACCCCTTTATTGGGGATCGCGTCGACCAGCCCGTCCATGTCCAGCTGGGCGAAGGCTTCCCGGACGGGCGTCCTGCTGACGCCCAGCGATTTCGAAATCCGGTCCTCCGTAAGGGCTTCCCCCTGCCGGTATGTCTGATTCAGGATATTCTCCGCGATCCGGTTGTACACATCGACGCGGAGCATGCCATGCTTGACCTGCTGCATGCCGGTACCGCCTATTCTCTGGTATAGTTGAGCATCCCCCCTGCGAGGAGGATGCCTGCCTGACGGTCGGATACATCGATCCGCGTTTCGAACGTGTACCCCTGCGTCCGGTTTTCCACCGGGATCCGGATTTCTCCGCCCTGAGTGAAATACGCTGCGGCGTCGGAGATCCTCAAGACATCTCCCATGCGGATCCGGGAATGTTCTCCGCTGTCCGCAAAGGTCAGCGGGAGGATGCCGCTGTTGATCAGGTTGGCCTTGTGGATCCTGGCAAAGGACACCGCCAGGACAGCCCGGATGCCGAGCTGCAGCGGGGCAAGCGCTGCGTGTTCCCTGCTGGACCCCTGTCCGTAATTGGCTCCTGCGACGATGATGCCCCCGCCCTTTTCTTTTGCCCTTGCCGGGAAGCCGGGATCGCACGGGGTCAGGCAGAAGTCGGCGAGATACGGAACATTCGAGCGGTATGGAAGCAACTTTGCATTGGATGGCATGATATGGTCGGTCGTGATGTTGTCTTCGAGGAGGATCAGCACTTCGCCCTCGAGATCGCCCTGCAATGGCTTGTTGACAGGGAAAGGCCTGATGTTCGGCCCGCGGACGATTTCCACACTGTTGCCGGGCGGCTCCGGCAGGATGATGAGGTTGTCATTGATTTCGAATGTC
This sequence comes from uncultured Oscillospiraceae bacterium, assembly GCA_964507305.1. Taxonomy (GTDB): domain Bacteria; phylum Bacillota; class Clostridia; order Saccharofermentanales; family UBA5734; genus JAQVYV01. The sequence continues at coordinate 30,479 of CAZDPQ010000002.1, forward strand.
TCCGGCATGGGGAAAGACGGCATCGGGCCTAGTACCGACGGGTCGGACAGGTATCCGTTGACGGCGCTCAGGGCGGCCGTTTCGGGGCTGACGAGATAGACCTGCGCGGACGCTGTCCCGCTGCGCGCGTAAAAATTGCGGTTGTTGGTCCGAAGGGATACCGCGTTGCTCTTCGGAGACTGTCCCATCCCGATGCACGGGCCGCAGGCCGCTTCGAGGATCCTCGCGCCTGCGGAGATCATGTCGGAGAGAGCGCCGCTTTTTGCCAGCATGTTGAGGACCTGCCTGGAGCCGGGGGCGATCACAAGGGAGACATCCGGGTGGACCGTCCTGCCTCTGAGGATCCAAGCGGTCTTCATCATGTCCAGAAGGGATGAATTCGTGCAGCTGCCGATGCAGACCTGGTCGACCGCGATCGGTCCGATGGCGCGGACCGTGTCGACATTGTCCGGGCTGTGCGGCTTCGCGGCAAGGGGCACGAGGGTCGAAAGGTCGATCGTAATGGTCTCGTCATACGACGCATCCGCGTCGGGCTGAAGCTCCGTAAAATCCTCTTCCCTGCCCTGGGCTCTCATGAAAGCCCGCGTCACGCCGTCGGCCGGGAAAATGGAGGTCGTCGCGCCGAGTTCCGCGCCCATGTTGGCGATCGTGGCTCTTTCGGGGACGGAAAGGAAGGCCAGGCCGTCGCCGCGGTATTCGATGATCTTGCCGACGCCGCCCTTGACGGTCATTCGGCGCAGGATCTCGAGGATGATGTCCTTGGCGCCGACCCAGTCGGGAAGCCTGCCGGTCAGCTCGATGGCGCAGATGCCCGGCATGGTGATGTAGTACGGTCCGCCGCCCATGGCGACGGCGACATCGAGCCCTCCGGCCCCGATCGCCAGCATGCCGAGACCTCCGCAGGTCGGGGTATGGCTGTCCGATCCGAGCAGGGTCTGTCCCGGGACCGCAAATCGCTCGATGTGCACCTGATGGCAAACGCCGTTCCCCGGTTTGGAAAACAAAATCCCGTATTTCGACGCAACCGTCTGGATGTACTTATGGTCGTCCGCGTTTTCGAAGCCGGTCTGCAGGGTATTATGGTCGATATACGCCACCGATCGCTTCGTGCGGACCCTCGGGATCCCGATCGCCTCGAATTGAAGATACGCCATCGTCCCCGTGGAATCCTGCGTCAGCGTCTGATCGATCCGGACCGCGATTTCCCTTCCTGGGACCATCTCTCCGGACAGCAGGTGTTCCCTGATGATTTTCTGCGCAAGATTGCAGCCCATGCCATGCCTCCCATAATTGTATACAATTTATCATATAATAAAACAGCAGCAGATGCAACCCTGAAAATACCCGGAAGTCCGGACGAAAATGCCCGGAAGTCAGACAAATTCCACGAAGACCCGGTTCGCGTAATCCAGTCCGGTGCCGGTCAGACGGTACATTCCACCGGAACGGCAAACCAGCCCCCGGCGGATCAGAGACTCGATGCGCGGCAGGAATTCCTCGAACCCTCCGCCGAAAGTACGGTCGAACCGTTCCCTGCCGACCCCGTCCAACAGACGGAACCCCAGCATGAAAAACTCAGCTTTCATATCCTCGTCCCTGAGGATGATTTCATCGGACGGAGCCCATGACCCGGCCGAAGCGACCTGGCTGATATAGCATTCGATTTCGGGTATATTGGAGTAGCGCATGCGATTGAAATAGGAATGCGCGCCCGCGCCGAATCCGAAATATTCCTCCCCTTCCCAGCATGAAACATTGTGCCGGCAACGGAAACCCGGCTTTGCGAAATTACTGATTTCATAGTGCTCGAAACCCTTCCGGCGCAGCGTTTCGATCGACTGATGGTACATCTCCCGCTCGGCTTCGGAGTCCGGTAAACTGCTGTCGTCCCTCGAATACAGGTCGTGAAAAACCGTGCCCGGTTCGATCGAAAGCGCGTAGAGCGATAGATGCCTGATGTCGTAGGATGTTACGAATTCCAGGGATTCGGCAAGATCCGCCTGGGTCTGCCCCGGGAGCCCTTCCATCAGGTCGACGCCGATATTGACGAAGCCCGCGCGGAAAAACGCTTCGATCGTCCGCACGAAATCCTCCGCCCGGTGAGTCCGTCCGACCATCTCGAGAAGACGTCCTGATGCGGACTGGAGGCCGATGCTGATCCGGTTGACGCCGGCCGACCGGTATTCGCCGATTTTCCTCTCATCGGCGGTACCGGGATTGCACTCGATCGTGATCTCGCAATCCGGACCGATCCCGAAGTATCTGTCCAGCGATTCAAGGACTTCCCGGATCCAGTGGGGCTCCACATAGGTGGGCGTCCCTCCGCCGAAAAAAATCGTACGAAGCGGAACGATGCCGATCTCCGAATCGGACTTAAGCTTTTCGGAGAACATCCGGATCTCCCGGAGCAGCGCGCCGAAATATCCGTCGATCAGGCTATCTTTTCCCGCATAGGAATTGAAATCGCAGTAAAAACATTTGCTGCGGCAGAACGGTACATGGATATAGGCGGAAGATGCGGATCGGATCATGTCGGTCTCCCGGAATCTGCCGGTTCCTTCATTACGGTAAAATCATAGCAGAATGCCGGCTGTTTGTCATCCGCGGACCGATATGGTAGTATGCATATCGGATGAAGCCTTCCGGTATGGACCGATGCGGCGGATCATCCGGAGGTGCTTCGGTGGCAGAGTGGCTCCAGGCGGGACAAGCGGCTGCATCCGATGACGGCGGGGATGGCTCTTCCGCCGGCACGGAGGATCTTGCCCTGCTCCGGGACGGTCAGTCGCTTTCGATCGGTGATCCGGGCGGTGACCGGCTGGATGTGTCAGTGCGCGCGCCATCGCCCTCCACCGGGATCCACGAATTCCGCTTTCATCTTGGCTGTCCCCGGCGTTTCAGTGTCGGATTCCGGGTGCCTGCCGATGCCGTCAACGCGTGCGTGACGCTGAACGGGTTACTTTTGACCGGTTTTTTTGCGGATCGGCTTCCGGACGATGCCGTAACGCCGGATTGCATGAAAGACCCGTCTCTGATGAAAACCGGGCATGGACACGAACTGTCATCGACCCTGGCTCCCGGCAGGATGCAGATCCTGAACTTCCGGTGGCATCCCGGCGATGTCCTGTCTGTTTACCTCTATATGGACTGCTGCGGAGATCTCTCCGTCTGACCTTATCGGTACATGCCTTTCGCGATCGCCTCGACCAGAAGAAACGCGGAATTCTTGATCCGCGTCTCGAGCCTGTCCGCTTCAAAGACTTCTTCAAGGTATCCGAGCGAATCGTAATTGGTTCCGCTGATCCTGCCTTTGGTCTCGCCGAAATAGGGGTTCTTGCTTTCGGTCTGGGCGCCGGCGGATGATTCGAAGTATTCGAAAGACTCCATGAAGACGCAAGGAATGTCCATTTCGTCGAAAATCGAATAATCCGATCGTGTCGTCGTGATCTCCCGATAAACATCCTCGGTCCCGTCGCTGTTGGCGTCGATATCCAGATCCGACTCATTGAATCGAAGGTCGATGGAGTTGGCGATGGCTACGTCCGAAAGTTCGTAAAGCTTTCTGCGCCTGAGGTATTTTTCTCCCGCTTCGAGCGAATTGAGGCCGGCATGGGCGTACAGCTTGTCTCCCGCATAGATCCGTTCGACGCAATACATCGCGTCGGCCGAAGCGATGTCCGAGGCGCTCATGGAGGCCGCGAATGTCCGGGCGCCCAGAAAATCATCATGCCCGGCGCCGAAAAATACCAGGATGACGTCATATCCGTTGCGCCGTGACCTGAGTTCTTTCGCCACCGATATCAGCGCGCCGACTCCGGACGCGTTGTCATTGATCCCGTCATAATCCGGGTATTTCGCGATATCTTCCGTGCCGAGCGGCGTGTCATAATGAGTCCCGAGGATCACGCTCCGGCTGATCTTCTCCACAGCAGCGGAAGCCGTGCCGGAAGCCATGCCGCTGACCGCGGTCTCGAACCCTGTCCCCTTGATCCTGACGATCACATTGACCGTCGACAGGTCGCCGTCCCGGCATTCCTGTATCTCGGGCTGATAGCCGAAGGCCCGGAGCTGTGCTTCGATCAGGCCGGCGACGGCGCTTTCCTCCGGAGATCCTGCCTTGCGGAACGGATATTGCGTGGCGATGGTCCTGGCAAAAGCGATGCCTTCGTTGCCGATCACGGCGACCGGTTCGGCTGCGCCGCCGTCGCCGCAGGCGGAAACAGCCATGAGGATGAGCGGCGCCAGGATCGCCGCGGCGGCCTTTCTCCATTGCGGTCCGATATGCATGTTCACGTGGCCTTTCGTCCCGTATGCCGGCTCTCCGGCGTTTCCCGTTCCTGCCGTAGAGTATAGCACATTCCCCTGCATTTGCAACATGGGTCAGCCCTCGTCCGGAACGCAGAAGTAGCGGTAGATCCCGCTGGCGATCGCGTACGAGATCCTTTTTTGTCCGGCCGGATCCGTAAGGAACGCCCGGTCACCGCTGTTGCTGAGATACCCCATTTCGACCAGGGCGCTGACAAGATTGGCTTCACGCAGCACACAGAAATTGGCCTGGTAGAGCCCCTGATTACCTCTGAGTTCGAATTCCGTCTCGCTCTCGAGCAGATCCCGGAGGACAGACGCGAAACGCCGTCTGGATGCGTCATCGTACATCTGGTACGAGGGATTCAGGGGGTTGGTCTTGAGTTCATTGGGCAGGAGCTTGTTTTCAACCGAATAAATCTTGTCGTTTGTCCCGTAATAGACTTCAAGGCCGTTCACATAGGATGCGCCTGCGACGCTGTTGCAATGCAGCGATACCACGATGATGTCCTTGTGTTCTGCCGAAATGTCAAAGAGCGTCCGCAGATCCGGGCAGGCGCCGAGGCCTTTCATGATGCCGCGCGACGATCCGCTCTCGGAATCGGAATTCTGGTCGATCACGGATTGCATGGACGCGATGAGGCTGTCGGTGTAAACCGTGTCAAGGCCCTGCGCGGAAAGGATTTCACGGTGCTTTCGCAGGACGGTCATGTTGATGATCGCCGCCCTGGCATACAAACCGAGATAAATGTCGGTGCTGCGGGTCAAGACGACATCCGCACCCATGTTCTCGAGTTCTGCGGCAACGATCAGTGCAATGTCCAGATTGATTTTCTTCTCCGTGACCATTTTGCCGGAACCGGATGTGTAGACCGCTCCGCCGTCTCTCCCGCCATGGCCGGGATCCAGGATGACGGTGATACCCTTGAGGGGAAGATATCCGGGGCCCGTGGACTTTCCCGCGTAGCTTTCGGTCATGGCATCGTAGAAGCCGCTGACGGTATATTCCTCCGGCCATTTCTGCAGGGTCCTCGGATCGGTCTGGGCCGGGTCTTCCGGTTCCGGCTCATTCATAGACAGAAGCGCGGTGAAAACATAGCCGCATTCTTCATCCAGGGTGACTACCCGGGTCCAGCTGCCCTCGGTCGACAGATAACGCAGCTTCGTCCCGTATACAAGCTTTTTGATGATATCGGAGCCGGAAGACGCTTCCGTTCGGAGATTGGCGCTGGTATCGGTCACATAGCGGTACAGCCGGATATCAGGCGTCGGTTCTGCTTCGGAAGATACGCCGGAGAGCTCCAGTGAAGAGCTGCTCTCGCTGTCCGGTTCTTCGCTGCTGACCTCCTCGCTGCTTTCCTCCAGGCTGCTCCCGTAGGAATACCCGTCTCCCGATCCTCCCGAGGATCCCGGGGCAGACGAATCTCCGTACGACCCGGGCAGATCCGTCGGGGACAGATCCCTGCAGGAAACCGCGCACAGGAGAAACAGCGGCAGAATGATCGACACGGTACGAATAAGGCGGGATGCTCCGGTCTCTTTCCTCATGGTTCACCTGCAGAAATAGTCATGAACAGCTTCATATATCGAATCGGCGTAGATCCCGAGGTTGCCGTCGTCCAGCAGCACGGCCCTGTCCGATGTGTCGTTGACGAATCCCATCTCGATCAGAGCGCTCACCAGGTTGATCTCCCGGATGACGGAATAATCGGTCTCCTGGATGGCACCGTCTGCCAGGGTGTACACCATCTGCGGAAGGCTTGCGGTGATCTTCTCGTAAATCAGGGTCGAAAGGCGCAGCCGTGCTTCGTCGTTGTAATTCTGGTATTCCGGATACACGATGGATTTGGTCAGGACCGATTCTTTCTTATAAACCATGCTGTTGGACACATAGAAGACCCGGGTCCCGCTGATCGTATCAGGGGTCTCGGACGCATTGCAGTGCAATGAAAGATAAATGCAATGGTCGTATCCGCCTTCGATGTCGAGGATGTTCTTCACCGCCTGGCTTACCCCGAGCGGGAAAAAGATGCCGTCCGGGTCATCATTGTCATTGACCTTGATCGTATCGTCCATCGCGCGGATATAGCCGGTGACGGCCGCGCGGTTCGGCGAACCGTCATCCAGCCTGTCCAGGAAATCGCCGAGGATGAACTTTCCGACCAGGGCCGAACGGTAGTACAGCCTGTAAAAATAATCATCTTCCCGTGTCAGAATGACCTGTGCGCCGGAGTCTTCCAACAGGTCCCTGAGCAGGAAAGCGACCTTCAGGTTGATCCTGCTCTCGATGATCTCCGGTGCGATCGGCGCTCTGGGGAATACCGCTCCGAGGTCTTCGCCCCCGTGTCCCGGGTCAAGAAAGACGACTGCGCCCGTGAGAGGTTTCGCGCTGCCCGCGGCGGCCTTGAAGGATGAAAGATCATATGCCGGGACGGGGAATCCGGGCTCGGCAGGCCATTTCTTGAATTTAGACGAAGAGGGCTGCGGACTCTGGACCGATGACAGGTCGATGTCATTTCCCCAGAACCGGGTTTCCGGCTCGGCTGTCGGCGACGGAGTCGTCTGGTCCGAAGATGATGCCGCCGCCGAAGAGGCGTCGCGGCTCGATGCGGGATCGTCAAGTCCCGGGCGGCCTATGGATACGGCGATGAGGATGGCTGCGGCGGCGCAGATCCCTACGATCAGGACCGGCAGCATGCGGTTCTTCTTCCTGCGTCTTCTCCTGGCTGTCTTTTTCAATCGGACCTCCTGCAAAAACGAACGGCGGCAAGCGGCTCATGGTGCCGGTATGGATGCCGGAACGGATGTGAACGTGACCGGAGATATTATATCATTAACCCTTCTGTTTTACATCACGGTTTCGGCACGGCGGTGCTTCCCGGATGCCGGTATGCAGGATCCGGCTTTCTGTCACGATGATGTCGACCGGGACATCGTGCGGAGATGGTTCGATCTCCGTCAGGATCTGGAAGTCGAATGCCGGTGCGATGAGGATCGGAATACGGTCCGGCGGATAGGATGCGAGATAGCGGTCATAATAGCCTTTGCCATAGCCGATGCGGCTGCCCGACGGTGAAAAGGCGATCCCGGGGATGATCACCATGTCCATCAATGCCTGTTCCTCATCCGGTCCGTCCGGCTCCGGGATCCCGAGCCCCCCCGGACGGAATGATCCCGCCCTTTCCCCGCTTCCCGGCACACGCCGCATGCGGATCGCACCGCCGGTCACCGCGGGGAAATAGCACTGCGCGCCGAAGCCGGAAAGTGCCGCGTGGATGCCGAGCGTATCCGGTTCGCCCCGGCAGCTGTAAAAAAGCGCGATCTTCCTGTCTTTGACATTCTCCGGCGAGAGGCATGCAAGCGACAGAAGGTTGTCCTGTATTATGGCGGACCGGCCGGCCCGCATCGCTTCGCTCTGCGTCTCGCGCAGGACGCGCACGCTATCGCGGATCGCCTGCTTGTCCATGTCAGAAACCGGTCCCGTCCATTTCGAACATCATGGCGTCGATATATAGGTCTGTAAACTCCTTGTCTGAAGATAACTCGTAATAGCGGACTTTTTTCGCGAATCTGCGGCACCTGTCAAACAGGGTGTGGTTCAGAAGGCAGAGGGCGGCGCCCGCGGCCGAGGAATTGCCGATCGGCACGACCTTTCCCCTCAGCTCGGGAGGAAGAAGTCCGATGGTGAACGCGTCCGTGATATCCATGTAATTGCCGAACCCGCCGGCCACGAAAACATCGTCGACATCCTTCGGCTCAAGGCCCGAACGGGCGATCATCAGGCGTATCCCGGCGCATACGGCTGCTTTCGCATTCTGGATCTCGCGGATATCCTTCTGCGTCATATAGACTTCAGGTTTTCCGTCCGCGCCGAACGAAAACGCGTAGACCGTATTGCCGTCCAGCTCCGCAAAGCCCTTCCGGATCTCTTCGGGGAGCGTTTCCGGCTCTTCGCAGAAACGGCCTGTCTCGTCGATCACGCCTGACCGCAGGAATGCGGCCGCCGCCGATATGATCCCCGAACCGCAGATGCCTTCCGGCGGGCAGTCTCCGATCACAGTATGGTGAAGACGTCCGTCTTCGAATACGACGCGGTCGATCGCTCCTTCGATGCCGCCCGTCCCGCAGGTGATGTTGGCCCCTTCGAAGGCAGGTCCGGCTGCCGTGGAACACGAAACGATCGAATCCTCCCGGGACATCGCGATCTCTCCGTTCGTACCGATGTCGATCAGGATGCCCGACCGTTTCGTCGTGTCCAGGTCCGCGGCAAGGATCCCCGCCGTGATATCGGCGCCGACATATCCGGATATCGAAGGAAGGAGCATGCAGACGGGGTCGATCCCGAAACGCGCGGCCTGCGCCGGGAACAGCTCACGGAACGGGCGGATCCGGCCGCTGAGCGTCACGGGGATGAACGGCGCCCTGGCAATGGCGGACGGATCGTAGCCGCAAAGCAGGTGCATCATCGTCGTGTTGCCGGCAAAGGACAGGCAGCGGACCGAATGGATGTCCTCTGAAAGTTCTCCCAGGAGCCTGAAGATTTCCTCGAGGATCAGGTCCTGGAGGATCCGCAGATGATCGTGCGATTGCGAAGCGAAATCGATCCTGGATATGACATCGGCCCCGTATGACTTTTGCGGATTCAGGCTGTTGGCCGTACGGACATGCTTTCCGTCCCTGAGATCGAAAAGGCTCGCGGAAAGCGTCGTCGTGCCGATGTCGACCGATACGCCGAGGATCTCCGCGGGTGTCCCGCCCGAACGGATGTCGATGATCTCTCCGATATCCTGACGGATCAGGCAGTCCACTTCATAATCCGCATTCCTCAGGATCTCCGGAAGAGACGGAACAATGGGAAGCGCGATCCCGGCGCCGGCCGCCCTCCTGATCCTGCGGTCGTCGGGAGTCTGGTCGGAGAGGTCGGGACGCTTCAGGCGCAGGGTTTTCTGTGTATTCAGGGGATCAAGGTAATAATCCGGCAGAAGGCCCATCGACCGGATCACGGCTCCCCCTCTCTCCGGGATCCGGACGATGATCTCGCCGCTTCCGTCCGCAACCAGATCAGGCGAGACGCGAGTCACGCAGGACAGCACCTCGCCCTTGCCCTCGATCCCGACGGCGCACTTCCCGCACTTGCCGTGCCCTCCGCAGGGCGCCTCGATGTAAAACCTCGCGTTGCGGATGATATCCATGAGGAGCGCACCTTCCGGCGCATCCACGACTTTTTCGCTCTTGGCGCTGATGATCCTGACTTTCATGCCCATTGCTGTCTCTCCTGTTCATGCTTTCATTTTTCTTCTCGACCGGCAGGCCATCGCCCGCCCGACGCGGCATAATTGGCCCTGTAAGCCGCTGCCGACTCCGCCGCAGCCGTGATCGCCTCCTGCATGCCGGTGATGCCCGCGATCCCTCGGCCCGCGATGTCGAACGCCGTCCCGTGGTCGACCGAAGTCCGCAGGAACGGCATGCCGAGTGTCATGGAGATCGTCCTGTCAAAATCATAGGTCTTCGCCGCGATATGCCCCTGATCATGGTACAGGGAAAGCACGGCTGCATACCGGCCGGATTTTGCGAAATGGAAGACGCTGTCCGCGGGGACCGGCCCGGTGACAGGGATCCCTTCCGCCTTTGCCCTGGCGACCGCGGGAACGATGTATTCCTCTTCCTCATTGCCGAAAAGCCCGTGCTCCCCGTTGTGCGGATTGAGGCCTGCAACGGCCAGAGGCCTGCCCGGATCTTCCGCGCCCAGAAGCCGCATGGAACCGTAAGCCTTGAGGATGCCGGCATACACACGCTCCTCCGTGATGAAAGAGCACGCTTCGCGGAGCGAAAGATGCCGCGTGAGGAAAAAAATCTTCAGGCCGAGCGTTCGGAACATCGTCACCGGATCCGTGCATCCGGTAAACTCCGCCAGCAGCTCCGTATGACCGATCGTGTCGATCCCCGCGGCGCGGAGCGCCTCCTTATTGACCGGCGCGGTGGCCATGGCATCGATGGCGCCTGAAAGAGCGAGTCCGGCCGCGTGCCGGATCGACTGCCAGGCCGAAAGCCCGCAGGAAGCCTGGATGATCCCATACTCATACGGAGCGCCGAAATCGCCGGTGTCCGCGATCGCCAGACCGGCGGGGTCGATGCCCGCAAGGCCGGCTTCCTTCCGGATAACATCAGCCGGCCCGATCAGAAGCGGCCTCGCCGCCGCCCTGACCACGCCGCCCGCGGCAGCCCGGACCGCGATCTCGGGTCCGATGCCCGCGATATCCCCGACCGGTATCCCGATGATTGGAAGACCCGGCATCTTCATCTGCCTTTCACCCATGCCGAAGCACCATGATCGTGTTTCTTATGATAAAATGTTTTCTGTAGCTCCGCAATGCCTAAAATTGCGCGAAATAGCACAATTATGCTCATAATAAAGCCATTATACCGTATTTCCGCGAATGTTTGCGCGAAGAAAGGATCTCACATGTCCACATCCCACGTCCAGATCGTCATGGCATCCCACTGCAACGGATTTCACAGGCTTTTCGGAGGGCAGCTGATGGGCTGGATCGACATCGTCGGCGCCGTCGAAGCCAAAAGGCACGCCATGTCCGGCGTCACCCTCAAAGCGGTGGACAGCCTTGATTTCCTGGCGCCGGTTTTCATGGATGAGACCGTTGCGCTGGAAGCGTCGGTCACCTGGACCGGAAAAACCTCGATGGAGGTCCGGGTGAACACTTTTGTCGAAAAGCTCGACGGTACCCGCAGCCTTGTCAACAAGGCTTACCTGGTCTTCGTCGCGATCGGGGAAGACGGCAGGCCGGTTCCGGTCCGGCCTTTCATCCCCGCAACGCCCGAAGAGGAAGTCGAGATGCATGCTGCAGCAGGCAGGCACAGCAGACGGATCGGCCTGGCCGCCTCAGGACTTTGACAGGTCAAAATAATACGAATCGAGCAGATATTCTTCGCGGTATGTCATCGTCAGCCGCCGGAGGATGTTCTTGACAGAGGCAAGACTTGCGTTCCCTTTGACATAGGAATCGCATTTTTTCAAAAAGTCCTGCTTTTCCTTCGCACTGCAGCGATCCTTGAAATACCCCCAGACATGCATCGCCGCGTTGGCGGCATTGCCGGGCAGGATCTCCCGGCGCAACGCGTCTTCGGCAAGGTGGAAAAACACTGCTGCCGACGCCTGCTCCGGCGGATCACGGAAAAGGGACCTGCATTCGGCATAGATCCGCGGGGAGCGTTCCATTACGGCATATTTGTACCGCCCCCATTCCCTTTCGAGCATTCCGACAGGACAGGGGTCCGATGTGCACAGGATGCATTTCACTGCGGAAATATTTTTGTCTTTGACCTCGAGCATGATATCCGGCATGTCGGACCCAATCGAATCCCAAAAATCCAGAAATCCGTCGATCCCGATGCTCCGCGAATGAGATCCGGGTCTGCCGCCGGGATCCTGCTGCGAATAATGGATCTTCGGCCTGCCGTCCGATGACCTCCAGGTCTTCGCGCATTCCCGGATCCATCCCGCGGCATCCATGGGCCCCGGGCTGCCGTTGACGGCTTGGTGCAGTGTGTCGAAAACGACCGGGATCCCCAGGCGGACGCCGGTTTCGAGAACATCGGCCGCGCCGAAGGACCTGTCGTCGTTTTCGATCACGATCCGTGCTCTGATCCGGCTGTCCAATTCACGGAAATTTTCTTCGAACCTGGCAGAAGCCCGTTTCTTATCACCGTACGCGCCGCCCATGTGCAGAATGATTTTGTTCGACGCGTCCATTCCGAGGCCATCCAGAAACTTTACATGATATTCGATGTCCGCGACGGCATTGCGCACCGTTCCGGGGTCGGGGGAATTCAGGACAGTGTATTGTCCGGGATGCATGGAAACACGCATCCCGCTCCGGCGGATCTTCCCGCCGATCTCCGCCAGTCTGCCGGCAAAGATCCTGTCCCATGACAGATCGTTGACGGGGCTGGACGCAAACGGGATGATGTCCGAGCTGATCCGGTAGAGGCGGATCCCCATGCGGGCATTGTAGTCCGCCATGGTCTCGAGCGCGTCGAGGTTTTGCGCGATCAGGCCGGTCAGCCTTTCCTCATCGCAGCTTTTCATCCGGCAGCTTCCGATTGCGCTGCCGGGGACTCCGAGCGCCAGACATGCATACCCGATGGCCATGAAGCCCTCCCGATCTATCCGATGCTGTCCAGTCTCCAAACCTGGGTAGAAGAAGCGCTGTCCGGCTTTGACGTCAGGATGCGATCGCCGGAAAAGTCCAGCGCGTTTCCCGTCGCCTTGTTGATGAACCGGAACCGGCCTACTCCGTCCTTCTGAGCGATCCAGCGCTGCGCGGAGATATTGTCATCCCAGTTCTGGTACACGCCGCTTCCTCCGTCCTCGAAGGACAGACCTGCGTTCAGCTTGATGATCCTGTATTCATTATAACCCAGATGGTAAAACCAGATGATGCTGCCGATGCCGCCATCATTTTCAGTCAGTACGGCGGGGCTTCCGATCGTCCTGTTTTCCTCCACGCCGAGAACGCTCCCGCCGGACGAGGCCACGCGGTATCCTCCATCGGGAATCAGTCCGCCGGGGACGGTCTCCGGCTTTCCGTCCCGGATCCAGCTGCAGACCCTGTCATAATAGGCATCCGTGCTGATGTCCCCGTAGATGTCCCGGAGCTGCCGCCCGCGGACGGCGCCGGAAGTATCGGCTTTCATCCACAGATTGCGTTCGTGGACATCATCATACGATCCGACAATAATGTTTTTCGGATCGTTTTTGACCGCAAGCCCGAAATTGTAGTCAAGCCACGCGAGGCTGTGCCTCCATTTATCGTCCGTCACGGCATACGGGCTGTCGAAGTCGATCGAGGATGTCACATACATCGCGTCATCTGAAGGAATGACGCCTTTCTGCGGCTCCAGCTGCCAGCCCCACTTATCTTTATCGCCGTCTTCGCCGGATGCCCATACACCGGTGAATTTAACCCGGTATTCGGTCTGCTCGGCCATGCTGTTGTTGTACCCCGCACGGGTGGTGTAAAAAACGACCAGCGGGTTTCCGTCTTTATAGAAATAAGCGCTGCTGAAAGGCGCTTCCGGCGCCGCGTAATCGTCCCAGACCATTTTGCATTGGCTCTCCGCCATATTGCCCATTTGCGGGTTGAGCGCGATAGCGAATTTCATGCCGTTTTCGAGGCATAGCTTCTGAACCATGAGCGCCTGCCATTTCCATGCAAATCCATTCGTAAAATCGACGATGATCAGATCGATCCCCGCGTTTTTGATCTCATTGACATAAAATTGGATGTGCGCCTTGTCATTCCAGTTGATCGACTGCATTTTGCCGTTCACAAGGACCTTGACACCTTCCGTATCGGAGGCTTTCCACCAGTGTGTTTCCGTAGAGGCATCCCAAATCATGATCCATGTTGCGAACACAGTTTTTTTCTGATAAAAAGGATCTTTTGTAAGTTCGTAAGGCATTGTACTGCTCCCCGTCCCTTCCAGGGACTCTGCCGCCGGAGTATCCGTAACTCCGGACTCTGTTGTTGTATTGTTATTACCGCATGATGTTATTAACACGGCACATAATGCCGCCGTCAGAAAGCTCCTCCAGAATTTCATGGCAATCTCACATCTGCAAAGCCTTCGGACTTGCCTTGCCAGATGGTTCTCCCTTCCGCCGAGACCCTTGAAAATCCCGGCTCTATTTCAATATCGAAGTTCCGGCCGAACGCCCGGATATTCCGCAGTTTCATGGACTCCATGCCATCCGGAAGACGCGAGGCAAAGCGGAACCGGTCCATGCCGAGCGGATCGATTCCGAACAGTCCTTCCGCGACCGTCCGGCAGTAAAGCGCGCTTTCAGCGCTCAGATGACGCCTCCCGCCTTCAGGCCAGGCTTCCACGGCGTACGGGACCCTTTCGCCCAGCAGCCTTGTGTGTGAATACTCCTTCAGATGCTGCAGCGCTGTGCCGGAGCATCCGCTTAGAAAAGCAGCTTTCAGTCCGTACAATGTCGACCGGTCCCAGACGGTCGATGTCCCTTCGCATGTCAGGAGGCCGTCCTTAGTCCAGAGATATTTGGAAAAAAGCGCTTCCATCGTCCCGTTCTTCCGCTGGTCGATCCCCATGCATACGGGAAGGCAGATCCATGACCGCAGCGGGTCGTTTCCCTTGAAATACCGATACGTCTCGAAACCATGGATCGTCGCTCCGAAATGGCGCTCCACCGCATGCTTAAGACGGTCCGCCCGAAGTCTCCAGGCAGCAGCCGTCTCCCTTTTGCCCAATGCTTCTGCCGCCAGCGCGCCGTATCTCAAGCCTCCGTGATACAGCGAGGAAGTCGATAGGTTGGCATCTCCTGACGGAAAGCGTCCTTCGAGCTCATCGGACTGCGATGCCACGATGCCATCCGCATTCGTCATCCTCCGGCAATATTCGATGCACCATTCGATGCCCGGCCAGCATTCATCGAGGATGTCCCTGTTTCCGGAAATAAGTGAGAAAAACGACGCGCCGTACGCATACATCGCGGCATCCCCACGATCTCCTGCCCCTTCCCAGAAATCGGCCCCTTCGCTGATGATCGATGACGGGATCGGATGATATTCCGGCCCCATGAAAGGGCGGTATTGCCTGCAGGCGTTCCGGCTGGCTTCTATGCCTGCCGGGTCTCCGGTGAAAGCAAACCACGGGCCTGCATATTCGATCTGATCATTGCACCAGGTAGCCGCGTAGTACGAATATCCGCCCGGGCTGTGCAAAAGTCCCGCCCGGGTGTCGAAGATGCTTTCACCCGCACGGATCTTCGCGAAACGGAACATCAGGTCGAGGACTTTATCGTCCGTCTCCAGCACCAGCGGCTCCGTCAGCTCCGCGATGCGTTCCGTCCGGCTCCGGAGTTCCTCTCCGGGATCCGCCGCTTCACGCTCCCGGTCCGCCGTCCTCGCCGAAAAGCATACCCCGATCCGGCATTCGCCGCCGGACTCAAGGGTAAAGGAATCTTCACCGACGCTCCAGGACGACTCGACGATATAGACCCCCTTGCATCCTCTTCCGAAAGTAACGGCACCCGTCTTTCCCCTCACCTCGATCGCGAGTCCGGAACCGCAGCGGTTCGTGAGGGTGATAATTTCATATGCATTCCTTTTCATAGCGGACGGAAAGCACTGCCTTCGGATCCCGACGCCGGCATCGGTCATGCTGCGGATCGTCAGGATCCCATCGATCCGGAATTCCTGCGGATACTCCGCCATTTCGATGCCGCCTGTATAAAAGTGCGGTGAAAAATCATCCGGGATCGTTTCCTGGAAAGACCCGCCGGTGTCGTTCGGCACCTTCCGGAGAGAAGGCCAGACACAATGTCGTTGAAGCATCAGCCTTCCGTCATCCGAGGTGCCGTACCGGACGATATAGGAAATCCCTCTGCCGCTCATTTCGATATCATCGGCATGAGGAAGCCGCATGCCGTCTGTTTTCCATACGATCGCATCCCCTTCCGGTGTCCATCGTCCGCCCATCGGCAGCCCTCCCTGTTTCATTTGGACAGAAAGACTGCCGGCGCCATGCGGTGCCGGCAGTCTTCTGCAATACCCTGGACCGGTCGAGGCCGATCCTCCTTCAATGCATCATTCGGAAGAGGCAGGATCCCGCTGGGAGATCAAGCATTCACTCTGCGGCTGCGGACTGCTACTGCGGCAAGGAGGATGACGGATACCATCGCAAGGACGATGAACAGGGAGACATTGCTGTCGCCGGTCTGCACCGTGTCGGAGGTCGTTCCGGAAGAAGCGGAACCGGTCACGCCGATCGCGATGTCATCGATGACGAAGGATTTTCCGCTGTATTCCGCAAACTGCGGGGATCCCGTACCCTTGTTGCCGACGGCAATCTGAAGGCACATCGCGGGGGTCGTAACGCTTCTCTCCACGTCGCTGAGCGGGATCTTGACGAATCCGTCAAAGCCTGCGGGGATCGTGAAGAACGGGGTTGCCGCGCCATTGGCATCGCCGACGGCTGCCGTGGAGGCGGCGGACCATGTGGAAGCGCTCTTCGCACGCACGAGGGCGGCATCGGCTACGTCATGAGGCTGAAGATAGTAAGCGCCGAGATGCTGGCCCCAGAATTCCTGGGCATCTTCCGGGAGAGTCTGGTCGACATTGCTGGAAAGGACATAGAATGATTTGACAGAGAAGAGGAACCCGAGAGGAAGAGAACCTTCATTCTTCATGTAGAACGAAATGTACTGAACACCTGCCAGATTCTGAGGGGTGGGGAATTTGATCTCGATCTGGTTGATGTTGTCGGTCGGTTCCCCGAAAGTGACCCGTACTGCGTGCGAGCCGGTCGCCTTGACGTCGGTCGAGTCGGTGTACGTCGGATTCAGATACGTATACTGAGCGGAAGCTATATCAGCTCTCTCAGCAGCAGTCTCAAAACCCAGTACGATCTGATCCACGGTCTCACCCTGGACCGCAAGGCTTCCGATCGTTGCAACTGCCATCAACATGACCACAACAATGAGACTAATGACTTTTTTCATACCATTTCCTCCTGTGAATATTTCGCTGCGATTTCTCTCGAGCAATTTCATGATAGCACTTGAAAAAATGAGGGTCAATCGCTCCGGGCTATGACTTGTTCATATTTTTAGTGTATTTTGCACAAAAACAATAGAATGAAATAATGTGCTATTATTTAATTCACATTCGCGAGAATTCCCCTTTCTTTTCGTTGTTAATATGGATAAATCGCCCGATATGCGCGGGTAAAAACGCCCGGAAGCTTCCCGGAAAGCCGCTCCGGCACTCCGGGATCCGCCCTGGACCGCCGCAACGTACTTTCCCGGGAAGGAATGGCCGCTTCGGTTCTCTTCTCAAGCACGGGCCGAGATTTTCACCGCTGCAGACTGTCGAAATAACGATTAGCACATTATTTCATTTGAAACATTATTTGTCGGAATGTGCTTATTTATCCCTGTTTTCTTCGAATAATGCCTGTTTTTTAGCGATTATCACAAAATATCGAGGTTGTTTGCGCATTTTTATTATGATAACATCATGTGTGCCAGTCACGGCCGCATGCAGTCCCGATGGAGGTTTTACCAGGAATCGATGACAGCCGTTCAGGCATTGACAGGATCATGATATCGTACCGCTACAGGAGGCATCCCATGGCAAATGATTCATATCGCATCCGGCCGGAATTCATCCCGGGCGATCCGCATGCTCTTGCAGGTGTCCATGCAGATGGTCATTTCATTCCCTGCGGACCGGGTTTCCCGCTGTTTGACATCCTTCTTCCTGACGGCAGCCGCGCCGGCATTCCGCCGGATCATCCCGGTTTAGCGTGTTCCTTCTCGCAGCCCGATGAAAGCACTCTTTCTGTTGTCTATGAGCTTCCGGGAATGTTTTCTGCTCTCGTCCGATATGACCTCCAGGCGGATGGCATGGAGATCGTCACGGAAATCCTGTCGGAGAGCGGCGCACGTATGGTGTCGGTCCGGAGTGCGGGATTCACCCTTTCGCCGGATTCTGCAGGACCGGACTTCAAGGGCATCGTCATACCGGAATTCTCCGGAAGACTTCTTACATTCGCCTCCACACCGTGCGCCGATCATGACGAGATCCTGCAGTCCGCCAAGTATCTCGCTGATTTTTTCGCGATGTCCTACCCGGATGCCGGGATGATCGTGCGGCCCATGCATTTTTCCGCAGCATTCACCTACGGAGTCGGCCCGGAGCGTCTGCACGCCGGAGCCGTACAGTTTTTCCGGCCTGAGAAGACAGAAAATTTCCTTACGCCGCTCTGCCACACTTCTCTGGCTCTCCGGATGGCCCTTGTCACCGGCCGTCCGTGTCCCCAGGACTGGCGTGACATCGCCCTTTATTATCGCAGGCACTTCATCCCGGCCAACACCGCGAAACATCCCTGGTATCGCGACGCCGTCACAAGCGGCGCACCGCTCCATGGGCACTTTTCCGATTTCGCCGATTACCTGCCGGTCGCCGCGCGGCTTGATTACGCCGACATTGCCTTGTGGGTCGTCTGCGGCCACTGTCCCAAGACCGTGAACCTCGACCATCTTTACTGGGATTTCATCCCGGATCCCGGACGCGGCGATTACCTGAAGTTCAAGAAAGCCGCAGCCCTCTACGATTGGAAAACGAGCATCCATCAGGACATGGACCTTGTTACCGTCGGCCGCGGATGGGACGAGCAGTATGTGCGCCGCCGCCCGAACGGCGACCTGTATCAGGATGGCGAATGGGGCGGACGCAAATCCTATTTCCGGAGTTTTCTCGGATTCCGGGATCAATGGCCCGGATTCATCGATGATGTTTTCGACCGCTGGGATGTCCGGCCGGGCGACCTCTGGCATGACGATGTCAACGGGTGGTTTTACTGGGAAGACTACAATACGGACCATCCGTCCACGCGGCACATCGACCGCGAGATCCGGCGCGAGATCTGGACCTACTGCAGGGACAAGCGCGGCGTAAGCATGTCGGATGAATGCCTGATGGAGGGGATGACGGACCTCAATGATTACTCGCACTGGACCTTCTGCTATGAGTCGGACGTCAACGACAGGATCATGATGATGCCGCTGCTGTTCCTCGGCAGCACCTATTATGCTTTTTCCTGTATCGAGGCTACTCCGTCGCGCGATCTTCGCCTGCCCCCCGTCAACTTCGCCTATTCCCTGCTCGCCGGGGTGAAATTCGGCATCACGGTCACGGGGCCGGACGACGACCTGTACTGCGAGCCTTATTTCAAAAACAATCTGATGTGGTCATTTATCGCAGATGCGTTCGTGGAAACTCTGGAGAATCAAGACGGGATCTGGCATGTCGCGTATTCGAACGGCGTCACGCTGTCGGCAGATCCCGCGGCCAATGATTTCACCATGACGATCGGCGGGATCGATTACCATCATTACACCCCGGTCAATCACAAAGGATACATGGCCCTCTGGGCAAGCGGCACCTACCGGATCGCACCCGGCATTCCCGCTCCCTTCCGCACCCGCCTGTGGCAGAGCCACGGAGAAGGGGCCATTTCGGGCGTCACGACACGGATCGACCCGGACGGTGCGGTCTCAGTCACGGCAGAAACAACGGTTTCCGAAATGCCCGGAGATACGCGCCGGTATATGCGTGCTTCGCAGGGGAACGGCAACATGGATTACATCGACACGCCAGACCTTCTGGTGCTTCAGAGGATCCCTGCCGCCATGCGCTGTGCGGATACGGTGTGGATGACCGAAATCGCCTCCCCCGAAAACGAATACCGGTTTGCCCTCGATATTGCCGCGGGCACGATGGTATCCGTCGAGATGCTTTCGGGTGGATGGGGTGTGCGCCTTTACACGTCGGAACTCGGGAAAGCGGTATGGGAGAGAAAGCTGGAATTTTGCTCCGCCGGGCACGAGATCCTGTCATTCCAGCCTTATGTATACGGCGATCGCGGGGATCTGCCGCTGTCAGCGGATGATCGCTCCGCGCGGGATGAATGATATGGGACGCGCCGCTTTCCCATTGCGCGCGTCCGTTGCGGCAGCCACCGCTCTTTTGATGTTCGGGGTGCTTTCCGGCTGCCGCGGCGGGTCCGTCGGCCAGGATCCGGAAAGCAGGGAGGTATCCATGACGGTCAGCAATTCCCCTACGGCATCCGTTTCTCAGGGATCCGGATTCGATCCCGAAGGTCCGGTTTCTCCGGCATTCACGGATCTCCAGAAAGAACAGCAGCGGCTCCTTGCGAAGCAGCTTGCGGACGAACTGTCACGGGCTGCAGCGGAGGGACGGAAAGAATTCACCGTACCGCCCGGAGATTACCGTTTTTCCGCGAACAGCGGGTATGCGATATCCGGCCTGAACGGCATGCACATTTTATGCAGCGGCGTTACGTTCTGGTTCGAGCGGCCTTCCGCTTCCCTGCTCGCAGACCCCGCGGGCCTCAGCCTGCGGGAGTGCTCGGATGTCGTCATCGA
The DNA here is from genome assembly GCA_964507305.1 of uncultured Oscillospiraceae bacterium. Classification (GTDB taxonomy): domain Bacteria; phylum Bacillota; class Clostridia; order Saccharofermentanales; family UBA5734; genus JAQVYV01. The sequence continues at coordinate 50,775 of CAZDPQ010000002.1, forward strand.
AGGGCTGACGGTCGATTTCGACCCTCCGCTTTTCATCCAGGGAAAAGTCAGCGCCTTTGATATTTCCGCCGGGACGATCGATTTCACGGTCGACGATGGCTTCCCTCTGCCCGGGAATTTCACCGGCCAGATCCTGCTTTATAAGGCAGACGGCACGATCATGCCTCAGGGCGTGCTGTATCAGTCGGGCGTACAGGATCTGGGCGGACGATCCCTCCGGGTTTCCGTCCAGGGCGCGTTCGGTACCGGCAATCAGAGTCCGGCGCTTCAGGAGGCTTTCGGACGCCGTGTCGTTCTTGAGTCCGGCGACTATGCCGCATTGCCTTTCCGGAGAGGTAAAGCGGTGTTTCTCGACCATTGCACCCGCGTTACGCTGAAGGATGTGTCGGTCTATGCTTCCCCCGGCATGGGGATCCTGGAAGGTTTCGGAGATGCCAATGTATTTGACGGGGTCCGGATCACGAGAAGGCCGGGCACCCGCCGGCTTCTATCCTGTATGGCAGACACGTTTCATTCGTATTCGGACTTCACGGGCCCGCAGATCAGGAATTGCGAGTTTGCGTACAATTGCGATGATTTCATCAACATCCACGGTTTTTTCGGCATCGTGGCCGAAAGACTCGCCCCGGACCGGTATGCGGTCGGCACGATGGCCGGTGAGGAGCTTGTGCCCGGCGGCCGGCTGGATTTTTACGGGAAATATCTCATCGATGGACAGGGCAGCGCCGTGATCACGGAAGCCGTCCGCGCGCCCGGGTACGATGCGGCGCTCCTTGCGGCGGTCCGCGAAATGAAGACGCACGAGCACGCCGGGATGGCCACATATCTTGTTACGCTGGACCATGATGTGACGGCGGACCGGAAATCGCTGGTGGACATCAACAGCAACAATGCTTCCGGCTTCCTGATCGAAAACAACCTCTTACACAGCAGCATGG
>CAZDPQ010000003.1:0-51563 GCA_964507305.1 uncultured Oscillospiraceae bacterium
CAGGGAAAGTATTACGATCTGTACCAGAGCCAGTTCAGCGCGTTCGTGTGAGACGGGCGCGCCGGCCGGCCGGAAGGAGGACGCCGTGAAGGACGGAAACAACCGATACGCATGGACATGGAAGGTCAAGCCGGAATTTCTGGAGGAATACGTCCGGATGCATCTGGATCCCTGGAAGGAGGTCCTCGAGGAACACACGAAGGCCGGGATCCGCAATTACTCGATTTTCCAGAACGGGAACCAGTTTTTCTATGTCTACGAATGCGACGACCCCGCGGCGGCCGCGAAGTACATGGCTCAAAGCGAGGCGTGCCGCAGATGGGACGCGATCACCTCCCGGATGGTCGAGGGCTCTTTTGACTACGGCAAAGAAAATCCGATCGACTTCATGCGCGAGGTTTTCTATCTGCGGTGAGTCCGCGGCGGGCCTTCTGCGCGGCTCCGACACGGGCGCCGCGCACGTTTCACAGATTGTCCTACCGCCCGGCGCTTTGCCTGTGAAATGTTGAACAAATGCAACAGGCGGAAACATTTGCAAAAAGAATGGCCATACGATAAAATTGATTTGATGCGAATCATGCCTTCAGGGCAATATAACAGGAGGATAAAGATATGGCGATCAAAGTAGGGATCAACGGTTTCGGACGGATCGGGCGCATGGTTTTCCAGGCGATCTGCGACCAGGGCCTTCTTGGGAAAGAGATCGATGTGCTCGCGGTGGTCGATGTTTCGACCGACGCGGACTATTTCGCATACCAGATGAAATTCGACTCCGTGCAGGGCAAGTTCAAGCATTCCGTCACGACGAAGAAGAGCTCCCCCGAGGCGGAGAGCAATGACGTCCTGGTCGTCAACGGCAACGAGATCAAGTGCGTCATGGCGCAGAAGAGCCCGGCGGACCTGCCGTGGGGCAAGCTCGGCGTCGAGTATGTCATCGAGTCGACCGGGCTGTTCACCGACCTTGAGAAGGCCGGCGGCCACCTCGCGGCCGGAGCGAAGAAGGTCATCATTTCCGCGCCCGGCAAGGGCGGGGTCAAGACCCTCGTCATCGGCGTCAATGAGAATGAATACAACCCCGCGGAGCATCATATCGTTTCGAACGCCTCCTGCACGACCAACTGCCTCGCGCCGCTGGTCCATGTCATTCTCAAGGAAGGCATCGGCATCGAGACGGGCCTCATGACGACGATCCATTCCTACACCGCGACCCAGAAGGTGGTCGACGGACCGTCGAAGAAGGACTGGAGAGGCGGCCGCGCGGCGGCGATCAACATCATCCCCTCGACGACCGGTGCTGCCAAGGCCGTCGGCGAAGTCCTCCCCGTCACGAAGGGCAAGCTGACCGGCATGTCGTTCCGCGTCCCGACGCCGGATGTGTCGGTGGTCGACCTGACGTTCCGCTCGGAGAAGGAGACCTCGATCGAGGAGATCGACGCCCTGCTCAAGAATGCCGCCAACACCTACCTCAACGGGATCCTCGGTTTCACCGACGAGGAGCTTGTCTCGACCGACTTCATCCATGACCAGCGTTCCTCGATCTACGACTCCCTCGCCACATTGCAGAACAACCTCAAGGGCGAGAAGCGGTTCTTCAAGGTCGTTTCCTGGTATGACAACGAATGGGGTTATTCCAACCGCGTCGTCGACCTTGTCAAGTTCATGGCGAAAAAGGACGGCAAAGCCTGATACAGGCCATTCACCCGGATCACGGGATACCGGGAGGCGCGATGCCTCCCGGTATTTTTTTGAAAATCCGGCGTTTCTATGGTACAATACATACCACCGGGCTGAAGCCCGGACACACATCGGGCATGAAGACGGAAGAGGCCGCACAGCGGTCTTCCGCGGCCGAAAAGGAGTACATACAGGTGGATGCGGACGGTAGCGGACGATGGCTGATGCAGCTCGGCGCTGCAGCGATATCCGGCGGTGACGCAAAATCCGGAACGGTTCTCGATCTTCTGATCCTTCTTCTTCTGATCCTTCTGAACGCGGCGTTCGCCTCCTCCGAAATGGCGGTCATCCGGCTCAACGACAACAAGGTCCGGCTGATGGCCGAAGAGGGAGACAAACGCTCGCGCAGGCTCGTCCGTTTTCTCGACCGGCCGACCCATTTCCTGTCTACCATCCAGGTTGGGATCACATTCGGCGGCTTTTTCGCGAGCGCGATCGCCGCCAGCCGCTTCGCCGCCCCGCTGACCGAGGCGCTCGACCCGACCTCGAGCATCCCCGCCCTTGGCACGGTGATCATGCTGGCGATTACGGCGGTCCTTTCCTTTGTTTCCCTTGTCTTCGGCGAGCTCGTCCCCAAGCGGATCGCGATGCATTCGCCGGATACCGTGCTCAAGTACACGCTCGGGCTGCTCCGCTTCACGAGCGCCATCCTCCGGCCGTTTGTCTGGCTCCTGACGGGATCGACCAACCTGATCCTGAAGATCTTCGGCATCCGTTCCGATGAGAACGATCCGGAGGTCACGGAGGAAGAGATCCGGATGATGGTCAACGTAGGCCGCGAAAAGGGCAGCATCCACGAAGATGAGAAGGAAATGATCGAGAACATTTTCGAGCTCAATGACACGCAGGTCTCGGAGATCATGACGCACCGCACCAATGTCACGGCGCTGAGCATCGATGCCTCGTTCGAGGAAGTCATGGATCTGGTCGCGGGCGAAAAGTTTACGCGGATCCCGGTCTACCGGGATTCCATCGACAATATTATCGGGATCCTGCACATCAAGGACCTTCTTCTGCTCGCGATCCGCGGGCTGGAGGGACCTTTCGGCCTTGCGGGCCTGGTCCACGAGCCTTTCTTCATCCCGGAGACACGCACCATCGATTCGGCGTTCCGGGACATGCAGAAGGCGCACGCGCAGTTTGCCGTCGTGATCGACGAATACGGCGGGACGGCGGGGATCATCACCATGGAGGACCTGCTGGAGGAGATCGTGGGGAATATTCAGGACGAATATGATGAAGAGCCGGAGGAGATCGTCCGGGTCAATGACAATACATTTCTTGTCGACGGGCAGACGGGGCTCGACGAGATCGCCGATGCCACGGGCGTCAAGATGCCGGAGGATGGCGATTACGATACGGTCGCGGGCCTGATGATCGATCTGCTGGGCCGCATCCCTGATGAGGATGAGCGGCCGGAGGCTGTCTACGCCAACCTGACTCTTGCGGTAAGCCGGATGGACGACCGGCGGATCTCCGAGATCCGGATCACCGTGAATCCCGCGGAGTCAGAGGGCGAAGCGGGACAGAAGGACGCGGAGAGCCACGATGCGGACAACAGCTGACTCCGCCGGCCCCGGCGACACGAAGACCTATGGCGTGATCCTTTTCGACTTCGACGGCACGATTGCCGATACCGTTCCGCTCATCATGGAGTCGTTCCAGCATGTGTTCCGGACCGTGACCGGCAGCAGCGCGGATGAGCGCTTCCTGCTTTCGACCATCGGCGAACCCCTCGAAAGGACCTTCCGGTTCCTCGACGAGGGGCGGAAGGCCGAAGCCTTGCGCCTTTATTTTGAATACAACGAAAAAGCCCTGGCGTCCGGAGTGGGGGTTTTCCTCGGGATCCCGGCGATGCTCGCGCGGATCCGCGCGGCCGGCGCCCGCACAGCCATCGTCACGTCCAAGCGCCTGTCGGTGACGCAGTTCACGCTGCGGCAGTTCGGGCTTGATCCGCTCTTCGATGTCACGGTCACCCGGGAGAGCACGGCAAGGCACAAGCCGTTCCCGGATCCGGTCGACAAGGCGCTTGAGGTGATCGGCGAACGGTTTTCACCCGGAGAAGAAGTTGACAGGCAGGATGCCCTGTTCATCGGCGACAGCCTGCATGATCTGCTCTGCGCGCGGAATGCCGGGGTGGACATCGCGATCGTCGACTGGACCTATATGGACAAGGACGAGCTTCGCCGGAACCGGCCGGACCATTGGGTTTATCATGCGGACGATATCGCCGGACTGTGCCGGCCGTTCGTTCCGCGGCGGAAGGAGCGGAGCTGAGATGGCGCGGTACGCGTATATGAGGCTTGACGCGAAGGACCCCGACACGACCCGGCAGGCGGCCCTGCTGGACGGCATCGGGGAATTCGACAGGATCTTCGTGGACAGGGAGACGGCCGGAGCGTCCGCAGACAGGCCGCAGCTGGCCAGGGCGGTAGCGGGCCTGCGCGATGGCGACACGCTGTACGCGGCGGCGGCCGACAGGGTCTGCGGGCAGATCCGCGAGTTCATCGGGCTCGCCGGCGACATACAGAAGGCCGGGGCGGATTTCATCTGCCTGGACCTGGGGTTCGACACCCGGTCGCCGGCATCCGCGCAGATGCTCCGGGCTCTCGCGGTACTGAGCGCGATCGAGCGCGGCACGATGTCGGACCGCAAGAAGGACGGGATCCGGGCCGCGCGCCGGAAGGGAAGGCGCATCGGACGGCCGCCTGTCAGCCTGCCCGCGGGATTCCGCGATCTGTGCCGCGAATGGGCCGAGGGGCGCATCACCGGAACCGAGGCCATCCGCCGGAGCGGGATGAAAAGTACGTCTTTTTATAAAAAGGCATCGGAACTCGGCTTCGCACGCCGAAAACCCGGAATATGAAACGCAACAATTGTGGTGAACCTGTAAAATAAAGAAGAGCTTCCTTGTAAACAGCTCCCGCTTTTGTGTATAATAGCATTTGTTGTATTTTGCCGTCCGACCGGCAAGTAAAAAGGTAAAGGATGGAACAGATATGGATAAATCCGATTATTGGAATTCCGAAGAAAAGCGCCATGAAAGAAAAGCCAGGCTGAACAGCCTCAAGCAGAAGGGCGGAGAGAAAAAGCCGATCCGCAAAACCGGCAAATTCGCGAGGATCTTCCTGCCGATCCTCGCGGTCGTTCTCGTTCTGGCGCTCGGCGTCTACGCGGCGATCCAGTTTGCCATCCCCCAGAAGCTTTTCCCGCCGATGAGCATCGCCGGCAAGACCGTCGGCAGCGCGGAATTCGGCTACTATTACTATACGGTGCTGTCTAACCTGAGCATCGACCGCACGACGGACGAGGGGAAGAAAAAGCTGGGCACCCTTTGCACGGTCGAAGGATATCAGGACAAGACCTGGCGCGACTATGCCTACGACCTCACGGCCCAGCAGATCGTGAAGACCCGTATCCAGTATGATCTTGCGGCGGCCGCGGGGATGAAGCTGGACGCGGACCAGATCACCCAGCTCGATACGTTGTTCGAAAACATCGTCAAGCAGCAGGGGAGCAAAGTGGCGGCCGACAAGTACCTCATGGATCTTTTCGGCAAAGGCGTGACGATGGCGACCCTGAGGCCTGTCCTGGAAGAGGCTTCTCTTGCCGGCAACTACCAGACGAAGACCCTGGATGAGACGGAGGTCACCGAAGACGAGATCGCCGCCGAATACGAGGCCAATAAGAACAACTACGACGCCGTGACGTTCCGCCTGACTTATTTCGCGATCGACGCTGCCGCCGACGCCACCGACGAGGAGACCGCAGCCGCCGACGCGGATGCGAAGGCCAAGGCCGAGGAATTCCTTTCGAAGGTGACGGACAGCGCCTCGTTCAAGACGCTCAGCGCAGAGAAGACCGCGGCGGAAGAGCTTGCGGCCTACAATGCGATGTCCGCCGAGGATAAGGCCAAAGAAGACGCGTCAAAGGCCGACGAAGCCAAGGCGGAGAAGGATTTGACCGCGACGATGACCGCCGCGGAGAAAAAGGCTTATGACACCGCGAAGGCCAACACGGACCAGACGATCATCTACGCCATGGCCAAGTCCGACGTCGACAGCGCCAGCGCCGACCTCGGGACATGGCTGTTTGACGCTTCCCGCGCGGAGGGCGACAGCTCGGCGTTCAAGATCGGCACCGGGTATTATGCCATCTATTTCGTTTCCAGGGACACAAGCTACCACCTGCCGTCCGTTCGCCAGATCCTGATTTCGCCCAATGCCGATAAGAATGTATCCAACGGCGACACATTCACGGCGGACGAATGGACCGCGGCACGGAAGAAGGCGGAAGACCTCCTTGCCCAGTGCACGACGGAAGACAAGTTCAAAGCCCTGGTCGCCGACAACACCGACGACCCCGGCTCGTCTTCGACCGAAGGGCTGTATGAGGATATCGAGCTCGGCAAGATGGTCCAGACCTTCACCGACTGGGTCTACGATCCGGCCAGGAAGGCCGGCGACACGGGGATCGTCCGCTCCGAGTACGGCTTCCATATCATGTGGTTCATCGGATACAAGGATTCCACCTCCCTTTCCAAGAACAGCGATACGATCAAGACCTCGCTCGCGCAGGGCAAATACGACGAGATGATCGCCGCGAAAGAAGCGCTCGATACATATAAGTATAAAATCAACCCGTTCGGCGTAAAGCTTACCGACCTTGGATAAGCGGAACCGCGCGATCGGGAGACACCGGGAGAACGGACAGATCGCTGTCCGTTCTTTCGCTGCCGGCACGGAAAACCTTTAAAATTCGATATTTCCGTCGAAAGCTATTGCAATTTCGTTAAAATTTGGTAGAATGTTTTAGCACGCGTTCAAACGCGGGAGTCTGACTATACCCGTTGAGCCGGCAGACCGGCTTTATGAAGATGAGTAACACGGAGGGCAAAAGATGAAGGTCAAGCCGTCGGTCAAACCGATTTGTGAGAAATGCAAGATCATCCGCCGCAAGGGCCATGTCATGGTCATTTGCAAGGAGCCCAAGCACAAGCAGAAGCAGGGCTGAGGCGGCCGGCCATCCGCGCGCGCCGGCGCGGCCCGGCGGCATGGCTGCCGGACGATCGCTCCATTACGGAGACACCATGCAAGGATGCGGCTGCCCGCCCCATCGGAGGCCACGGCAGGGATGACCTGACCCGGAGCCCGGAGTGCGCGGGGATTCCGAACATGTTTTAGAATAGATGACACACTTGTCAGTTTACGGAGGTAGAATCGAATGGCACGTATTGCCGGAGTGGACTTGCCGAATGAGAAGCGGGTGGAAATAGGACTCACCTATATTTTCGGCATAGGCTTGACACTTTCCAAGAAGATCATCGCGACCTGCGGGATCGATCCGGACACCAGGGTGAAAAACCTCACCGACGACGAAGTCTCCCGGATCAGGCAGGAGATCGAGACAAATTATAAAATCGAGGGGGATCTCCGCAGGGAGGTTGCTCTGAATATCAAGAGGCTGACCGAGATCGGCTGCTATCGCGGCAGAAGGCACAGGCTCGGCCTTCCCGTCCGCGGACAGAGGACGAAGACCAATGCCAGGACCCGCAAGGGACCCAGGCGTTCCATGGGCAAGAAGAAATAAGGGGGCAGCGTCATGGCAAAAGCGACACCGAAAAAAGCAGCGGCAAGGCCGAAGAGAAGAGAGCGCAAGAATATTGACCACGGCTCCGCTCATATCCATTCCTCATTCAATAATACGATCGTCACGATCACCGATCCCGCCGGCAATGCGATCTCCTGGTCGAGCGCCGGAGGCATGGGGATGAAGGGTTCGCGCAAGGGAACGCCCTTTGCCGCCCAGATGGCCGCGGAGGCTGCCGCGAAGACCGCGGTGGACCACGGCATGAGGACGGTCGAGGTTTTCGTCAAGGGGCCCGGCGGCGGACGCGAGTCTGCCATCCGCGCGCTGCAGACGGCCGGCCTCGAGGTGACTCTCATCAAAGACGTAACACCGATCCCCCACAATGGCTGCAGACCGCCTAAGAGAAGAAGAGTCTGATTCCGGAGGTATGAAAAATGGCTAGATATACTGATGCATCCTGCAGACTTTGCCGCAGGGAAGGCGAGAAGCTGTTCCTCAAAGGCCAGAGATGCTATACGGCAAAATGTGCCATCGCCAGAAGGAGTTTCGCTCCGGGTCAGCATGGGCAGAGCAGGAAAAAAGTTTCCGAGTACGGAGTCCAGCTCCGTGAAAAGCAGAAGGCAAGACGTTTTTACGGGATCCTCGAAGGGCAGTTCCGCAAGATCTACGCGACGGCAGACAAGATGCAGGGCAAGACCGGTGAAAATCTGCTCAAGCTCCTGGAGCTGCGGATGGACAATGTGATCTACCGCATGGGCCTGGCCTCATCGCGGCCGGAAGCCCGCCAGCTTGTCAGTCACGGTCATTTCACCGTCAACGGCAAAAAAGCGAACATCCCGTCCATGTTTCTGTCTGCGGGCGACGTCATCGCAGTCAAGGACAGTTCCAAATCATCCCCGAAATTCGCTTCCATGGCGGAGAGACCTTTACCGAAGTGGCTCACGTTCGACTTTGACAGCCTTCGCGGCACCGTCGCGCAGGTCCCCGTACGGGAAGATGTCGACCTCGAAGTCAAAGAGCACCTCATCGTAGAGCTCTACTCCAAGTAACGCTTCGTTTATGACGTTTGGATGTAAGCGCAGGGATACTTAAGGAGGAACAAGAATGATTGAGATAGAGAAGCCCGCCATATCGTGTGTTGAGAAGAACGAAGACGGATCGTACGGCAAGTTTGTCATCGAGCCGCTCGAGAGAGGGTACGGGATCACCCTCGGCAATTCGCTGAGGAGAGTCCTGCTTTCTTCGCTTCCGGGCGCTGCCGTGACGGCGATCCGGATCGACGACGTTTATCACGAGTTTTCCACCGTCAAGGGTGTCATCGAGGATATGACCGAGATCATCCTGAATGTCAAGGGCATCCGTGCCAAGCTTCTGGTAGACGGCCCCAAGACCGTCTATATCAGCACCGAGGACGGACGCAAGGGCGTCGTGACCGCCGGCGACATCGTGCGTGACGAAGAAGTCGAGATCATGAATCCGGATCTTGTCATCGCGACGCTGAACGGCGAAGGCAGGCTCTTCATCGAGCTTACGCTCAACAAGGGCCGCGGGTACAACACCGCCGAGCGCAACAAGTGGGTCAACCAGCCGATCGGCGTCATCCCGATCGACTCCATCTTCACCCCGGTCAAGAAAGTGAATTATTTCGTCGAGAACACCCGCGTCGGGCAGTTCACCGATTATGACAAGCTGACCATGGAGATCTGGACCGATTCGACCATCGAAGTCAGCGAAGCCCTGAGCCTGGCCTCGGGGATCCTGATCGACCACCTCGGGCTGTTCCGCGCACTGAAAGAAAGCACAGGCGGGCCCGGCTTCAAGGACGGGGATGACAGCAAGGTCAAGAACCATATCTATGACACCGCGATCGAGGACCTGGACTTTTCCGTCAGGACCTACAACTGCCTGAAGCGGGCCGGGATCAATTCCGTCGGCGACCTTGTCGCCCGTTCGGAAGACGACATGATGAAGGTCCGCAATCTCGGGAAGAAATCACTCGAAGAAGTCATCGTCAAGCTCGAGGAGCTCGGGCTTTCCCTGGCTTTGTTCGAGGAGGAAGCAGCACACTAACCGATTAGGAGGTCACAACTATGCCTGCATATAGAAAGCTCGGCCGGGCAACCGATGTCCGCCTGTCCATTTTGAGAGGGCTGGTCACCACCCTCATTATGAATGGAAAGGTCGAGACGACCGAAGCCCGCGCGAAAGAGGTCAAGAGGATCGCCGAGAAGCTCATCACCCTTGCCGTCCGGGAGAAGGACCATTTCACGACAAAGGCTGTGAAAGTCTCGGCCGCGAAAAAGGATTCGAAGGGTCGGAAAGTCCTGGTTTCCAAGACATCCAGGAACGGCAAAAAATACGATGTCGTCGAGCGTGTCGAGTCGGAGGAGATGGTCCAGGTGGACGATCCGTCCAGGCTTGCCGCCCGCAGAGAAATGATCAAGTGGCTCGTCAAAGGGCACACTGCGAAAGGGGATGCGGTCAACCCCGTCAACCATCTTTTTGCGGACGTAGCCCCGAAGTATGTCGGGCGCACGGGAGGATACTGCCGGATCCACAAGCTCGGCTCGCGCCAGAGCGACGCATCCGAGATGGCATTGCTTGAACTGATCTGAGAATATCGTTTCGGAGAAGGGGGACGGGGTGACTCGTCCCTTTTTGCTATTTACCGATCAGCGGGAAGGAACTATGCCCTCGTTCATCGAATTGGAAAATGTCAGTTTTGAGTACAAAATCAACGGCCTCGAATCACTGGTCGCTGTTGACAATGTCACCTTGTCGATCGGGCGGGGTTCGCATGTGGCCATCCTGGGCAGGAACGGCTCCGGAAAGTCTACGCTGGCCCGGCTGATCAATGGTCTTGAGCTGCCGGCATCCGGGTCGGTCACGGTGGACGGGCTGGTCCATGACGGCGGCAGGAATTCGATCGAGATCCGCAGGAAGTGCGGGATCGTTTTCCAGAACCCGGACAACCAGATCATCGGTACGACAGTCGAGGAGGATGTGGCATTCGGTCCCGAAAACCTCGGGATGCCGCGGGAGGCGATGATCGAGGCGATCGACAGGGCGCTTGCAGCCGTCGGCCTTTCGGAAAAGCGACGGACCGCCCCCCATCTTCTGTCCGGCGGACAGAAGCAGAAGCTTGCCATCGCCGGCATTCTGGCGATGGATCCCGAATGCTTTATCCTGGATGAGGCGACATCCATGCTGGATCCTTCCGCCCGCAGGGATTTCATGGACCTGATCACGGGACTTGTACGCGAACGCGGCCTGACGATCATCAACATCACCCACGATATGGAGGAGGCGATCCTTGCCGACTATGTCTATGTCATGTCGGACGGACGGATCGTAGGGGAAGGGGCTCCTTCGGACCTCTTCGAGGAAGCGACGTTCCTTCGTTCCCAGGGCCTCGACGTGCCGGTCCATATCGAGATCGCGCAGATCATTTCCCGTCTGACCGGAGTGGAGCGCATCCGCGGAGCCGCTTTCACCCCGCAGGGAGCGCGCGAGGAGATCCGGCGCATGTGCGATGATTATACCGGGAACGGACATGCTCTGGCTGCCGGAACGGACGCGGGCAGCGGGGAAGCATCGGGCGGCGAGCCCGTGGGGATCCCGGAAAGCGGCTGCCGGCAGGAGGACCGATCGGACGGCGACGTCCTGTCGGTCGATTCGCTCAGCTATACATATGCCCGCGAGACCGTTTTTTCCAATGACGCGCTGAAGGACATCACTTTTTCGATCCGGCAGGGCGAATTGTTCGGCATCGTCGGTCATACCGGTTCCGGCAAGTCAACGCTCGTGCAGCATTTCAACGGACTGCTCCGCCCCCAGAAGGGCAAGGTCGTCGTGATGGGTTTCGACACTTCCCGCAAGGAAGGCATCAAAGAGATCCGCAAGAGAGCGGGACTCCTGTTCCAGTATCCCGAGCACCAGCTGTTTGAGGAAACGGTGTTCCGGGACGTGGCGTTCGGTCCGAAGTGCCTGGGCATGAGCGCGGAAGAGACCCGGGAAGCGGTGGAAAACGCGCTGGACATCGTGGGGCTCGGCGAGGATTTTCGGTCGAAATCGCCGTTCGAGCTGTCGGGCGGGCAGAAGCGGAGGGTCGCCATCGCAGGCATCCTTGCGATGAAGCCGGACATTCTCATTCTTGACGAGCCGGCTGCGGGGCTCGACCCCGAGGGACGCGAGGAGATCCTGACGTTTGTGAAGGACCTTTCAGCCTCCGGCAAGACCGTGATCCTCGTATCGCACAACATGGATGACATCGCGAGGATGGCCGACCGCGTTCTGGTCCTGCAGGAAGGCAAGATGAGGACCTGCGCATCGCCTCGGACGCTTTTCGCCGGATCCGGAGATGTCGAGGGGTTCGGCATATCGTATCCCGTCATTTCCGTTTTCATGCGCGAGATGAAGAAAATATATCCCGGCCTGCAGCAGATGCATTTCACGGCGGAAGGCTGCTCGAGGGATATCCTGGAAGCGGCGCTCGGCGCCGGAGGGGGCGTTGCCGGATGAAAGACATCACGCTCGGCAGGTACTACCCCGGCAATTCGGTGATCCACCGTCTGGACGCCCGCGTCAAGTTTTTCCTTTCGCTGGCGCTCATGATCGCGCTGTTTCTCCTGAATCGCCCCGTTCCCTTTCTGATCTACGGAGGATTCATCGCCGCCGCGATCGTGATGACCCGGATCCCGATCCGGCAGATTTTCCTTTCTCTGAAACCGATCCTGTTCATCGTGGGCTTTGCGTTTGTCCTGAACCTCTTTTCCTACCAGGGCACGCCGATCGTGTCGGCCGGGAGGCTTACCATGACATACGAGGGCCTGTACGCCGGGATCCGCATGGCGGCGCGCCTGTCGCTTCTGATCATTACGAGCTCGGTGTTCCTTACCCTCACGACGACTCCGCTCAGCGTGGCCGACGCGATGGAGAGCATCATGAGCCCGCTGCAGAAGATCGGATTCCCGGCCCATGAGATCTCCATGATGATGTCGATCGCGCTCCGGTTCGTGCCGAACCTCATGGAGGAGACCGACAAGATCATGAAGGCACAATCCTCCCGCGGAGCCCAGTACGATACGGGTGGCATGGCCGCTCGCGCAAAGGGCCTGGTTTCGATCCTTGTCCCTCTGTTCGTCAGCTGCTTCCGGCGAGCCGAGGAGCTTGCCGTCGCGATGGAGGCGCGCTGCTACAACGGCGCCGAGGGGAGGACCAAGCTCAATGTCATGCGGACCGGCAGGATCGACTATGCGGCTTCCGCGGCCGTGGGGCTTGTGCTTGCCGCCGTTTTTCTGTTCGAGTATCGCTGACTTGCGTCCGCGGGAGCGGGAGGATCGGGGAGGCTACGGATCTTCATGAGAAATATCGCGCTGCTGACCGAATATGACGGCACCGGTTTCCACGGCTGGCAAAGCCAGAAGGGCCTGCGCAACGTTCAGGACGAGATCCGGAAGGCCATCCGCCGCTGCACGGGGGATGACGTGAAGCTGTACGGCTGCAGCCGGACGGACACCGGGGTGCACGCGACAGGTCATGTGTCCAATTTCATGTCCGCGACCCGCATCCCGGCGGACAAGATCCCTCTTGCGCTGAACAGCTTCCTTCCTCCCGACATTTCGATCCGAATGGCCGCCGATGTCCCGGCGGATTTCCATGCGCGTTTCAGCGCGGTCGGCAAGCGCTACCGCTACCGGATCCTGTACGGTCCCGTCAGGCCGGCGCTCGACCGAAGCCGGGTCTGCCATGTCACGCGCCCTGTTGATGCCGGCGCGGCCGCGCGGGCGGCCGGGGCGTTCGAGGGCACCCATGATTTCAAGGCGTTCATGGCGAGCGGCGGCGAAGTCCGGTCGACGGTCCGGACGATCCATTCGCTGCGGGTCGAGACGGCAGGTCCGGAGACCGACCTCGTGATCCACGGCGACGGGTTTTTATACAACATGGTCCGAATCATCGCCGGCACGCTGTATGCGGCAGGCACCGGCGCGGTCCGCCCGGAGGACATCAGCGCGATCATCGCGTCGCGCGACCGGAAAATGGCCGGAAAAACACTTCCGGCGCACGGTCTGTACCTTGAGGAAGTCTTTTACGATATGGATATTTTCACGAAATGAGCGGACGGTCCGCATGCATCCGCGGACACGGGAAAGGGAAATGACATGATTCTGATCGAAATGGAAAACGGGAAAAACATCAAGCTGGAGCTTTATCCGGAGCATGCGCCTGTCACGGTGCAGAATTTCATCGACCTTGTCAATAAGGGCTTTTATGACGGACTGATCTTTCACCGGGTCATCCGGGGTTTCATGATCCAGGGCGGCTGTCCGCAGGGCAGGGGAACCGGCGGCCCGGGCTATTCGATCAAGGGGGAATTCGCAGCCAACGGGGTCCGCAACGAGCTCCGGCATACCCGTGGCGTCGTGTCGATGGCCCGGTCTCAGGACCCGGATTCGGCCGGTTCGCAGTTCTTCATCATGCACGCGGATGCCCCGCATCTTGATGGACAGTATGCGGCGTTCGGCAGGGTCGTCGAGGGGATGGACACGGTGGATGAGATCGCACTCGCAGCGACCGGGCACGGCGACCGGCCGGTGCAGGATCAGCGGATCCTCAGGATGACGGTGATTGGATAAAAGGGCGGCGGGCGCCGCAGCAGGCTGACGGAGGAGACGGGCGATGTCGGAAAAAGTGAAGCAGGCGATCGATTATTGCAGGAAGAACGGGCAGGAGCACCTGGTCCGTTATCTTGAGCCGGTGCATGCCGAGCGGTCGGACCGTCTTGCGCGGGAGATCCTTGCGATCGACCTCAGGGAAGTGCGGACGATTTTCCGGTCGGTGTCGGATATCGTGGAGACTCCGGAGGATCCCGGTCTCACTCCAGTCCGCAGCACGGTCCTTGCCGGCCTGGGCGATAAGGAAAAGGATGAGTTCGACCGCGCGGGGCGCAGCCTGATCGCGTCCGGCCGGCTGGGTGTCGTCACGATGGCGGGCGGCCAGGGGACACGGCTGGGGCATGACGGCCCGAAGGGGACGTTCCTGCTGCCCGTTGATCCGCCGAAATCCCTTTTCGAGGTCCTGTGCGGCAGGCTGCGCAGGATCGGAGAGGTATGCGGCACCGTGATCCCGTGGATGATCATGACGAGCGAAGAAAACCACGGTGCCACCGTGCGGTTTTTCGAGGAGCATGACTATTTCGGGTATGATCGTAGCAGCGTATGGTTTTTCCCGCAGGACATGGTGCCGGCGGTCGACCTGGAAGGAAAGCTGCTTGTCAAGGGACACCGGATCGTCCGGAGCGCCAACGGAAACGGCGGCGTCTTTTCGTCGCTTGCCTCCTCGGGCAACCTGGACCGGATCGAACGGCTCGGCATCGAAAAGGTCTTCATCTGCGGGATCGATAATGCGCTCGTGCGGATCGCGGATCCCGTATTCGCGGGTTTCTCCGTATTGTCCGGAAAACCGCTTGTGAGCAAATCGGTCCGCAAGAGAAGCTACGACGAAAAGACAGGGGTCTTCTGCCGGAAGAACGGACGGCCGTATTATGTCGAATACACCGAAATTTCCCGGGAGCAGGCGATGATGACGGATGAGAACGGGGATCTGCTGTTCGGCGACGGCGGGATCGTGGCGTATGTCTATGACACGGCGCTCCTCAGGCAGCTGGCGGGAACGCCTCTGCCTTACCATGCCGCGCGGAAGAAAGTCCCTTTCGACACACCCGGGGGACAGGCCGTCGTGCCTGAAACTCCGAACGCGATAAAGTTCGAGACATTTATCTTCGATTCGTTCGCTGCGGCGGAGGATATCGGCGTCCTGCGTGTCGACCGGGCGGCGGAATTTGCTCCCATCAAGAACCGCAGCGGGGAAGACAGCCCCGGATCCTTTCTCCGCCAGATCGGCCCCGCGGCGCGGGACTTCGCCTGAATGCCGGCGTGCGGAAGCGCATCGGCGAGGAAGAGCGGAGGACAAAACGGGTGACTAAGCGGGTGACTAAGCGATACGGTATCCTGTCGATGGACCGGGAGAGTCTCCCGATCGATGACCCGGCATGGGAAAGCGTTCCGGAGCTTCGGATCGACTGCTATCCCTGGCAGGGACCGGCAGATTACCGTCCGAATGCCTCGGCCAGGCTTGTCCGGTTCCGCGGCGGGTTTGCCGTACGCATGTGGACCGATGAGCAGCCGCTGTTGGCAAGGGCGGTCCGGATGAATGACGATGTGTTCCGGGACAGCTGCATGGAATTCTTTCTGCAGCCGGACCGGGATCAGGCCGGATATTTCAATTTTGAACTGAACCCGCTCGGAACGCTGCTGCTGGGATTCGGTCCGGACCGGGGCGGGCGGCGCAGGATCGCGGCGGACCCTTCGATCTTTTCGATCCGGAGCCAGGCCGATGGATGCTCCTGGACGCTCCGCTGGGAGATCCCTTTCGGCTTTCTTTCGGCGTACGGATTTGACGCGGCTGCCCGGGATTTCAGGGGCAACTTCTACAAATGCGGAGACGAAACCATCCATCCCCACTACGGCTGCTGGAACCCCGTCGGGCTCCCGGCGCCGGATTTCCACGCCCCCGCCCATTTCGGGCTCCTCACGGCCGTGTGAACGGCGTATAGCGGCCCGCGGACCGGCGCCGTGTCAGACTTCATTCGTTAAACATCCGATAAACGAACTGTTAGAAAAATGTAACAGAATGTACTTTGAGTCTTGGAACGGAATAACGTATAATTTAATCGATTACGATGAGGGGATCTATCGGCTGCATTGAGCATCGACGCGAGGTGACCCATGGACTTGAAGGAAAACGAAGAATTGATCCGGAACCTGAAGGGTGTGCTCAATTGCAAGATCACGACCGACGATGCTCAGCAGATCCGGGAAGTGCATGTGGTTGCCGATGACTCGCGGGGAGCCAAGCAGATCTCCCGCGACGTACAGTCGATCCTGGCTGCCGTATACGGCGTCGAGCTGGATTACAAGAAGATCAGCATCGCCCAGGTCCGCGGGGCGGTCCGGGCGCAGCCGGAGAGAAAACTCAGGATCAAGGCGATCGAGCGGTATTCGATGCAGTCCAAATACCACGTGAAGATCGTTCTCGAGAAAGACGGCGAGGAATTTGCGGGCGAATGTTCCGGCATGAACAACGCGGCCCTCTGCCTCAGGAAGACCGGGGAGGCCGCCCTGCTGGCCGTGGAGAAATTTCTGGGGGAGGACGGGATCCTTTCTCTGGACGATGTCAAGGTGATCGACCTGACGAACATCCGCATGATCGCCGTCGCCATGACAGCCTACACAGAAGAGCGCGGCGTGGAGTTCTGCGGCTGCGCCATCCTCGGCCACGACAATTTTGACTGTGTGGCCCGCGCCGTTCTCGATGCGATCAATCCGCTCGTCGAACGGTATATCAATGATTAGTCCGGTTCAGCCGAACACATAAAGAGATGTTTTCAGCGTAGCGAATATAGCATGTCCGTTTGTAGCGAAGGGGGCATAGTTTTCCGGCAAGGAGGGCTATATTCGATGAAAAAGATCATCTATGCAGTCGCGGCTCTGGCAGCTATCGTTCTCGCAGCAGGCGCAAATCTTTCCTGGTATTGATTTGACAGGCTAAAGGCTGACCGGACTAATAACAAAAAGACAAAGCTTCGTATCGGGGGTTTCCATGAATTTGCCGATGAAAGTTAAATTGTATATATTCTTCATCATCGGCTGCGCGGCTGCGGTGATGGCCCTTATGTTTCTCCAGCACAAGGACCAGGAGATCGTGTGGTTCGACATGGTTTTCTGGGCGATCCTCGCCGTTTTGACCGAATCCCTGGTACTGAAGCTTCCGAGCGGGATGGGGCTCTCCGTGGGCCTCGCGGTCTCGCTGGCCACGCTCCTGTCTCTCGGCCCGCTGCCCGCGACGATCGTGACGGGCTGCAGCTTCCTGTTCCGGACCGTCAGCACCGGCAACAAGGGCAAGATCGCCCATCTTCTGAACACCAGCCCGTACAAGACCTTCTTCAACACCGCACAGGGCATCCTTTCGATCGGCGTCGCGGGCATGACGTACACGCTCCTCGGAGGCAAGGCCGGCGATTTCAACGTCCTTCTCGCGGTCCAGGTCGTCGTCTTTTACACGATCCTGAACAGCCTGATCATGTCGGCCTTTTTCTCCCTGCTGAAGGGTGAGCACTTTTTCCGCACCTGGATCGGGAACATGCGCGGCCTGCTGTTCAACCTGATTTTTGTCGGCATGATGGGTGTGATCCTTTTCCTCGCGTACGACAGCTACGGTATCGGTGCCGTGCTTCTGTTCTTGGGCCCGCTGCTTCTGGCGCGCTTTTCCTTCAAGCAATACACGGACCTCCGCGAGACCTATGTCGAGACGATCATGGCGTTCAACAAGTTCACGGAGGCCAAGGACGTATACACCGGCGAGCATTCGTCGCGCGTGGAGACCTATGCCGTCGAGATGGCCAAATTCATCGGCCTCAGCGAACAGCGGGTCGAGAACATCCGGATGGCCGCGATCCTGCATGACATCGGCAAGATCGGGATCAGTGACAACATCATCAAGAAGGAAACGCGCCTGGACCGGATCGAGTATGAACAGATCAAGCTGCATCCGGGCATCGGCGCGGACATCCTGCAGAACGTCCATTTTCTGAAAGATGTCTCCACCATCGTCCGGCAGCATCATGAGCGGTACGACGGAAAGGGATACCCCAAGGGTCTCCGCGGCGAAGAGATCTGCACCGAAGCCGCGATCCTTGCTCTGGCCGATGTCTATGACGCAATCACCTCCAACCGCTCCTACAGGACGCCCTTATCCTATGCGGAGGCCCAGAACGAAATCACCGCGAACGCCGGGACCCAGTTCAACCCTCAGCTGGCCATGCACTTCATTACTTTGGTCAAGACGAAGCCGGAGGTGTTTGACAGGGATGCTTCTTGAAGCGCTGATCCTGGCTCTGGCCGCGGGGCTGATTTTCGGAGGCAGCATCCGGAATCTGCTGGATGTCAGGATCCGCTGGCCCGGGTTTATCTTCGCGGGCCTCATCCTGCGGTACATCCCCTGGCTTGTGTCCCGGTACTATCCCGCCGTGTTCGGACTCCCGTTCCTTCGGGACCGCGGGATTGGCCAGATGACCGTTGCCGCGGTCTTTTTCATCGCCTCGTACATCTACCTGATCGCGGGCGTGGCGGCCAACCTTACGGACTGGCCGATGTTCATCGTGTTCGAAGGTGTCGTCATGAATTTTGCCGCCGTCGCCGCAAACGGCGGATTCATGCCGGTCTCGGCTTCAGGTCTTATCAACGCCGGCTACCCCATGGAGCGCATAACCGGCGGCATCATCGACATGAACCATGTCCTGGAGACCGGATCCACCCGGCTGATGATTTTCGCGGACATTTTCGTCGTCAAGAATCCTTTTACGTTCCCGCAG
This sequence comes from uncultured Oscillospiraceae bacterium, assembly GCA_964507305.1. Taxonomy (GTDB): domain Bacteria; phylum Bacillota; class Clostridia; order Saccharofermentanales; family UBA5734; genus JAQVYV01. The sequence continues at coordinate 18,755 of CAZDPQ010000003.1, forward strand.
ATGCTGAGCATCGGCGACTATTTCATGTGCGCCGGCCTTTTCATTTTCATCGGCAGGGCGATGCTGCGCAGCTCGGAGAGATCCCTGCTCCGCGGCAGATCCGCGGACGGCGCCCGGGATATTGATAAACTCCGGGCACAGTAGTATCCTAAGCACAAGGGGGGCATTGGTATGAATGGAATGGTTCGCATGATGAACGATCTTTCGCCTCTTACCGGCGACACGGGAGCCACCTGGCCGATCATCCTGTTTGCCGCCGCGGCCGTCGCGATCCTGGCGGTCCTTTTCCTTCTGCGTAAGAAGTAAGGCGGCGATTTCCTCCCCGTCAGGAGGCATTTTATGTCCAAACGTGTTTTTCTTATCGTGCTGGACAGCTTCGGCATCGGCGAACTGCCCGACGCGGCGGCGTACGGGGATCGCGGCTGCAATACCCTGAGAGGCATTTCTCTTTCGCCGCTTTTCCATGTCCCGAACCTCGCTCGCGCGGGCCTTTTCGCCATCGACGGCGTTTCGGACCTGTTCCCCGGTTCCGATCCGGGCGGTGCGCCGGAAGGCGCCTTCGGCCGGATGGCGGAAAAATCGAAAGGGAAGGACACGACGACCGGCCACTGGGAATTGGCGGGGATCCTCTCCGAAAAGCCCATGCCGGTGTATCCGGACGGGTTTCCGCCTGACATCATCCGGGAATTCAAGGCAAAGACCGGACACGGGGTTCTTTGCAACAGACCCTATTCCGGCACCGACGTGATCCGGGATTACGGCGAGGAGCATCTCGCGACCAAAGCCCTGATCGTCTACACCTCCGCTGACAGCGTTTTCCAGATCGCCGCGCACGAAGAGATCATCCCGCCCGACCTGCTGTATGATTACTGCCGGGTGGCGCGCGGGATCCTGCGCGGGGAGCACGGGGTCGGAAGAGTCATCGCGAGGCCGTTCACGGGCGTGCCGGGGCAGTTCCGGCGGACGGAACGGCGGCACGATTTCTCGCTCGAGCCGCCGTCGGACACGATGCTGGACATTCTAAGCCGGAGCGGACGCCAGGTCATCGCCATCGGCAAGATCAACGACATTTTCGCGGGCCGTGGGATCACCCGGGCGATCCCGTCCGGCAACAACGGCGAGGGGACGGCGGCCATCCTGGAGGTCCTCCGGCAGGATTTTGAAGGGCTTTGCTTTCTGAACCTGGTCGATTTCGACATGCTGTACGGACACCGCAATGACGCGGACGGCTACGCGAAAGCCATGGCCGCTTTTGATGCCGCGCTGCCGGACATCCGGGCCGGCCTGCGGGACGGCGACATGCTGCTGATCACCGCGGACCACGGGTGCGACCCTTCCGCACCGGGTACCGACCATACGCGCGAATATGTCCCCGTGCTGGTCTCCGGAAGCGGTGTCCGGCCGATCGGGCTCGGCACGCGGAGCAGCTTCGCCGATCTGGCCGCCACGGTACTGGACCATTTCGGGGTGCCGGGCGGCATCGCCGGCACGAGTTTTTACAGGGAAATCACCGGGTAAAGCCGCAGAACGCGGCGGGGCTTTAGTATTTTTCGATATCGACCTTGACCGCCGAATCGATCGGCATGCGGAGAAAGGCGCTTCCGAGCGACCGGAATTTTCCGACGCTGTCGCTGGTGAAATACAGCCGGCGACGCTCCTGCCCGGGCGGCTCCTTGTTCCCGATCCCCTCCCGGCGGAGGACATCGGCCACCGACCGGGCCACTTCGCTTGCCGAATTGATCAGGTGCACGCTGCCGCCCATGACCCGGGAAATCGTCTCCTGGAGCAGGGGGTAATGCGTGCAGCCGAGCACGAGCGTGTCGATGCCCCTGTCGATCAGGGGCTGCAGGTAGATCTCCGCGGTCCGGACGGCGACATCATTGTCCCACCAGCCCTCTTCCGCGAGGCCGACGAACAGAGGGCAGGGCTGCTGCGTGACCTCGGGGACCATCCCCGGGAACTCGCGGGCTGCCGCGTCATGGATCGCGTTGTAATACACATTGCTGGACATCGTGGCGGACGTGCCGATCACGCCGATCCGTCCGCTTCGCGTGGCACGGACCGCAGCGGCGGCTCCGGGCCGGATGACCTCGACGACCGGCAGGTCGATGTCCGCCGCGAGAGCATCGTATGCCCAGGAACTGGCCGTATTGCAGGCGATCACGATCATCTTGACTCCCTGCGATATCAGGAAACGGCTGTCCTGCTTCGCGAAATGAAGGATCGTGTCTTCGGACTTCGTCCCGTACGGGGCGCGCCCGCTGTCCCCGAAATAGACCGTGTTCTCGCCCGGCAGCTGGAGCATCAGCTCTTTCTGGACCGTGAGTCCTCCGAGACCGGAATCGAAAATCCCGATGGGGTCCGACGGGCCGGGCGCATGGGTCGGTTCGGCGCGCATCACAGAACCTCCCGTCTGCTCCGGCTGTCCTGATAGGACACGGCGTAGCGGCAAAGCTTCACGACGAGCTTTTCGGGCGGAAGGCCTGACATTTCCCACGCTTTCGGGAACAGGCTGATGGGCGTGAACCCCGGCAGCGTGTTGATCTCGTTGATCAGGATCCTTCCGTCGCGCCTGTCGATGAAAAAATCGACCCGCGCAAGGCCCGAGCAGCCGAGCGCGCGATAGGCCTTTTTCGCATAGCGCCGGATCCGCGCCGTGTCCGCCGGGGAAAGATCTGCGGGGATGCGCACGCTGGAGCCTCCCGCTTTGAAATACTTGGTGTCGTAATCATAATAGGGGACATCCGCCGCCGTGAGGATCTCCCCGGGCATGGCTACTTTCGGCGAATCATTGCCGATCACGGCGGCTTCGATCTCCCGCGCCGGAATGAACTCCTCGACCACGGTCCAGTAATCATACACGGATGTCTCGAGCAGAGCATCCCGCAGGTCCGCAGCCGTGTCGACCCGCCGGGTACCGACGGACGAGCCGCCGTTGTTCGGCTTGAGGAAGCAGGGGAAGCCGATCCGGCGCGCGACCCTGCCCGCGACGGTGCCGATGCCGTCCCGGATCTCGTCGCGCGATACCGCGATGAAACGGCACTGGGGGATCCCGGCGGCTTTGAAGATCCGCTTGGAGTGGATCTTGTCCATGCCGGCTGCCGAAGCCAGCACGTGGCACCCGACATACGGGATGCCCGACAGCTCCAGCACGCCCTGGACCGTGCCATCCTCGCAGTTGATGCCGTGGATCACGGGGAAAATCACATCCGGCACGGCGCCCGCCGCGCCGATGACGAAATCGCGCAGCGACGGCCCGGCAGCCGGACGGGCGGCCGCCGAAGCACAGGCCGGCTCGTCCCATGTCCCGTCGAGGATCCGGGAATCATCGCCCTCGAAACGCACCCATTTCCCCCCCGTGGTGATCCCGACGGGGATCACGCGGAAGCCGGCTTTCCGCAGGGACTGCACGACATTATAGGCGGAGCGCAGGGAGATGATGTGCTCCGTGGAAACGCCTCCGAAAAGAACGCATACGGTCCGGATCTTCCGGGCTTTTCTCTTGCTCTCATTTGCCATGGCTCTTACCTCTCCTGCTTCGAAAGCCGGCCGGCGCTTTCGCCTGCCTGCCCGTATTCTTCGATCACGACCTGGCTTCGCAGCACCGCCGCCTGCGCGGGATCGATGATGCCGACCCTCTCGAACAGGGCGTTGGAGGACGCGCAGGCGACTGCCAGCGACAGCGCGCCGCGCAGGGACCCGCCCCGCAGCAATTCATCGGTGAACCCGGCTGTAAAGCTGTCCCCGGAGCCGATCGTATTGACGGGGATCACGGGGAGCGGATGCGCGTAGAGCACGGAGTCCTCAGTCACGACAGCCGCGCCCCGGGAGGACAATGTCACCGCGACGACCGGGATGCCGAGGGGAAGGGCGCTCTCGCGGATCGCCGAGAGGTCGGAGACTGTCACGGCGGTACCGATGCGGTCCGCGTATCCGGTGATCGCGGAAAACTCGCGCAGGTTGGGCTTGATCATGTAGGGGCAGGCGCGGACGCCGTACGACAGGGCTTCCGATGATGTGTCGAGGATGCTCTGCACGCCGTGCGACTTCGCCAGCCGGATGAGCGTCTCGTAGGCATCCCCGGGCAGGCCTTCGGGGATGCCTCCTGAGAAGACGGCCCATGCATCCGGCCCCGCTCCGTCAAAAAGATCCGCCGATACGGCCATGAGCCGCTCGAAATCCCCGCTGCCCGCGCAAGGGCCGGCTTCCAGGATCTCGGTCTCCTTTCCGTCTCCGGTCTCGAGGATATTGATCGAGCTGCGGGTCTCGCCGCCGATCATGACGGGGACCGTCTCAACGCCGTGCGAGCGGATGTCATCCAGAATGAACCGCCCGCCGCTTCCGGCAAAAAAACCGGTCAGCGTTACTTCCGCGCCGAGCATGGACAGCACCCGCGCGACATTGACACCCTTGCCTCCCGCGCTGATGACGGGATTCGCGCACCGGTGCAGCTGGCCCGGCGTCATGCTGAAAAGCTTATAATTCCTGTCGATCGCAGGGCTCAGGCAAACCACGATGATCTTCGGCATTTCCCCCGCACTTTCTGTCTTCGGGCCGATCCGCCCGACGCCATCCGGCATCCATACAGTCTGTTCATTATACCGCACGGCCGGCCCGCCGTCCATCCCGCGCTGCTCTTCTCCGGCGATCCCGGCACTGCCGGCGCCGGCTTTTCCGGCGGAGGGAAGGCGGTGGATTTCGGGGCGAAAATACAGTATAATCGGATATCGGCAGGTGAACAATGCGCAGGAGGATTCCGCCCATCGGGAAGAAGTGGCTGCATTCCGCCGGGGGTCTTCTGATCCCCTTCTATGTGTGCCTGAGCATCGTTTTCCTGGAGACGGTCCTGCGGCTCCAGGTGCGGGATATCCCCGCCGGCACGGGTTGGTTCTCCGGGATCCTTTTTTCCCTGACGCTCGGCCTCGGCGCGTCCGCGCTCATCGCGCTTTCGGGGGGCAGGCTGCGCAATGCCCTGACGGCGGCCTTCCTGGGATTTCTCACGGCAGTCTTCATTTCCCAGTTCATCTATTTCGAAATTTTCCAGACCTTCTACTCGCTTTATTCGGCAGCGAAGGGCGGGCAGGTCGCGCAGTTCTATCTGGACATCCTGTATGTCATGGGATGCAATGTCCCCTGGCTGCTGCTTATGGCTCTCCCGTTTGCCGGCTATTTTTTCCTTCCCCGGCGATTCCGGCCAGGCCAGCCTTCCCGGCCGCGTGCATGCCTTGGCTTTGCCCTGTGCGCGGCGCTCCTTTTCGCTGCGGCCCTCCTTCCGATCCGCTTCGGCAGCCGGGATACCAATTCGCCTTACGATCTTTACTACCGGAATTCCTACCCGGTCTATTCCGTCATGGACTTCGGCCTTCTGACCACCATGCGGCTGGATCTGCAGCGGAGCGTCTTCGGGATGGAGACGGAGGAAGAGCTGCCGGTGTCCGGCGGCGGCGGATCGGCGTCCGAGTCCTTAGGGACCGGATCATCCCTGTCTGCTTCATCCGGGCAGGATCCGTCCCCTTCGGCATCGCCCGACGCGCAGGATGAATACAATATCATGGACATTGATTTTGCTGCGCTTGCCGCTTCGGACAACGACGAAGGGCTGCGGGCGATGGACACGTATTTCGCCTCGGCCGTCCCGACCCGCAAGAACAGCCACACCGGTATGTTCAAGGGGTACAATCTGATCCTGATCACTGCCGAGAGCTTCTCGAGCTATGCCGTCGACAGGGATCTGACGCCGACGCTGTATCACATGGCAGTGTCAGGCTTCCGTTTCACGGAATTCTACAACCCGCTCTGGGGCGTCAGCACGTCGGACGGCGAGTATGTCGCGATGACCGGGCTGATCCCGAAGAGCGGCGTATGGAGCATGCTGCTGTCCGCGGATGATTTCATGCCGTTCGCCATGGGCAGCCGGCTGAGCGTCCTGGGCTATGCGACCTATGCCTACCACGACCATTATTACGATTACTACGGGCGGGACAAATCCCATCCGAATCTCGGCTACAACGTCTACAAGGGGATCGGGAACGGGCTGAAGCTGACGAAGCAATGGCCGCGGTCGGACCTGGAGATGATGCAGGCCACGATCCCCGAGTATATCGGCAGCCAGCCGTTCCACACGTACTACATGACGGTCAGCGGGCACCTGAGCTACAATTTCTTCGGCAATCAGATGGCGGTCAAGAACAAAGCCCTGGTGGACAGCCTGCCGTTTGTCGAGCATGCCAGAGCCTATCTGGCGACACAGATCGAATTCGACCGTGCGATGGAGTACCTGCTCGACGCGCTCGACAAAGCGGGGGTCGCGGAACGCACCCTGATCGCGATCAGCGCCGACCATTACCCCTACGGACTCCGGAAGGAAGAGATCGACAACCTCGCGGGCCATGCGGTCGAGAGCAATTTTGAGCTGTATAAAAGCACATGGATCCTCTACGCGAAAGGGATGCAGCCGGAAACGATCGACCGGCCTGTGTCGAGTTTGGACATCCTGCCGACTCTCAGCAATCTGCTCGGTGTCGAGTATGATTCGCGCCTGCTCATGGGCACCGACGCATTTTCCGATACGCCGCCGCTGGTCATTTTCTGCAACAGGAGCTTCATCTCCGATAAAGGCCGGTACAATGCGCTGACGAAGGCATTCACGCCGGCGGCCGGCGCCGGGGAGCCCGGCGAAGGGTATGTGGATGGCATTCTGGATGCGGTCGGCAAAAAGTTCCATTATTCCGCCAGGATTCTTGAGACCGATTATTACAGGCACGCGGTCCGGTAAGGCCGGGCCGCAGGGAGATGTTCAGGCCGGCGTGCAGCCGGGAAACAGGAGGTGTGACATGGATGTAAAAAGGGATGGGATGAAGGTTGCGGTCCAGCTGTATTCGGTGCGGAGGGATATGGCGGCCGGCATGGAACGGACATTGGCGGAAATCGCGGAGATGGGGTACCGCCATGTCGAATTCGCGGGCTTTTTCGGCCGCAGCGCGGAGCAGGTCCGCGCGGTTCTGGACGCGAACGGGCTTCGCTGCGTATCGGCGCACCTGGGAATGGACGAGCTTCTCGCGGATCCGCGGGAGCGCCTGTCCTTTCTCCGGACGATCGGCGCCGATTTTGCCGTGATCCCGGGCGTCGACCCGGCCCGCCTGCGGGATCCCGAGGAGCTCGCTCGGCTTGCCGCGGAGATTTCGCGGATCGGAAGCATCCTGAGAGAGGGAGGCATTCGCCTCCTGTACCACAACCACGATTTCGAGTTTGCCCGGATCGGCGGGGAATATCTGCTGGATATGCTGTACGCCAGCGTCCCGCCCGATCTCCTGCAGCTCGAGCTTGACACTTGCTGGGCGGATCATGCCGGACAGGATCCGGCCGCCTATATTGCCCGGTACGCCGGACGCGTGCCGCTGATCCACCTCAAGGATTATGCCTCGGACGGGGCGGCGTTCGAATTCCGGGTCCTCGGGACGGGCAGGATGGACATCCCGGCGGTGCTTCAGGCCTGCACGCCGGCCGGCACGGAATGCCTGGTCGTCGAACATGACGAGGCCCAGCCGGGCGTGACGGACATGGACATGGCGCGGCGCGGCAGGGAGTACCTGTCCGGTCGATTCGGCCGGCTTATTCGCGATTGATACTGGTCAAGTGAAACTTGTTTTGGTATAATGGACAGGCATCAGGTGGTGCGGAAACATAGCTCAGCTGGTTAGAGCGTTCGCTTCACACGCGAGAGGTCACAGGTTCGATCCCTGCTGTTTCCACCAGAACGATGCGATCCGGATCGTCGCGCCGCCAGGCAGCACGGTCCGGATTTTTTTATCTTTTCCTCTGTCAGCAGCAACTTATGCGTTCCGGTTTCCGCGTCGCCTGGCGAGCGGTTTTCCGAAGATTTCGGACAGGATGATCCCCTGCGCCGGAATGCTTCGCTCCTGCAGCAACGATGCGAGTTGATCGGCTGCGGTCTGCCCGCCGGATCGGGCGGCGGGCGGCGGTGCGGCATAGGGCGTGGCAGCAGCCGCCGGTGAAGGGGCCGCCGCGGGAGATGGCGCGGAGGATGACGCGGAGGCAGCAGCCGGAGCGGCCTTTGCCGGAGAGGCCGGCGCAACGGCCGGCTGCCCGGTGAAAGACCGGATCTGCCGCGCGGCCTGCGGATCGACGGTCTCGAGGATCTGAAGCATTTCATGGATCTGGTCGGTCAGACGGCTCACGGCGACTCACCGCCCTTTCGCACCCCGGGCGTCATTTCACTTCCCCTGCAGTCGCTTCGGGTTTGCCGGTGCCGGCAATCGAGCCTCTCATCTGGGTGTCGGAGATGATATTCTGCATATTGTAATAGTCCATGACACCGAGCCTGCCTTCGCGCAGCGCCTGGGCGAGCGCCTGCGGGACTTCCGCCTCCGCTTCGACGACCTTGGCGCGCATTTCGACGACTTCGGCCTTCATCTCCTGCTCCCGCGCAACGGCCATGGCCCTGCGCTCCTCGGCCTTGGCCTGGGCGATGCGCTTATCGGCTTCAGCCTGATCTGTCTGCAGCTGGGCCCCGATATTCCGGCCGACATCGACGTCGGCGATGTCGATGGAAAGGATCTCGAAAGCGGTCCCCGCGTCGAGCCCCTTGCTCAATACGGTCTTGGAAATGCGGTCCGGGTTTTCGAGGACATCCTTGTGGGTCACCGCGGAACCGATCGTCGTCACGATGCCCTCTCCGACACGCGCGATAATGGTCTGCTCCCCCGCGCCGCCGACCAGCCGGTCGATATTGGCGCGGACAGTCACCCTGGCCTTGGCCTTCAGCTCGATCCCGTCCTTCGCGATCGCGGCGACCAGCGGCGTTTCGATGACCTTCGGGTTGACGCTCATCTGGACCGCTTCGAGGACGTCGCGGCCCGCCAGGTCGATGGCCGCGGCCCGCTCGAAGACCAGGGGGATCTCCGCGCGTTGCGCTGCGATCAGGGCGTTGGCCACTTTATCGACATTGCCGCCTGCCAGAAAATGAGCTTCCAGCTGGTTGATGTTCACATCCAACCCGGCCTTCGTCGCCTTGATCAGAGGATTGACCACGCGCGTGGGGATGACACGGCGAAGGCGCATCCCGATCAGGTTGAAGATCCCGACCTTGACATTGGCCGCCGCGGCCGAGATCCAGAGGCCGACCGGGACAAAGCTGAAAAACAGCGAAACGACAACGATGATGACGGCGATGATGAGAAGATAGACAAATACTTCCGGGCCCATGATAAATCTCCTTTCCTTTCTCTGCAGTCGAGGTGTTTCTTCAGATCTTTTCCACCACGATGCGGCGCCCTTCGGTCCGGATCACCCGGATCTTCGCGCCTTTCTCGATAAACTCACCCTCGGTGACCACGTCCTGCTTCCGTCCGCCGAAGTCCGCCGTGCCGGCCGGCCGAAGGATCGTGGCCGCGATGCCTTCCTGCCCGAGCAGTTCGCTGTGGTCGGCGGTGGCGCTGTATCCCTCGGACTGCACGGATGAATGCCGGAGGATCAGCTTCCGCAACTTCCCTTTTTTCGATGAGCGCAGCAGGATGGCGAGGAGCGCGGCGACAAGAAGCAGCAGGATCACGAACATGACCAGAAAATCGACAAACGAACGGGCTGTCAGAAAAATGCCGGCCATAATGAGGATCAGTCCGGCGCCGCCGGCGACCCCGAATCCCGGTGTAAAAATCTCAAAGATCAGCAGGAGCAGTCCTGCCGCGAAAAGAATGATCTGCAGCGTCCCGATGTTCTCCAGAAAACCGAAAAGGCTCATACCATAAAGGACCTGATCCATGGCAGCTACCTCCCTGTGAAAGCGTCGGCGGATTCTCCAATACAAGTATACGCATGAAGCGTTGGAAATGCAAATCGTCCGGGCGACAATAATGCGTCGACGGGATTGAATTTTTTTGCGGAAAGTGATACTATAGTGATATCAAAAAAATAGCATGATGGAGGTGCTGTATGGAACAGCATTCGATCGAGGAAGTCACACTCAAGGCCGGAAACGGCATGCTGATGCTCATCGTGGATATTTTACTTGTCCTGGCCGGATTCGCGGCCATGATCGCCGGGGGGATCCTTTCCGACAGCGGCGCCATGCCGGTGTTCGGCGTCATCCTTCTGATTGCAGGATCCCTGTATTCCTGCCTTTGCTGGATCCCTTTCATGGGCCTGAAGATCCTCAAGCCCCAGGAAGCGCTGGTCCTCACGCTGTTCGGCAAATATATCGGCACTCTCAGGGGCGAAGGCTTTTTCGCCGTCAATCCGTTCGTGTCGGCCGTCAATCCGGCGGTCGGCGTCGGAATGGGCACGGCGAATGAAGACCCGAACGTCTTGCCGTCGGCAGTCAAGCAGTCGGGCGGCACCGGAGCCGCCATGGTGAAGAAGACCGTCTCTCTGAAGGCAATGACGCTGAACAACAACAAGCAGAAGATCAACGACGAGCTGGGCAATCCGATCGAGATCGGGATCGTCGTCATATGGCGCGTCGTCAACACCGCGAAGGCCGTTTTCAACGTCGACAATTACAAGGTGTTCCTCTCGATCCAGTGCGATTCCGCGCTGCGCAACATCGCGCGGAAGTATCCGTATGACGTTGCCGAGACGGGAGAGGAGATGACGCTGCGGGGGAGCAGCCAGGAAGTGGCCGCGAAGCTCAAGACGGAGATCCAGTCCCGCGTCGACATCGCCGGCATCGAGATCCTCGAGGCCCAGATCACCCACCTTGCGTACGCGCCGGAGATTGCCGCCGCGATGCTGCAGCGCCAGCAGGCGTCCGCCATCATCGCCGCGCGCAAGATGATCGTGGACGGTGCGGTCGGCATGGTGGAGATGGCGCTGAACAGGCTCAATGAGAACGACGTCGTCACTCTGGACGAGGAACGGAAGGCGGCGATGGTCAGCAACCTTCTCGTCGTGCTTTGCGGCAACAGGGATGCGCAGCCGGTCATCAACAGCGGGTCGATCTACTGATGAGGGAGCGGGTCCGCAAAAAGGCCGGCCGGCCGGCGATCATGGGATCGGATGATGGATACGGGCAACGGTAAAGAGAAAAAGCAGATCCTGCTGCGCCTTTCGCCGCGTCTTTGGAAAGAATTGGCAGCCTGGGCGGAGGATGATTTCCGCTCGATCAACGGCCAGATCGAATACCTGCTTTCCGAAAGCGTCAGGCGCCGGGCCCGCGGCGGTGCGTCAGCCGCAGCCCGTGCCGGCGGAGCGGTCCAGGGCGGCATTTCTGAAGTAGAGGCCCAGATCGGCGGCCACCATGATGAAATTGAGCACATAAAATCCGAAGACATAGGTGATGTCTCCGGAGCATAATTTTGAGGCGATCCCCGCCCCGTAGCCGATCAGGATCATCCCGAGGAAAAAGAAGCTTTTCCCTTTCGCGGTCCGCGAACGGACCGACCGGGCGATCGAAAAAGGCCATGAAAGCCCGAAACAGATGACCATCAGGGCTTCAAGCAGATCTGCCATCATCATATCCTCCGATTTTCAGGGTCCGGCCTGATCAGAGGCCGAGACACTCGTAAGTCAAGTCGCGCAGAGCCGGATGGACCGTGCCGTAGGCATAAACGCATCCAAGGACCTGCTGGGCATAAAACAGGGAGACATGGTTGACCGGGTCGATCATGACATAGCTTCCGGCGGCGCCATCCCATCCGAATTCACCGACGGGGCTCCTCGCGGCGGCCGGATCGATCAGCGTCCTCACGCCCAGCCCATACCCGTAGCCGGGCTTGCCGGCGTTTTCTCTGAAATCCCGCATCCGGACGCCGTCAAACTCGTTCTGACGCATGCGCGCGATGCTGCTTTCCTCCAGGATCCGCGCACCGTTCGCCCCCGTGCCGCCGCCGCCCATCGCGTCGGCGAACCGGATATAGTCCTCCGCGGTGCTGATCATCCCGGCGCCGCCGCTCTCGTACCGGTCCGTCAGGACGTAGGCATTGCCATAAGGGTCAGGGGACGGGGCGGATGTGTGCGTCCGGTCATCGTAAAGGAAAGCGGCGGCCAGGCGGGGCCGGATCTCCGGCGTGACATGGAACGCGGAATGCTCCATCCCGAGAGGTCCGAAAATGTTCTCCTGGAGAAAGGCGGAAAACGATGTCCCGGACACCGCTTCGACGACAGCGGCCAGCACATCGTGGGAAAGGCTGTACTGATAGTGCGTGGAGGGCTCGAAGTCCAGCGGCTCCCGGGCGATCGCGTCGACGATCTGCCTCGTGGCGGCGTGTCCGCCGGAATCACGGACAGTCTCCCGGATCGAAGGCGTCTGCAGGTCATAATTGAGACCCGACGACATCGACATCAGGCTGCGGATGGTGATCGGGGTGCGGGCAGGGACGAGCCTGCCGCGGTCGCGCACGGCCATCTCCGAAAACGCCGGCAGATACTCCGCCACCGGATCCTCCAGACCGAGCATGCCCCGTTCGATCAGCTGCATCACCGCCGCGCAGGTGACGGGCTTCGTCGCCGAATACAGCCAATGCATGTCCTCCGCGGACTTCGGGACACGAAGCTCCGTGTCTGAATATCCCTGCATGCGCCGGAAGACTTCACGGTACCGGTAATGGACGATGCAGTCGCAGCCGGGGATGCCCCTGCCGCCGAGTGAATCGATAAGATCCGCCATTTTCGTAAAATCCATCGCGGCGTCCTCCTTTTATTGCAGATCCCGCTTCCTGCGCTCTCGCACCGGCATCGCGGGCATGAAACCGCATACGTGTCATTTTACCACGAGATCCCGCCAAGTGACAGACCGCCGGCCTCTCTCTTTCAGAATCCGTGAAAATGCAGTATGATGCAGGTAGCGTGTGGAAGCCCCTCCGGGGAGTGTTCGCGGCGCGGAGGAAGGGGAACGGCAGATGGCGGTCGTGCATGTGGTCAACGGAAGGCAGAAAAAACTGTTCGACGGGCATCCCTGGATCTACCGGAACGAAATCGAGCGGATCGAAGGAGAGTACGTGCCGGGCGATGCGGCGGAAGCGGTCGATTACCGGGGCAGGCTGATCGGGCACGGCTTTATCAACCCCGCTTCGATGATCACGATGCGGCTGTTGACACACGGAAGCGAGCCGGTCACGGACGGACTGATTGCGGACCGCGTCCGGGCCGCCGTGTCCTACCGCCGCTACTTCCGCCGTGACGATACGGACTGCGAGAGACTGATTTTCGGGGAGGCGGACCTCCTGCCCGGGGTGATCGCCGACCGGTTCGGGGATGTCGTCGTGATGCAGACTCTCGCTCTCGGCATGGCACGGTATGAGGATCTGATCGCCCGGACACTTGCCGATGCGGTTCATCCGAAAACCATACTTTTGCGGAATGACGAGCCGATACGGGAAAAGGAATGCATGGAGCTTGTCCGCCGCGTGTACTCCGGAGAAGATGTTCATAAAACAATCCTTCTCGAAAACGGGATCCGAATGGAGGTCGATCTGCTGGAAGGGCAGAAAACCGGCTATTTTCTGGACCAGAAGGCCAACCACCGGAGGATCGCGCCCTTTGCGGAAGGCCGGAGCGTCCTCGACTGCTTCACGTATGTCGGCGCTTTCGCGCTCCATGCCGCCCGTGCCGGCGCGAAGGAAGTCCTCGCTGCGGATATCTCGGAGGCGGCTGTCGCAGCTGCACGACGGAACGCGGCGCTGAACGGCCTGGATCAAGTCGGCTTTGTCACGGCAAATGCATTCGACCTCCTGCGGGAGTTCGTCCGGGAGAAAAGGCTTTTCGACGTGATCGTCCTCGATCCGCCGGCTTTCGCCAAGAGCCGGTCCGCGCTCGCGGGCGCCCTGCGAGGCTACAAGGAGATCAACCTGAGCGCCATGCGGCTGCTGCCCCCCGGCGGGATCCTGGCCACCCATTCCTGCTCTTTCCATGTGCCGGAGGAAACCTTCGTGTCGACCGTCCTTTCCGCCGCGAACGATCTTCGCCGGCAGGTCCGGATCATCGGGCTTTACGGACAGGACCACGATCACCCGATCCTCGGAGGATACCCCGAATCCCGCTACCTCAAGAGCCTCTGGCTGGAGATGATGGAGTAGGCGCATGCCTCCGGCGGACTTTCCGGAGCGCTCCCGGGAGGCTTCCGGGAGGCTTTCGGCGGGCTTTCCGGCGCGCTGCGGCAGGGTTTTCGATCATATTGACAAAGCCCTTTTTTTAAGGCATAATATCGTAGCGTCTTTAAGGAGGGGTTATGCGGATCGACATCAAGCCGGTTTTGAAGAATGCCGGATCTTCCATGGATGTCACCCTGAGGATCGATCCGAAGAGCCTGGGATTGCCGCAGGACGGCTATCCGGTCCGTGACCCGATCCTTTTCGGGGGATCGCTGCGGCGCGCATCGGACAAAGTCCTGATCCTCGAGGGCCGGCTCTCCGGCACCCTCGACACGGCCTGCGACCGCTGCGGCGGCGCTGCCGTACATGACATCGCCGCGGATGTCGAGGCGACGTTCCGGTCCGGCGATGACGGGGAGACGCGCGAGGACACGGCCGACCCCGAGGAGGAATACCGGTACGAGGGATTTTCTATCGTGCCGGACAAGGCCCTCCGGGACAGTCTGATCCTGTCCCTGCCCATCCGCTTTCTGTGTGATGAGGGCTGCAGGGGATTATGCCCTGTCTGCGGGGCCGACCTGAACAAGGGAGACTGCGGGTGTGCGGTGCCGGAGCGGCGCCGGGATCCCGCGTTTGAAGGACTGAAGAAGCTGCTGTAGCGCGACCGCGACGCAGTCCCTATGGATCGTATGGAGGTATTTTTACATGGCAAATCCGAAACGCAAGTGGTCCCACGCGAGGACGGGCACCCGGAGAGCGAACTGGAAGCTGAGCGTCCCCGGCCTGGTGGATTGCCCGCAGTGCCACACTCTGAAGATGGCTCACAAGGTCTGCAGGAACTGCGGATATTATGCGGGCAAGGAGATCGTCAAGAAGCAGGAAGCGAAATAACCTTCCTATTTCGGCAAGATCCGCATCGACGAATGAAACAGTGGGAGAAAAGCCTGTCGACGTTTTTCGCTCGCTGTTTTTCTTGTTGAATGAAAGAAACGCGCCGCACAGGCAGGGAGCCGGAGGTCAGGTTGGCTGCGAAAGAACACAGGATATCGGCGGTGGATGAGGGCAGCATCGCGCAGGAAGCGGGCATATCGGCCGGCGACCTGTTGATTTCAATCAACGGCAGCCCGGTGGCCGACGTGTTCGATTACCGCACCAGGATGGCGGAGACCGCCATGACCCTGACAGTCGGGAAGCCGGACGGCTCGACCCTGGAGATCGAAGTCGAAAAAGAGCAGTACGAGGATCTCGGACTTGATTTCGAGGAGCCGCTGATGGACCGGGAGAAAAGCTGCGGCAACCGGTGCGTTTTCTGTTTCGTCGACCAGCTTCCCCCCGGTCTCCGCAAGACCCTGTATTTCAAGGATGACGATCCGCGGCTTTCCTTCCTGACCGGCAATTTCGTGACACTGACCAATATCGGCGATGCCGAGCTGGACCGGCTCATTTCCTACAAGCTGTCGCCGATGAACATCTCTGTCCACGCCACCGACCCTGCCCTGCGGGCCGAGATGCTCGGCAGCCGGAATGCCGGCCGGATCATGGAGCAGCTTGGCCGGATCGCCGCGTCGGGGATCCGGATCAACACGCAGATCGTCGTCTGCCCGGAGATCAACGACGGCATCGCGCTGGAGCGCACGCTGGACGACCTCGAGAGCTTTGCGGATGCGATGCAGAGCATCGCCCTGGTACCCGTCGGGCTGACCGCCCATCGGGGCTGCAGGGGGCTTCCATTCATCCGGCCGGTCGGACGCTCCGATGCGATGAAGGTTCTGAGCATCGTCATGAGCCGCCGGCAGAGGAACCTGCAGACCGCGGGACGCAGGATCGTGTTCGCGGCGGATGAATTTTATGTGAAAGCCGGCTTTCCGATCCCGGGGACCGGCGAATATGAGGATTTTTACCAGCTGGAGAATGGCGTCGGCCTGGTGTCGCTTTTCCTGGAGGAAATGCGGGACGGGATCGGGCGCCGGATGGACCGGAGGAAGAACGCCGCATACGCCGGACCGGCCGGCAGAGAGAACATGCTGCTGCTTACGGGAGCCGATGCCGCGCCTTTTCTGAGACGTTTCACGGAGCCGCTCCAACAGCTCTACGGGGCAGATTTCGAGGTCCTGGCCGTGGAGAACCGCTTTTTCGGCGAGACGGTGACGGTCGCGGGACTTGTCACCGGTGGGGACATTCTCCGCGCGGCTGCGCCGGACGGGCATTCCGCCGGCCGCACCGTGCTCGTTCCGGATGTCATGCTCCGGGATTGCGGGGACCGGTTCCTGGATGATATGACTCCGGCAGAGCTCGGTGACAGGATGCAGGCGGAAGTGATCCGCGTGCCTTCTTCCGGCGGCGGATTCCTCGGCGCGCTGGATGGGATTTTCGGGTTTGGAGAGGAAACGGGAGGGTAAGATGGCATTGCCGCTTGTTGCGGTTGTCGGCCGGCCGAATGTCGGCAAATCAACCTTTTTCAACTATATCGTAGGGTCGAGGCTCTCGATCGTCGACGACGAGCCCGGGGTCACCCGGGATCGTGTTTATGCGCATGCCTCCTGGCAGGGACGGGATTTTTCCATTGTCGACACCGGGGGGATCGAGCCTGTGTCTGATGACGCCATCCTGAAGTCCATGCGCGAACAGGCGCAGGTCGCCATCGACACGGCGGATGTCATCCTTTTCATGGTGGACCTGAAGACCGGGCTCACGGCTTCGGACGAGGCCGTTGCCGCGCTGCTGCGTAAATCGCGCAAGCCGGTCATCGTGGCGGTCAACAAGGCCGACCGCGTCGGCGACACGCCGCCGGAGGCCTACGAATTCTACAACCTCGGGATCGGAGACGTTTTCCCGGTTTCTTCCGTTCACGGACTCGGCTTCGGCGACCTCCTGGACGAGACGGTGAAGCATTTCCCGCCGCCGGACGCGCAGGATGAGGACAGCGGGATCATCTCCGTGGCGGTCATCGGCAAGCCG
Organism: uncultured Oscillospiraceae bacterium; assembly: GCA_964507305.1. Classification (GTDB taxonomy): domain Bacteria; phylum Bacillota; class Clostridia; order Saccharofermentanales; family UBA5734; genus JAQVYV01. The sequence continues at coordinate 35,758 of CAZDPQ010000003.1, forward strand.
AACGCGGGCAAATCCTCGCTGGTCAATAAAATCCTCGGATACGAGCGTACGATCGTTTCCGACATCCCCGGGACGACCCGGGATTCGATCGACACCGCGATCGAAAACCCGTACGGCCGGTTCAACATCATCGACACGGCCGGGCTCCGTAGGAAAAGCCGGATCGACACCAGCGTCGAAAAGTACAGCATGATCCGTTCCCTGGCGGCGATCGACAGGGCGGATGTCTGCGTGATCCTGATCGACGCAGCCGACAATGTCACGGAGCAGGACACGAAGATCGCGGGCTATGCCCACAACGCGGGGAAGGCCTGCGTCATCGCCATCAACAAATGGGACCTCGTCGAGAAGGAGACCGGCACCCTGGAGGGCTATGAGCGCGGGGTCCGCGCGGCATTTTCCTTCATGGATTACGCTCCGGTCGTCTTCCTTTCCGCGAAGACCGGCCAGAGGGTCGGCAGGCTGCTCGAGATGATCGCGCATGTCAACGCGCAGTCATTGCAGCGCTTGAGCACCGGTGCGCTCAACGACCTCATCGCCCGCTCGGTCGCCATCGTCCCGACCCCCCAGGACAAGGGCAGGCACCTGCGGATCTATTACGCGACCCAGGCATCGGTCAAGCCCCCGTCGTTCGTTCTTTTCATCAATGACAGGGAACTGATGCATTTTTCCTACGAAAGATACCTCGAGAACCAGTTCCGAAAGGCCTACGGCTTCGAAGGCACGCCGATCCGGTTCATCCTGAGACCGAAAGACGAGAACGAGATCCGCAAGAAAGGGATCGCACGGACCGGGCGGCGGAAGAAAAAGCCTCCCGAGGAGACGCCGGGCGAATAGGCGGAAGGGCGTTCCGTTTACGGAAGGCTGAGGGATGGAAGGAAAAATCATATGGCTGCCATAGAAGGCTTACGGAATGTCGCGATCATCGCGCATGTCGATCACGGAAAAACAACACTCGTCGACGAGATGCTCAAGCAAAGCGGGATCTACCGCGAGAACGAGCAGATCGAGGTCAGGGTCATGGATTCGAATGATCTCGAAAGGGAGCGGGGGATCACGATCCTGGCGAAAAACACGTCGATCCGGTACAAGGGATATAAGATCAATATCGTGGACACGCCCGGCCATGCCGATTTCGGGGGCGAGGTCGAGCGCGTCCTCAAAATGGTGGACGGCGTGCTGCTGGTGGTCGACGCGTACGACGGACCGATGCCGCAGACGCGGTTCGTGCTGCGCAAAGCGTTTGAGCTGGGACTTACCCCGCTTGTCGTCATCAACAAGGTCGACCGGCCGGACGCGCGGCCGCTCGATGTGGTGGACATGGTGCTCGGCCTTTTCATCGAGCTCGGCGCGGACGAAGACCAACTGGATTTCCCTGTAGTCTACACATCGGCCAGAGACGGGCATTCGAGCCGCGACATCCGGGATTTCCGGACGGACGCGCAGCTGGATTTCGCTCCGCTGCTGGATGCGATCATCGAGACGATCCCCTGTCCGCAGGGCGAGACCGGCCTGCCGCTCCAGCTGCTCATCTCGAACATCGACGCCGACCCGTACATCGGGCGGATCGCCGTGGGACGGGTCGTGCGGGGCGTCATCCGCCAGGGCATGCAGATCGCGGTGTGCCGGTACGGCGAGCCGAAAGCCCGGAATGCCAAAGTCGTGAAGCTCATGGAATATCGCGGTCTTGCCAAGGCTGAGCTGAGCGAGGCGAGCGTCGGGGAGATCGTATGCGTCGCGGGGATCCCGGATATCAACATCGGGGACACGATCTGCGCGGCGGACCAGGTCGAGCCGGTCGAGTTCATCAACATCGACGAGCCGACGATCGCCATGACGTTCAGCGTCAACAACAGCCCGTTCGCCGGCCGGGAAGGCCGCTATGTGACATCCCGGCATCTGCGCGACAGGCTGTTCAAGGAGATGGAGACGAATGTCAGCATGCGCCTCGAGGAGACGGAAACCCCCGATTCCTTCGTCGTGAAGGGGCGCGGGGAGCTGCACCTGTCGATCCTGATCGAGACCATGCGCCGCCAGGGCTACGAGTTCCAGGTCTCGAAGCCGCGCGTGATCATCAAAGAAACGGACGAAGGCCGGTTCGAGCCGGTCGAGCTGGTGATCATCGATGTCCCGGAGGAATATGTCGGGATCGTGATCGAAAAGATGGGCTCCCGGCGTGCCGAACTGGCCAACATGCTGCCGCCGGAGAAGGGGTACACGCGTCTGGAATTCCGCATTCCCACCCGGGGGCTGATCGGCTACCGGTCCGAATTCTTGTCCGATACCAGGGGAAATGGTATAATCAACAGCGTCATCGCCGGATTCGAGCCGTGGAAGGGCGACATCGAGACCCGTTCGCACGGCGTGCTGGTGGCCTGGGAGGACGGCGAGGCGGTCTCGTACGGGCTGTACAACGCTCAGGAGCGGGGCAGCCTGTTCATCGATCCGGGCACGAAGGTTTACCAGGGGATGATCGTCGGGGCGAATCCCCGCAATGAAGACATCGTGGTCAATGTGTGCAAGAAAAAGCACGTGACCAATATGCGCGCGTCCGGGACGGACGAGGCCCTGCGCCTTGTCCCGAAGGTGGAGCTGAGCCTGGAGCAATGCCTGGAGTTCATCAGCGACGACGAGCTCGTCGAGGTCACTCCGTCGAGCATCCGTCTGAGGAAGAGGATCCTGAACACCGAACAGCGCGCGAAGCTGCGAAGCAAAGGCGAATAGCCGGAGGATGGCACCCATGTTGTCAAAGGCCACCGGGAAGGTCCTGTCGATCCTTGCAGCGCTGCTGATTTTCGCGGCGACGGTAGGCGTCGGGTTCACGCTCGGATTCAAGTATGTCCTTTCCCAGAACGACCGGTTCAAGAATTTCGGGATCCAGGTCACGAAAATCGGCAAGGACACGCCGGGTGCCATCATGGTGGTGATCCGGCAGGGCTACGACACCGGTGACATCGCCCAGACGCTGTATGAGGCGGGGGCGATCAAGAACCGCCTGTTTTTCACATTCATGTCCAAGCTCAACGGCTTTGACGGCGAATATACGGCCGGAACCCATTTCGTCACGGACGACATGAATTACGATGAGATCATGTACATGCTTTGCCTGAAGCCCGAATCCGTCAAGGTGACCTTCCGCGAAGGACTGACCTACCGGGAAGTCAAGCAGACGCTGCTGGACGCCGGGGTGCTTTTCGACGAACAGGTGCTGGATTCGATGGTCAACAATCCCGCGCTTTTCCTCGACTACGATTTCGTGACGAAGATCCCGCAGAAGGAAGGCCGCGACTGGCTTCTGCAGGGCTACCTGTTCCCCGACACCTACGAATTCGACATGAATACGACCGAGGAGTCCATCATCCGGACGTTTCTGAACAACACAGAGCACAAGCTGCTCCCGGAGCTGTATGCCCGGGCGGAAAAGATGGGCCTTACGATGGACGAGGTCATCACCCTCGCGTCCGTCATCGAAAAAGAAAGCGGCCGCCTGGACGAGATGGACCTGATCGCCAGCGTGTTCTACAACCGCCTCAATGCGAAAAACCATGTTACGGGCAACCGGCTCGAGTCCTGCGCGACGATCAATTACATCAAGAGCGAGCTGGGCGAAAAGCCCTCGCTGATCGTTTCCGAAGCCGACCAGAAGATCGTCTCGCCTTACAACACCTATCTCAACAAAGGCCTTCCCGCGGGGCCGATCTGCTCGCCGGGCATGGACGCGATCCGAGCGGCCCTGTGGCCGGCCAAGACCGGATATTACTATTTCGTATCCAAAAACGACGGCACGGGATCGAGCGCTTTCGCCGCCACACAGCGGGAGCATTTCAACAATGTCAACAAATACCTCGGAAAACGGTCATGAAAAAGCCTGAGCTCCTGTCTCCCGCCGGAGACCCCGAAAAGCTTGCGTCCGCTTTGCTGTACGGCGCGGATGCGGTGTATCTTGCGGGCAGGCGGTTCGGCCTCCGCGCGTTCGCCGGCAATTTCGACGACGCGGAGCTTGCCGCCGGGATCGCGCTGGCTCACGCCCGCGGGGCGAAGGCTTATGCGGCGGTCAACATTTTCGGACGCCCCGGGGATTTCGACGGGCTGGAGAGCTATATCCGTTTTCTGGCGGACAGCGGCGCGGATGCGGTGATCGTTTCGGATCCGGGGATCTTCGATGTGATCCGCGAGACCGCTCCGGCGATGAAGATCCACATAAGCACGCAGAGCAGCATCACGAACGCGCGCGCCTGCGAGTTCTGGCACAGAGCCGGTGCTTCGCGCATCGTCCTTGCCAGAGAATTGACGCTGTCCGACATCCGGCGGATCCGCCGGGAAGTCTCTGCGGAGCTGGAGCTGGAGGTGTTCGTCCACGGGGCGATGTGCATGGCGTATTCCGGCAGGTGCCTTCTTTCGGACTATTTTACGGGACGGAGCGGAAACCGCGGCGAATGCGCCCAGCCGTGCCGGTGGGAGTACCGCGTGCAGGAGGCGAAGCGGCCGGACATGCCGCTGGAAGCGGTGCAGGATGAGACGGGGACATATCTGCTCAATTCGAAGGATCTGTGCATGGCCGGCCATATCCCCGAGCTGGCCGAGGCCGGGATCGACAGCTTCAAGATCGAAGGCCGGATGAAAGGCACGTTTTATGTTTCCGTGGTGACAAAGGTCTACCGGGAAGCGATCGATGCCTATGCCGCCGATCCGGCCGGATGGAAAGCCGATCCTTCGTGGATGGAGGAGCTTGGAAAAACGGTTCACCGGGAGTTCGATACGGGATTCTTTTTCGAACGGCCCGAGGTGAATGCCCGGATCTCCTGCCAGGATACGTATATCCGGGAAGCCAGGGTCGTCGGGGTCATTCTCTCGTATGACGCCAAGGCGAAACGCGCCATGGTCGAACAGCGCAACCGGATCGCGGAAGGCGAACGCGTGGAGATCGTTTCGCCGAGAGGAAAGCATTTCACGGTCGTCGCGCGGGATCTCAGGGACGAGACCGGCGCGCCGATCCGTGCGACGCCTCATCCGCAGATGGTCTACACGATGTCGATGAAAACCCCCGCCGTACCGGGTTCATTTCTCCGGGTCGTACCGGGGGTCGATTTCCGGGAAGGGGACGGGGGCCTGTAATTGCTCCCCGGAGCCGGTGACAAGCCTTGACGGCTTGCCGGAGGTCCAGACCGCCCGCATGAATCTCTCTTCCGGCAGCAGGACGATCTCGGAGTAGTTCGACGGGATCTTGTGCGTTTCGAACATATAATCCATCAGGCATTCCGATCCCCATTTCCGGTAAAGGGTCTCGAGGAAGGCACGGACCTTGAGGATGTGCTCCTCGGAGGGCGGCGTTCCGCCCACATCCATATAGGGTTTCCGGAGCATGCCGTACATCCGGTCATGGATCGCCTGCGGGATATCGGCCTTATCGCGGAACGCGGCATACAGTTTCCTCAGGACGGGCGTTTCGCCGATCCACTCGAGGATGCTCTTCGCGACCGGGTACTCTGTCGCGAAGGTCGTCATGGCGATCATGTACTCGCCGAATTTGAAAGAATCCGTCATCCAGTAGCAGAGCTTGAGAATGTCGTCGAATTCGGCTTTCGTGCGCGGCTCGCGGTAGCCCGCGTAATTGGCCTCGCGGAAATCGCGGTCCGGCACATAATGCAGATCGACGCCCAACCGTACGGCGCTGCCGACGCGTCCGGCGAAGTCGTCGTCGTTGAGGATGTTGTAGACCGGGAAATCACCGGGATCCGCGCAGTATTCCGTGGTCGCAACGGACGGGCTCGCAAAGGAGTAGCCGAAAATATGGGATGGCAGCACGCCCCGCGCGATCAGAAATTCCGCGATGTAGACCTGGGTAAGCGCGCCGCCCTGGCTGTGGCCGGTGATCCAGAGCTTGTACCGGCTGTCCGGCTTCCGCGCCTCCGCGATGATATCGGGAAGGGTGAGCTTTTCCAGTCCGAGGACCGCGGCCAGGCGGTCCAGGCGGATCTTGTTCATGACGGTGTCGAATTGAGACGCGAGCTCGTAGAATCCGCGGTGCAGCCGGTTGCTGACGCCGACCTTGATATTGTTGAGCCAGTCCGGGGCATGCTTCGTCCCCGTGAATGTGATGTTGATGACCGCCCGCCCGTCGCTCGTCGGCCTTCCCATCACGACAGCCTTTGCCGACTGCGAAGCGACGATCTGCCTGACGGTCGAAACGAACTGGCGCGCCGCCGAAGGCTGGCTGTTCCAATCATCTTCCGTCGCCCGGATCTTCCCTTCATGGATCAGCGTATAGTCCAGCCAGCCGTCCATGATGAACGGCTTGATATGCATATTGTAGGAAGCCTTGCTGAACGCCAGGGACCGGATCGCAAGCTCGCGGCTGTACCGGTTCCGCTGAAAGCCCCACTCGTCGGTGACCATCTTGCCGACAAAAAGCCCCTCGTCGCTGAAAGGATGAAGGATGAGGCGGTAGTCATCGTCCAGGTCCGGGGGGCCGATCCGGGCCAATTCCATTCGGTCGCCGATATACGCGCTCCCGTCGCCCGCGATGAGGATGCCCAGGCGGAGCCGGTTCAGGATCTCATGGACGGGCAGCCGGACCGAACCGGCGTCCGGTCCTCCGCCGTCCATGCTGCCGGCATCGCTCCCGACGTCATCATCCGTCAGGCAGCCGTCGCCCCTGCAGGGAACCCATTGTCCATCGGACGGACGGAAAACCAGCCTGCCTCCGAAAAGGCGGACAAGAGGCAGGGCGCAGACCATCATGGTGATCCCGTTCCCTTCAGGGGGAAAAGGCAGCCGGATGACCCGGTCATTGTAGAGGATCCAGGGGTCCCCGGGCCTCAGAAAGACGATGTCCTCCAGCTCCGCGATCCGTTTTTCGAAAGGGACCGCATGCCGGGCCATCGTCGCGGGATCGGCATACTTGGGATCCGGCTTCTTGAGTTCTTCGATATCGGATTCGAGAAAAGGGTCGCTGGGCATCACCGTCAGACTCCTCTGTGCAAAAGCGCGCGTCAGATCCTGCAGTCGACGGTCGACCGCTCCAGGATCGCCCCGTGGATCCATTCGGCGACCGCGACATGCTCGGGATGCTTCTTGTACAGATCAAGATCCTGCTCCGACGCGAAATCCGCCGTCAGGACAAGGTCATAGGCACCGCGGTCGTACTTGATGTCCCGCATGACTTCGAAGCGGAGGATCTGCGGGATCTTCGATGGCAGGGACATCAGCTTCTCCTGCATGACGGCGGCCACCTCTTCCCTCGGCAATCCGTGCGCCGTCTCCTTCAGGCGCCACATCACGATGTGCCGGATCCCGCCTTCGCTCCCTGCTTCAGGAACCGGCGCGTCCGCGGAAGCGGCGCTGCCGCAGGTGCCGGTATCGGCGCGGGCAACCTTGTTGAGGATCCGGCCGGACCATTCGCGGAATGACTCCTGAAAGCCGAACGCATCCGAAAGCCCGATGGCGAAAACCACCAGGATGGGGCCGCCCAGGAAGCCGGCAAGGCCGAAGGCTGCGACGCCCAGCAGCATCGCCACAAGCGTCGCGAGAGGATGGAGCCTCATCGCGTTGCCGACGATCCGGGGCTCGATGGTGCTTCGGACCAGGGCCATGATGCCCACCATTGCCAGCGCGATGATGCCGTAGAGAGGCTTGCCCTGCATGAACATATAGATGGCGATCGGGATGAAGCAGGCGTTGGCGCCGACCATGGGAAGCAGGTCGATGAGCATGACCACGCACGCGATGATGATGGCGTACGGCATCCGGATGATGATCAGCCCGGCAAGCGTCTCCAGAAACGTGACGGTCATGATGATGATATACCCGCCCAGGACCCGGAACAGCGAATGGGAGACTTTCGTGACGGCGCTGACGACCTTTTCGACGAAAGGCCTGCTGGGGAAGAGCATGTTCATGAACCTGCCGATGACGATCCGGTCGGAGATGTAATAATATCCGGCCATGATCACCACGATGACCTTGAACAGGATATTGGGAAAGTTGCTGATGAAAGAGAGCAGGGAATTCAGAAGCGCGGAGATGATCTTGGGGATCAGGGCCAGGAGATCGTTCTGCAGCTTGGTCAATTCATCGGTGAGCTTCGCGATCGCCGAGGGCGGAAGGAACCCGCCCAGTCGGGTGGATACGTCGTGCAGATAATCCGAGAGCTTCTGAATGTAGTCGACGGAGGGGACATTGTTCTCGACGAAATTCATCAGGTTGCGGACCTGGGCGATCAGGGCGAAGACCACAAAAACGATGAAGCCGAGACAGATCAGGAGGATCAGGGTGAACACGATGAACTTGAGTGCCCGGAATCCTCTCGTATCTCCGCCTTCCGCGATCGTCCGGGGCCTGCGGCGCATGATCAGGCGATAGAAAAAGGCGCTGACCGAGACCGATGTAAAGGCCAGGATGAAACCGATCACGACGGGAAAAAGCAGCCACAGGACCTTGAGCCCGACATAGCCGACTGCCAGGACGATCACGGCGATCAGCGCGTACTTGATGATCGACAGGATCGTCTGCTTGTCATTTTGAATTTTACCGCCCGTATCTTCCATATATACCTCTCCGGCCCGGTGCGCTCTCTTGTCCCGGGCCGGTCCGGCCGGCGGCCGGACCGATGGACATAAGCTATTATATCAAAAAAACGGCCGGAACGGTGATCCGCGCCGGAACCGGACGGCGGCGGGATCAGGTGTTCGTGAAGTAGTAGAAAAGCATCGACCCGAGCAGAACCAGAAATCCGAGCGCATATTGGAAACCGACCGGGAACGCATGTTTGCGCGGAAGAGGGCGGCGGCGCGGCGTCCGCAGGGAGGAAAACGCCAGGAGGATCGGGATGAGCGCCACCGACGCCACCAGAGCGGCAACCAGCGAAGCGTACAGCACGGAGTTGGAATTCATGGTGGCGACGTACTCGGAAGTCAGCTGGGGCAGGAGCGGACCCATGAGCAGGATGGTCAGATTCATCGTCATATGCGTAAGGATGCTCGCGTAGACCGTGCCGGTCTTGAGGCGGATATAGCCAAGCAGGAATCCGGCAAGGAGCGGCGCTACGACGAACATGATATTCACGTGGAAAACGGCAAAGGTGACCGCGGGGACCGCGACGGATGAAAACCGCCCGCCGGCCCACTCCATCGATCCCTGGATGACGCCCCGGAACATCAGCTCCTCCACGATGCCGGGAAGAAGGATGGACAGCAGGATGACGACCGGGTAATGGGGGAGCTCTCCCGAAATGTCCGGTGACGCGATGGTGGCGCCGGGGAGGATGATCCCGTTCTTCGTCAGGATGTAAACATATCCGTTGTTGAGGCCTGTAAAGACGATGGCGGCCGGGATGCCGGCCGTCGCCGACATGAGGATCCATCCGCCCGAAGAAGAGGACGGGCCCGGAACGACCGCGGGGGGGACATTGAAATAGAACAGGACGAACACGGTCGGGAGAAGGATGCAGATGCCCTGCATGATCAGCGCGGAAGAAACATAGCCGGTAAGACCGCTGTTGAGGAAGGATGCCTGGGCATCCGGGACGACGACCCGGAGCACATGCATGATGATCGCCAGCAGGGAATGCAGAAGAAGCAGGACGCCCGCGGCTTCCTTCGCCCTGAATGTCCCCGGACCGCCCCGGCGCATGAACGCATCGTCCATTTCTTTCGCCGGTTCACCCCGTTTTTGCCCTGGCTGCGTCACCTGTTCCTCCTTCTCCGCTCTTCCGGCCACGCGCCGAAACTCAAAAGCCGTACCACGCGGCGAACATCGCGAATTCCGTCGGGAAGAGCATGTAGATCACCGCGGCGGCAATGATGAACGGCGCGAACGGCAGGCGGCCCCGCTTCCAGGACGGCGGCACCGCGGCTCCACGCTTCCGGAAGATCATGCCCAGGATGGCGGGGATGAATGCCAGCAGAAACGACAGGCCTATGATCCAGAAAATACCCGCGAAATCGACGATCAGACCGCAGGCAAAGACAAGCTTGACATCCCCCATCCCCATGGCATCCTCCTTCAGAAGCAGGCTGCCGATCTTCCCGATGAGCCAGATCACGGCGCCGCCGCATAAGGCTGCCGGGATCCGCCCGATGAACGCGTAATAGAGAGGCTGCCGTGCCGTCACGAGGACCGATATGTCGTAGGCGATCCAGAACAGTGATGAAAAGATCAGTCCCACGACGAACGGGTCCGGGATGATCCCGGTCTTCAGGTCGGCGGCGAAAATCATCGCGAAAAACAGAAGAGGGACCGTGTTGCAGATCAGCAGCAGCGAATAGCCGTACTGGAGAAAAAACAGGAATGAAACCAGGGTGATCGCGAACCCGAACAGAACGCCATCCGGGGACTTCCGCATCCGGCTGTCCGGGTATTCCGCCGGCTCCGGCCCGGCTTCCCCGCTCCGGCGGGCGGACGGATGCTCCATGAACCATGCGGGCGGCAGCCGGTTGTATAAAAGAAAAAGCCCGGCGGCGGCAGCGGCCGCAAGGAGGATGAAAGCCATATTCCGGATTGCCAGCGTAAACGCATCCATACCGATTGATTTTACCATGAACAGCTGGGCTGTGGCCAAACCAAAATCAACATTATCCCGGAAAATCCCGCCAAACCGGACAGGCCAGCCGGAGGGACCGCAGACCGCGGACGCAGATGACCGCGGATGACGATGGCAGATGACGGATTGCGGTATATTTGACAGAATCTTCATTCCGTGTACAATAAAAGGTTGGTGAAACCGATTATGACTGCCGGAAGGCGGTTTTCAGAAATGGAAGGAGCGATCCGCGAAGAGCGGATCCGGTGAAAGATGCAGAACGATCCAGACAGGTCCGCGGCGGCAGCCTCCCTTGCGGACGATATGAGAAGATTCCTTGCGGCGGGGACCGGCCGAAAGCCCGAGGCGTCGACAGGGCATGAGAAATGGGCCGCGCTTTCCTCCGCGGTCATGGAGCGGATCGCGGGGGACTGGGCGGACACCGCACAGGCTTACGCGGGAGTGCGGCAGGCACATTATTTTTCCGCGGAATTCCTGGTCGGTCGCGCGCTGGTCAACAACCTGATGAACCTCGGCCTTGAGAGCGAAGCGCAGGCCGCCCTGGCGGAATTCGGGACGAGCCTCGAGGAGATCGAGGAGGAGGAAGACGATCCCGGCCTCGGCAACGGCGGGCTCGGCAGGCTTGCCGCCTGCCTTCTGGATTCGTGCGCCACATTGGACATGCCGGTCACGGGGTACGGGATCCTGTACCGCTACGGGCTGTTCCGGCAGAAAATCGAGAAAGGGTTCCAGACAGAATACCCGGATCCCTGGCTCGAAAAGGGATATCCCTGGGTGATCCGGAGGGACAGCCTGCAGGTGAAAGTTCACTTCGACGACGGCGATGTCTTCGCTGTCCCGTACGATTTCCCCGTCACCGGCTACGGGACGCGGAACGTGAACACCCTGAGGCTCTGGTCAGCCAGGCCGGCGCAGGATTTCGACTACGGGCTTTTCAACGCACAGCGTTTCGCCGACGCCGTGCGGGAACGCAACCGCGCGGAAGACATCTGGCGCGTGCTGTACCCCAACGACTCCGCGTATGAGGGCAAAGTCCTGCGCGCCAGGCAGCAGTATTTCTTTGCAAGCGCCTCGATCCAGGACATCGTCCGCAACCACAAGGCACGGTTCGGCGGCGACCTGTCCAACTTCGCCGACTATCACACGATCCAGCTCAACGACACCCATCCCGTCATCGGCATCCCCGAGCTCATGCGGATCCTCACGGCGGAGAACGGCATGGAGTGGGGCAAGGCCTGGGAAATCACGCGCAATGTCTTTGCCTATACCAATCACACGATCCTGGCCGAAGCCCTTGAGAAATGGGACATCGGCATTTTCAAGTACCTGTTCGCCGGGCTGTACGAGATCATCGCACGGATCGACGCGCAGTTCCGCGCCGAGATGCAGTCCCGCGGGATGGCCCGTGACAAGATCGACGCGCTCGCGCCGGTCGGCGGCGGCAAGGTCCGGATGGCGTGGCTCGCGATCTACGGGTCGCGGTCCGTCAACGGCGTCGCGGAGCTTCATACGAAGATCCTGAAGGAACGGGAATTGAAAGACTGGTACGCCCTGTGGCCGGAGAAATTCAGCAACAAGACCAACGGCATCACGCCGAGGCGCTGGCTGTGCAAGGCCAATCCCGAGCTGGCTTCCATGCTGGACGACCTTCTCGGCGGCCGCGGCTGGGCACTGGATTTCGACCGCGCGGAAGCACTCAGGCCCCTCGCGTCGTCGACGGAAACGCTGGATCGCTTCATGGCGGTCAAGAAGGAGAAAAAGAAGCAGCTGGCAGACTACCTCGAGCGGAAGCAGGGGGTCCGGATCGATCCGGAAACACTGTTCGACATCCAGATCAAGAGGCTCCACGAGTACAAGCGGCAGCTGCTGAATGCCCTCTCGATCCTGGACCTGTATTTCGACATCAAGAGCGATCCCGCCAGGCCGAGGACCCGGCGGACCTTCCTGTTCGGCGCCAAGGCCGCCCCGGGATATTTCCGGGCAAAGGCGGTCATCAAGCTGATCAACGAGATCGCGAAGCTGGTTGACGGCGATCCCGACGCCTCCCGGTACCTGCAGGTCGTCTTTGTCGAAAACTACAACGTCACCTCGGCCGAAAAGCTTTTCCCGGCGGCAGACGTGTCGGAACAGATCTCGGCCGCGGGATTCGAGGCATCCGGGACCGGCAACATGAAATTCATGATCAACGGCGCGGTCACCCACGGCACATACGACGGAGCGAATGTCGAGATCGTGGAGGCTGCCGGTGCGGACAACGAATTCATCTTCGGCGCGCGCGTCGAGGATATGCCGGCGATCCGCGGATATTATGATCCGGCATGGCAGTACGCCAACGTCCCGGGCCTCAAACGCGCGGTCGACGCGCTGGTCGACGGCACGCTCGACGACGGCTGCACCGGGATGTTCCGCGACATTTACAACTCGCTGCTGACCGCGTCGAACGGACAGCCCGCCGATGTCTACTATGTGCTCGGCGATTTCGAGGACTACAGAAAATCCCGGAACGCCCTCGACCGGGCGTATGCGGACCCGCACGGCTTTGCGGCGCGCTGCTGGATCAACCTGTGTTCTGCCGGGCGGTTCAGCTCGGACCGCACGGTAAAAGACTACGCGCGGGACATCTGGCGCATCGTCCCGGTGAAGGCCGGCCCGTAAGCCGCGCCGACGGGATGCTCCGGCGTCACGCCCCGCCTCTCAGGAGATCGAGCGCGTTGGAAAAGGTGATCGCCTTCTGTCCGTTTTCCAGAAGAAAGCGGTAGGTGTCTTTTTCGCCGTACAGATCGAAGTTGGCTCCGTAATCGGCACTGATCCCCCAGATCCCGGAAATCGGAAAGCGGACCGGCTCAGCCTCAGCCGCTCCGCCAGGCCCGGCTGTTCCCGGGGTCCTGTCCGTCCCGGCGGATCCGTCGGGGAAAAACTCGAAGGCGCCGGCCGTGAGCCGGATGACGCCGCGCGCGACATCGGCAAAGGGTGCTTCCGCCGCGGAACGCTGCATGACGGCACGGTCCTCCAGGATAAACCCGTCCCCCGCCGCCAGCGGCTGCAGCCGGTCCAGCTGCCAGTCATGCCATTCGCCGGGCGTTTCGAACACCACGCACGAAGGATCCCGCGGCGCAAGCATCCCGTAATCGTCCATGACCGCGCCATTGCCGCACGCGCTGCAATAGAGCGTATGGGGCATCGAACGCATGGCCCACATCGCGCCGCAGCGGGGACACTGGTGCAGGATGCTCTCCAGCCCGAGAGCCGGGGCTCCGGAGCGGTAACGCACAGGATGGACCTTCTGCATGGCATAGTCGTCGAAGTCCAGCGCCGATGTGATCTTCGCGTGGAGCTCCGGCAGGCTCATGCCGGCGATCTCCCCGCCGGTCGCCAGAACGCCGGCCGTGATCCGGATCCGGCCTTTGCGGACCCCGCTTTTCGACCAGCGCGGCCACGTGAGGTAGGCGCCCTGTGAATTGACATAGACGACGCTGGCGCCCATCCTGCGGATGAATTTGGTGAAAGACTCCTCGATCGGCATCCGGCGCCCGTGGACCGACCGCGTCCCTTCCGGGAAGATCCCCAGGACGCCGCCGCGGCGGATCACGCCGATCATGGCCTTCATCGCGCGGGGATCGGGGCGGAACTGGATCTTCGGAATGGCGCCGATCCGCCGGAGCAGGGCGCGGAGGATGGGGCTGCGGAAAAAATTGTCCGCGGCCAGGAAATTCACCCGGAGCGGGCAGAGAACGGCTCCGGCAAAAAACGGATCATAATAGGACGGATGGTTCGCGATGACGATCACGGGTTTCTCAAGGCGGAAAATCGCGGGGTCAGCCGACCACGAGACATGGTAGACGCATCGGGCGGCCAGCCGGATCAGACGGGCGCTGATCGTGTAAAGCACCCTCGAAGGAGGTCTGCCGTATTCATTTCGTCCGGCGGATCCTCCGCCTCTCCTGCCCGACATCTGGCCCTCCCGCGCCGCGCTATCCGCAGCGCCGATGAAGTCCGAACTGAAGTGATTATAGCACGGCGGATGCCCGCGCCGCAATGTTTCAATCGTGCTAAGCCTGTGTTACAGCTCCGCAAAAAAACGATCGTTTTTGTGAAATATGATATAATTCATGTGGTATCGGATCCAATCGGTCATTCTCTTTCAGACAGCCGGACCGGCTGTTTTTCAGCCGGATTTTCTTGGTACGGAGGATTTCTTACATGTCTAAAATCGCCCGGATATCGACAACGGTGACAGCAAGATACGCGCATTCCGGAGGAGCGGCGGAATCTTTCTGGCTTGACGGGAGGATGCCCGGGCAGCGGGATTCCCGCGCTGCGGACATCACGCTCGACAGAGAGGACCGCGGGTTCTTTTTCTCCGTATTCGCGGCTCCCTCCGTTTCGAAAGATCCGGCCTACGATATCGAGGCGGTCCGTCCCGCCATCGACAAGATGCATATGGACATCAAGTACTCAGCCAAGAACATCGACAGCCTGATCGTCGATTTTGCCGAGTGCAGCACCGCGGTCGTCGGCAAAAAGACGATCGACCTCGACGGCGTGCGCAATCCCTTTTTCGCCGGCATCCTCGTCAAGAACGCCGAAGTAGCTGCCGTCACGACCGGCAGGGGCTGCGCCTACCTGTACCGCAACGACACCCTTTATCCGCTGACCCACGACAGCCTCGGATTCGAGGCGGTCGATTTCCGGGGGAAAAGCATCCCGAACATCGACATCTACTGCGCCGGAAGCGTCGGGACCGTCCGCTATTCGAACATCGCCCAGCTGCAGGTCGACGATTGCATCATCGTCTGCAACAAGGAGATCATGAATGCGATCGGACAGAAAGAAATGCTCCGGATCCTCGACGAGGCTTATGACCAGGCGGACGCCGCCGGCATGGTCATCACCGAAGCCGCATCCAAGCTCCCCGGGACGACCATCCAGTTCATGATCGGTTTTGTGGAGAGCATCACCGAGGGCGGCAAGCACGCGAAGGCGGCGGCCGCCGTTCCCGCGGCGCCGATCCGGCATGAGCCGAAGGCTCATCCCGCGCCGCGCACGTCCGGGCGGACGCAGGCCGTGGCTGACGAGGACGAAGGCATCGTCCTGGACGCGGGAGAAGAAGAGGAAGAAGAGGAAGAGGACGACGAGGCGTACGGCAATCCCTCCGCGGCAAAGCGCATTGCCCTCCTTGCGGTGATCCTCGTCGTGACCGCCGCCTGCATTTTCGCCGTCTGGTGGACGATTTTCAGGGGCCGCACGGTCGTCCCCGCGGGATCCG
>CAZDPQ010000004.1:0-48709 GCA_964507305.1 uncultured Oscillospiraceae bacterium
TTTTCACTTTGATCTCCCGTCCCGCCGTGCTGCGCATGGTCCGTCCGTCAGGCGAGCGGGTGGCCCGTCAGCCTCTCATATGCTTCGCGGTATTTCGCCGCGGTCTGCAGAATGATCTTCTCCGGCAGCGCGGGCGCCGGGTAGGTCTTGTCCCAGTCCAGCGTCTCCAGCCATTCCCGCAGGAACTGCTTGTCGAAGCTCTTCTGCGCCCTGCCGGGCTCGTAATCGGCGAGCTCCCAGAACCGCGAGGAGTCGGGGGTGAACATCTCGTCCGCCGCGATCAGGTCGCCGCCGTCGAGTCCGAACTCGAACTTCGTATCCGCAAGGATGATCCCGCGTGAAAGTGCATAGGCCGAAGCCTTTTCGTAAAGCGCCAGGCTCGCTTCCTTGAGGCGGAACGCCAGGTCGTCGCCGAGGAGCCCGCACAGCTGCGCGAAGGTGACATTGATGTCGTGCCCTTCCTCAGCCTTGGTCGAAGGCGTGAAGATCGGCTCGGGGAGGCGATCCGCCTGCCGGAGCCCCGCGGGCATCGCGATGCCGCCGATGCTGCCCGCCGCCCGGTATTCCTTGAGCGCAGACCCTTCGAGGTATCCGCGGACGATGCATTCCGCGGGGACCATCCGGATCTTCTTCACCAGCATCGAACGCCCCGCCAGCCGGTCTGCGTAGCGCGAAAGCCCGGCCGGGTATTCGCGGGGATCGGTGGAGATCACGTGGTTGCCGATGATGTCCCGGGTATGCCCGAACCAGAACGCGGCGATGCCGTTGAGGACCCTGCCCTTGTCCGGGATCGTCTCGCGGAAAACCACATCAAAGGCCGAGATCCTGTCCGTCACGACGATCAGGAGCTTGTCCCCGAGGTCGTAGACGTCCCGAACCTTCCCTTTGACAAATACCGGCAGATCGATGAAATCCGTGTCCCGCAGTGTTTCGCCCATAACCATCCTCCGTACCGTTTTTCGTTATCCCGGAATGCCCGCCGGGTCCTGTCGCTCTTAAAGGACTCCCTTGGTCGAGGGGATCTCGTCCGCAAAGCGCGGATCGATCTCCGCCGCTTCCGCCAGCGCCCGTCCGAACGCCTTGAACAGGCCCTCGATGATGTGGTGGCTGTTCTTGCCGTATTCGCAGCGCAGGTGCAGCGTGATCATCGCGTTCTGCGCCAGGGCCCTGAAAAACTCCTCGGTCAGGCTCGTGTCGAATTCACCGACCTTGCGCGACGGGATCGCCGCGCTGAACGCAAGGAACGGACGGCCTGATATGTCGATGTCGGCCGCCGCAAGCGACTCGTCCATCGGGATCCTCGCGCTGCCGTAGCGGCGGATGCCCTTTTTCTCTCCGAGCGCCTCGCCGATCGCCCGGCCGATCGCGATCCCCGTGTCTTCGACCGTGTGGTGGCCGTCGACGGCCAGGTCGCCTTTGCATATGACCCTCATGTCGATGCGGCCGTGGCGGCTCATGAGCGTGAGCATGTGGTCCAGAAACCCGATGCCGGTGTCGATCTCCGCGATCCCTTTGCCGTCCAGCCGGATCTCCGCATAAACCTTCGTCTCAGCGGTCTCTCTGCTGATTTTTGCTTTCCTCATACCGGGGATGCCTCCTTCCGGGGCCTGGTGAGCCGGGCGAGCGCGTCGCAGAGGATGTCCGCATCCTGCGGCGTCCCGACCGTGATCCTCAGGTAATTGCCGATCCGCGGCTTGTTGAAGTATCTTACGATTATACCTTTTTCTTTCAATCCTTCATAGAGTGCCGGCGCCGGAAAGTCCGGGTGCGTGGTGAAAATGAAGTTCGCGGCGGACGGCAGGGTCCGGAAGCCGCATTCCGCAAGCCTGGCGGTCATGCTTTCGCGGGTGGCGGCGATGGCCTGCCGCGTCCGGGCGAACCATTCGTCGTCCTCGAGCGCCGCGGCGGCGAGAGTCTGCGCGATGCGGTCGACCGTGTAGGAGTTGAAGGTGTCCCGCACCGTTTCGAGCGCGGCGATCAGGGAAGGCGCGCCCAGTGCGTAGCCGACGCGCAGGCCGGCGAGCGCCAGGGATTTGGAAAAGGTCCGGACGATGAGCAGGTTGTCGAATTCGCGCAGCAGCGGCACCGCGGTTTCGCCGCCGAAGTCGATGTAAGCCTCGTCGATGAGGACCAGCCGTCCGGGGGCCGCTTCGAGGATCATGCGCAGGGCGGCCGTATCCGTGCAGATGCCGGTCGGCGCGTTGGGGTTGGCCAGGACGACGCCGCCGCCGAACCGCGCGAGCCGGTCCGCGGGGACCGTGAAATCGTCGTTCAGGGGGATGATCGTGTGGGGGATGCCGAACGCTTTCGCATACACGGGGTAGAAGCTGTAGGTGATGTCGGCGAACGCGGCGGGCCGTTCTTCGTCGAAGAAGGCGCGGAAGGCGAACGCGAGGATTTCGTCGGAGCCGTTGCCGGGGAAAACCATGCCGGGTGTCAGGCCGAAGCGATCGGCGACCGCCCGGCGGAGGGTGTCCGAGGACGGGTCGGGGTATTTGCGCAGTACGGCGGGGTCGAACGACCGGAGCGCGGCGGCCACGCTTTCGGGCGGCGGATAAGGGTTTTCGTTCGTATTGAGCTTGACACAGCGGTATTTCGGCTGTTCGCCGGGCACATACGGCTCAAGCTCCGCGGTCCTGCGGTTCCACAGCCTTTTATCCGGAATGTTGCGGTCGCTGTTCATACGTCTTTTTCTCCTTTGCCGCCGGACGGCGCATCTTCCCCGAAACGGACGAGGACCGACCGGGCGTGGCCGTCGAGGCGCTCGGCCCGCGCGAGCGTTGCGATGTCGCTGCTGCAGCTCCTCAGGGTCTTTTCGGTGTAGCGGATGACGCTGATCTTCTTGATGAAATCGCCAGTGTTCAACGGCGAGAAGAACCTGGCCGTGCCGCTGGTGGGCAGGATGTGGTTCGGGCCGGCAAAGTAGTCGCCGAGCGGTTCCGGGCTGTAGTTTCCGATGAAGACGGCGCCGGCGCTGCGGATCTCCGGGAGGAGCTGTTCCGCGCCGTCGACGCACAGCTCCAGGTGTTCCGGCGCGAGGCGGTTGGCGAACGCGACACCGGTCCGGATGTCCGGGACGATGACGATCGCGCAGTAATCCGCGAGGGATCTCTCCAGGATGGCGCGGCGCGGCAGGAGCGCGGCGCGTTCGCGGACCTGCGAGGCGGCGGCGAGTGCCGTTTCTTCGCTGTCGGTGATGAGGACGGCCGACGCGAGCGTGTCGTGTTCGGCTTGCGAGAGCAGGTCGGCGGCGAGGAACGCGGGGTTCGCGGTCCGGTCCGCCAGGATCAGGATCTCGCTCGGACCCGCGAACATATCGATGTCGGTCTGCCCGTATACCAGGCGCTTGGCCGTGTTGACGTAGATATTGCCCGGTCCGCAGATCTTGTCCGCGGCGGGGACGGAGGCGGTGCCGTACGCCATCGCCGCGATCGCCTGGGCACCGCCCGCGCGGCAGACCTCGCCGGCGCCGGCAAGGCGCGCGGCCGCGAGGATCGCCGCGTCCACGCTGCCGTCCGCGCGGGGCGGCGTGCACATGACGATGCGCCGCACGCCGGCCGCCCTCGCGGGCGCGATGTTCATCAGCACGGAGGACGGCAGCGGGGCCGTCCCGCCCGGTACATAGATCCCGACTGTGTCCAGGGGCCTTGCGAGAAGGCCCACATACGAGCCGTCCCCCCGGTCGATCCGGAGATCCGCGGACTTCTGCGCCAGGTGGAATTCCAGGATATTCGCGTAGGCCCTTTCCATAGCCGCGAGCAGCGCGGGATCCGTCGACCGGATCGCCGCGTCGATCTCTTCCTCCGTCACCCGGATCCGGCCGGGCGCGATCTCCGCCTTGTCGAATTCCTTCGTATAGCGGCAGACGGCTTCATCGCCGTTCCTCCGCACATCATCAAGGATCTTCGAAACGGCGCCGATCACATCCGCCCGTTCCATCTTCGCCCGCAATCCGAGAGAATCGGCCAGCCCGGCAAGATCCTCCCCGCTGCTCCGGATGATCCTGATCTCCATCCCTTCAGCCCTCCATGTCCGGGCGCGCCGCCATGTCCCGGTCTCCCGGCCGGACGCCGGCCGCGGCGGCCTTCCGGCGCTCCAGCTCGCGGCCGACCCGCTCAATCATCTGCCGGATCCTCCCGGCTTTCATCTTCATGCTCACGCGGTTCACGACCATGCGCGCGCTGATGTCCGCGATCGTCTCGAGAACCTCGAGCCCGTTCTCCCGCAGCGTCTTGCCGCTCTCGACGATATCCACGATCACTTCCGAAAGGCCGATGAGGGGAGCCAGCTCCACCGAGCCGTTGAGCCGGATGACCTCGACGCTCTCGCGCTTGGCCGTCTCGAAATACTCTCGGGCGATGTTCGGATACTTCGTCGCGACACGCTTGTTCGGGATCCGGTCCAGCCTGCCGACGAGATCCGCCGACCCGCAGACGCACATCCGGCAGGCGCCGAATCCGAGGTCCAGGACCTCGTACAGCTGACGACCCTCCTCAAGCAATGTATCCTTGCCGACCACGCCGATATCGGCCGCGCCGTATTCTACATATGTCGGTACATCCGCCGGCTTGGCCATGATGAACCGCAGCCCGGCCGCTTCATCTTCCAGGATCAGCCGCCGGCCTTCCGACCGGGCTGCCGAGCAGTCATAACCCGCGGCTTCGAGCAACTCGACCGCCTGTTCAGCCAGTCTCCCTTTCGACAGCGCGATCGTGATCATCTCCGGCGCCCCCGCACCCTTGTCCTCCGGTCCTTTTCTCATAGCAGAACCTCGATCTCTCCCGACCCGCCGACAAACTCGGCCCGGGCGATGCCCTTCGCCCGCGCGAACTCCGCGAGCCCGATGCGCCCCAGCCCCGCGCAGTCCGTCAGCACCGCCGTGCCCTCCGCCTGCCGCGCCCTGACGTACGCGAACGCCGCCCTCCTGCCGTCCGGCACGTACCCGACGACCAGCTCCGGCCCTTTGTCCTCGGACAACATTCCCTGGCGGCGCAGCGCGTTCATGACGAAATTGACGCCGAGCGAAAAGCCCGTCGCGGACATTTCTCTCCCGAACTGCTCCACGACATGATCGTACCGTCCGCCGCTGAACAGCGGGAACCCGATCCCGTACGTGAAGCCCTTGAAAATGATCCCCGTATAATAATTCAGGCTCTGCAGCATCCCCAGATCCAGCGTCACATACCGGTCCGCGCCGCAGTCCGCGAGGATGCCCATCACGCGCCCGAGGTTGTCCAGTGCTTCGAGGGAGCGGGGATTGTCCGCCAGCTCCCGCATTTCGGAAAGCAGATCCTGCGTCCCGCTCGAATACATCATCTTCGACAGGATCGCTTCTGCCCTCTCCGGCAGCCCGAGCCGCGCGCAGAAATCCCGGATCGCCACGCCTTCCTTGCCGTCGATCATCTTCTGCAGCGAAAGCGCGTCCTCGCCGGATATGCCCCATTCGCCGAGCAGCCCGTTGAAAAACTCCACATCGCCGACGCTGACCTGGATATCCCGGATGCCGGCCGCCAGGGCCGATCCTATGGCAAGCTCCACCGCCTGCGCATCGGCCTCCGCCGTGCGCGGGCCCAGGATCTCGATCCCCGCCTGCGTGAACTCCCGCTGCTTCCCCCCGCCGATTTCGTTGTAGCGGAACATGTTGCCGATATACGAAAGCTTCAGTGGCGGAGCTTCGTCCTTGAGGATCGTCGCCGCCGCCCGCGCGGCCGGGATCGTCCCGTCGTAGCGCAGCGTGAGGATCCTCCCGCTGTAATCGAAAAACTTGAACATGCCTTCCTGCGGCGCAAATCCATCTCCCGCCGCGAAGACATCGTAGAACTCGAGGGTCGGCGTCTCGATCTCGGTAAAGCCGTTCAGAGCGAACAGCCTGCGGAGACTGCCCTCGATTTCCCGCTTGACCGCGCATTCGCCCGGCAGGATGTCCTGCACGCCGTCGGGCGTATAATACCGGTATCTGCTCATGTCCCTGCGACCTCCGGAACCGTTCTGATTTCCATTATACACTGAAATTCCCCGCAGACGCAGCAGTGCGTCGCTTCCGTGCTTTATCTTGATAAAGCAATAAAGCGATTATATCCGCCGGTCTGCGGTTTGTCAACCCCGGATTTCAAGGATTTTCAATGGATTTTCATCGGGAGACGGATCATTCCGGCGGGAACAGGAAACACCCGTGCTCGCGGTAATAGCGGATCTTGTCATCGATCAGCTCCGGATCGCAGCCGAGCTTCCGGGCCAGGCAGTCTTTGCAGGAATAGACGGCGGACCGCCGGTCCACGAGACGCCGGTAAATGGCGATCTCGTCGTTCGACAGGGGCCGGCCGCATTTCTCGCAGGAAGTCACGGGTTGTCCACGACCTTCGCGCGCAGGATCCGGCAGTCATACGGCGCCAGGACGGCTTTGTACCGCTCGTCCACCGTCTCGGAGCTCTCGCCTGTCCACAGATCCTGCATGACGAGCTTTTTGCCGCAGGTACGGTTCAGGCCGAGTTCCGCCAGGCAGAAATACATGTTGGCCGGGCCGGCGGAGAGGTTGAACATCCCGATCGCGAAATCGCCGTTTTCCAGAAGCTTAGCCCAGATGAAGCAGTCCTCGGTGCCCCCGGAGGCATTGTTGCGGGATCCGCCGACGATGAACGGCTGCCACTGCCCCGGATCCTGGTTGATGGCCAGGATGCCGCGGTTCAGCAGGATCGTCCGGGTCGCCTCGTTCATGGCGCGGACGTCGCAGCCGATCATCAGGGGCGACCCCAGGAATGCCCAGAGGGAAAAATGCGTGCGGTACTGGACATCCGAACAGCCCTGGACAGCGCAGTTCCCTTTGCCGTACATACCGACGATCAGCATGTCCATGTCGTTGAAGCATCCGGCGCTGTTGAAAGGCTGGATCTCCCGCTGCTGGTGCGCGAGGTTTTTCACCGATTCCCAGACGTCGAAGATGTCGACGGTCGATCGCCACATATGCGCGCCGGTCGTGCGGATCCACCGGCATGTGTCATCCGCACCCCAGGAGCACGCGCTGAACAGGATGTCGCGCCCGCATGTCGCCAGCGCCGTCCCCATCCTGCGGTACAGCAGCTCGCCCTTGTCGTCGGCCGGCTTGAAGCAGTAATCGTATTTCAGAAAATCGATCTCCCACTCCGCGAATGTCTTCGCGTCGATGAATTCATACTCGTAGCTGCCGGGGTACTGGCCGCAGGTCATGTTGCCGGCGCACGAATAGATCCCGAGCTTCAGACCCTTCGAGTGGACATAGTCGGCCAGCGCCCGGATCCCGTGCGGGAACCTGGCGTTCGGCACGAGCCGATGGTCGGCGCCGCGCTGCGGCTCGGACCAGGATTCGTCGATCACGAGATACCGGTATCCGGCGTCCCGCAGCCCCGTTTCGGCCATCGCGTCGGCCGTTTCCATGACGATCTTCTCGTCGATCTTGTCTCCGAATGTATTCCACGAATTCCATCCAAGCGGCGGTGTCTGCTGTATCATGTGTGTTCCTCCCGATCGTATTGCTGTATGTATCTGCGTTCTCGCGCGGCGGCCTGCGGCCGCCTTCGCCGGTGCGGCTTCCGGTCAGTTCTCCACGGCCAGGATGCTGTTCGCTCCGCTCAGCAGGACATCCGCCGCGGCATTGGCCTGGGTGATCAGCGAACCGTCCGAACGGACATTCTTGAACAGGACCTCGATCCGGCTGGTGCCGATGGCCTGAGTCCGGATCTGGCATTTCATCCCGGCTGCGTAGGCAACGTTTTTATAGACGATGCCCGTGATCTGGTTGGCCGGCGAGCCCGAGCTCAGCACGGAGTTGTTGATGGCGCGCCCGTAATCGTAATAGATCTCGATGTTCTCAAACGTGATGCCGGTGATGTTTCCCGGGCCGCCTTCGACGATGATGGCAAGGCTCCCCAGGCGGTTGTTGTCCCAGATCGCGTCGCGGTACAGCACCGCGCAGTCGCGGAAGGCGACATTGCGGATGTCCTTCGACACTTCGCCGGTGATGCCGAATGCGCGGGCCTTGCTGCCCCAGGCGTAGCAATCGGTGAAGGTCACGTTTTCCGTGACGGCATTGTACGATGCGCCGAGGGTCTTGACCTCGAACATGTCGTCGCCGGTCCGCGCGAAGCAATTGCTGACGGCGGAGCCGGTCGTGTTGCACAGGGCAAATGCGTCGCTGTTGGTTTTCCATCCGAGCAGCATGACGTTTTTCACATTCACATTGCTGCTGCAGTAGCTGATGAAGCCCCACTCCGGGAGATTGACGATGTTGATCCCGTCTACGGTCACGTCGCTGCAGGCAGAGAAGACAAGCCCCCGGCGCTCGTGCCAGTCGAGCCGGCCCCCGTCGATCGTGCCGCGTCCGACGACCCTGACATTGCTCCGGTTGCGGAAGCAGATGACCGGGTAGCGGTTCAGCCCGATGCCGGAAGCCGCCAGGGCGCCCGTTTCGGCTTTGCCGGTGTTGTCGCTGTCCGAGTCGATGTCGAACTGATGGTTGACGACCAGCAGGGAGCCCCTCTTCAGGTAGATCACATAGTCGCTCTGCGTGATGTTGAGGTAATCGATGAAATGGGTGCCCGGCTCGAAGACCATCACGTGGTCCTCGCCGTACTGCGCCTTGTACGCGGCGATTTCCGCGTTTTCATCTTTATATTCGCGGACCATCAGGACGATCGCGTACTGCTGGCTCAGCAGACCGCTGCCGCTTCCCGTCAGGAACGTGTAGATGCCGTGATCCGTAAGACGTGCGGAGATGCTCTTGCCGGCCGATGCGCGGGCTTCGACACCCAGGCTCTCCGGCAGCACGGCCGCGCGGTCGAACGACACTCCCTTGACGTCGAGCTGGACATCCAGGTAGAAATCCCCTTCCGGGACATCGATCATCGCAAAGGACTGGAGAGCGCCGCTGTTCGTGTTCGCCACATAGACCGGCGAGGCATACACCGGGACCGCGGTCCCGTTGACGGTGAGGGTATAGTATGGGGAAAGGACGATGCTGCTGACATCCCATCCGGCATTTCCGGCATAGGAAGCGGGCTGCGCGGCCTTGGCCAGGTAGCCGGCTTCCGTGAAGCCCAGGGCGGAGATCGTCCCGACCTGATCAGACGGAAGCGTCACGGGCGTGACCGCGCCAGCGGCCGGGCCCTGGACGGAGCCGGAGGAGGACTGCGAAGAAACCGCGGAAGACGTCTGCGACGGCGGCTGCGAGGACGGGGATGACGTCGCGCTCTGCGCGGAAGATGAGCCCGAGGCGCCGGTCGGCACGGCCGATGATGCGCCGCCGGACGGGAGGTCTTCGGAATCGGAAGAAGACGGCAGGATCCCGGAATCGGCCGATGCTGCGCCGGAGAAGGAGGCGGATGATATGCCTGTGCTGTCCGCACCGGACGTCGCTTCGTTCCGGCCGCATCCTACCGTCAGGAGGGCGATCTGGGAAAACAGGAAAAGTCCTGTGATCATGATAAGGCGCAGTGATTTCTTCTTCATGGCGAATGGATCCTTTCTCATATGGCGGTGTTTCAATCCGATAACGTGTCCGAGCTTTCAGAAGTTCCGTTCCGGTAAGCCAGGACGGACCGGCTGTCCGTTTCGTTCTGCCCGGCGCCCGTGTCCTGCGTCAGCAGGACGCCGTTGCCGGTGACGTTTTCAAAGACGGCGCTGATCGCGTTCGAACCGGTGTCTCCGGTGCTGAAGCGGTTCGGCAGGTCCGCCTGATACGTAATGTTTCGGAAAACAATATTTTCGATGATCGTCTGTCGCTGGTTTTCGCCTGTGACAGAGATATTGATGGCTCTTCCGTAATCCTTATGGATTTCGATATTCTCGAAGGTCACATTCGTGACGCTCCCCTTTCCCTCGCTGCTGATCACGACCAGGCTGCCGAGGATCCGGTTGTCCCAGGTGGAGTCGCGGTAGATCACCGCGCAGTCTTGATAAAGGACATCCGAGATGTCGCGGTTGACTTCGGCGGTGATCCCGAAGCAGCGCGCCTTGCCGGCCCATGCGATGCAGTTCGTGAAGGTGACGTTTTTCGTGACCGCGTCGGGCAGGCCTCCGAGCGTCTTGACCTCGAAAAGGTCATCGCCGCTCCGGGCGTAGAAATCGTCCACCGTGACGTTGATGCTGTTGCAGACGGCGACTCCGTCGCAGTTGGTTTTGTAGCCGAATACCCGGATGTCCCGGATCGTTACATCGGATGTCTGGTAGACGGCCAGTGTCCACTCCGGGAAATTGATCAGCGTCAGCCCGGAAATATCCAGGTTGGAGCAATTGGTCGCCAGGATCCCGCGCCGCTCGTGCCACCCCAGTTGTCCGGCGTCGATCGCCCCGCTGCCGGCGATCGTCACATTGACTTTCTGGTTGATCGTGATGATCGGGTACCGGTCGAGGCCCCATCCGTTGGCCGATGTCGCGCCCGGTTCGGAATAGGGCGTGTTTTCACCGTATTCCGGATTGCCCCGGGCGATCAGAAGCGCGCCACGCCGGAGATAGATCACGGAATTGCTTTTCTCGACGTTGATATAATCGAAAAGATGCGTCCCCGCGTCATAGACCGTGACGTTTTCCTCGCCGTATTCCGCCTTGTACGCGGCGATTTGCGCGTCCTCGTCGGCGTATTCGCGGACGAACAGCGTGAAGGAATTATACTGGCTTTCGTCGCTGTCCTCATCGTTGAGGATAAAGCTGTAATCGCCGTACCCCGTGATGGAGGCGCTGACGGTGTCTCCTTCCACGGACGCGGCGGTTTTCAGCGACGCCGGCAAGATGGCGGCTTTCCGGAGATCGTACCGCTCTGCCTTCAACCGCACGTCGAGCCTCATGTTCTCTGCGCTTTTCACGTCCACGATCGCGAAGGAATGCAGCGCGCACTCCGAATCGGCGCCGACATAGACGATCGTCGCGTAGACGGGGATCTCCGTGCCGTTGATGGTCAGCGAATAGTACGGGGAAACGACCAGCGTCGGTTCGTCATGCCCGCTGTTGCCGGTGTAGCTGGCGCTGCCGCGCCGGCTTCGGATGTAGGTCCCTTCCTCAAGCCCCAGCCCGGCGATGGTCTTGACGGTGTCCGCCGGATAGACGGTCGGCACGATGTCGAGGTCACCGGACCGGCTTGTGCTTTCGCCCGACGGTGTGACGCCGCTCCCGCAGCCGCACGCCAGAAACAGGATCTGGGCCGACACCAGGACCCCCGTGACCATCATCGCCCATATTCTCTTTACTTTCATTATAAACAGCATCCTTTCTCAAGCCATGATCCGTAAAGCCGTCCCCGGCCCGGCCGCCCCGCGCCGATCAGCCGACCAGCCCGCTGCGGTCGATGCTTTCGACGAAGAAGCGCTGCGCGGCGAGGTAGACCAGCATCAGCGGGAACATCACCAGCAGCACGCCCGCGCTCCGCAGCATGGCCAGGACCTTGTAATCGCTCAGGTCGAATTTCTGCATGACGCTGACGGTGCTTTCGCCGCCGGACATTTTATATTCCTTGATAAACGTGTTGAAGATGTCGAAGGCCTGCGGCAGCATCCGCTCGTTGGGCAGCAGGACCGATGCGTAATCCATGTCGTTCCACTGCCAGACGAATGAAAACAGCATGACTGTCACGATGATCGAGACCGCCCCCGGGATCATGATCTGCAGAAAGATCCGCACGGAGCCGGCGCCGTCGACCAGGGCCGCTTCTTCCGTTTCTCGCGGGATCCCGCGGAAAAACTGCCGGAAAAGAAAGATGTACAGGCCGTTGCGCAGCCCGAATCCGGTCATGGACACGAGGAAAAACGGGATGCGCGTCGTCGTCAGGTTGAGGCCGCTGCCCCGGAGGGAGGTCACGAGGCCGAAGAGGTCGAAATCGATCAGGTGCAGGTACAGCGGTGTGAGGATCTGCTGCGGGGGGATCAGGATGGATAGGATCACCAGCGCGAACAGCGCGTTTTTGAGCGGAAAATCGTAGCGGGCGAACGCGTACCCGGCCATGAGGCAGACGAACGTCTGGAGTACCGTCGCCAGGAGCGTGAAGATGAGCGAGCGGCTGAAGGAGGCGGGAAACTGCATTTTGTCCCAGGCAAATGACAGGTTTTCGAGCGTCCAGTGCTTCGGGATCCAGATCACGCTGGTGTCGTAGAGGTCGCGGGACATCATGAAGGCTTTCGACACCATGGACAGGACGGGATACAGGATCACGAAGGCAAAGCCGAGGATGAAAATCGTGCGCATGACCGTCCATACGATCCGCGCGTTCTTTTTCAGCCGCCTTTGCTGCAGGAGGTGCTGCGCCGCCCGGTCGATCCGCGATGCCGCCGCACTCAGTTCTCGATACGACATAATGTTTCCTTCCTTCATGGCTTCCCTCTCAGGTGTAATAGAAGGTCCTGCGCGCGAACCAGCGGAATATCACCGTCAGGATGACCGCCAGCACCACGCAGTACAGCCATCCCATCGCGCTGGACAATCCGAAGTTGAATTTCTGGAAAGCCAGGGTCTTCACATAGTTCATCACCGAGTTGTTCACCGAAGTGAATGTGTCGATGATCGAGTACACGATATTCACGAGGATCATCGGCGTGACCATCGGGAATGTGATTTTCCAGAAGCTTTCCCAGCCGGTGGCCCCCTCGACGTACGCGGCCTCGTAGAGGGACGGGGGCACGGCGTTGAGCGCCGCCAGGAATATGAAGATCTGGATGCCGGAGGACGTGACCACGTCGTACACGCGGTCCACCGGCGCGGTCAGCAGGTCGACGGCTTTGACCGGCATCCCGAGACGCAGGAGATAGCTGGACAGGTTCATGCTCTTGAGCACCTGCACGGCGGAGGCTGCGTTGTCGAGCGCCGCGTCCAGGTTGCTGGTCGTGGCATTGCCGAAATTGCCCTGCAGCTGGAGGAAAAGCCCGGATGACATGATGACCGGGATGAAGAATATGAATTTCGCAAGGAAATTGCCCTTGAATTTCTGCTTCAGCAGGATCGCTACGAAGAAGCTGAATACCAGCAGGACGGGGACGTTGTACAGCAGGTTGAGCATGGTTTCCGCCAGGTACTGCAGAAAATTGGCGTCACCGGTGAGCGCGTAGATGTAATTCGCAAAGCCCGTAAACTGCAATGAATACCCCTTGTCGACCGTCAATGTGCAGAAGCTGAAAAGGAGCGACGATGTCAGGGGGACCAGGAACACCGCCAGGAGTCCGATGAGCCAGGGCGTCAGGAAAGCGTAGCCGGTCAGCTTTTTTTTCGTAGTCAGCGACAGCCGCCATTTCTTTTTCATACGATCGGTCCTTTCCCCTTTCTCCCCGTCATCCGGCCGTTCCCGCGACAAGGAAGGATCCCGCCGGCACAATGCCGTCTTCCACGGACACGTCCGAGCCGTTGTAATTCACGTAGATGCGCACGCCGTTGCCGTAATCCGTGCGGTAGACCCCGCCGGCGATCCTGCGGTGGCCGGTCATGAGGGCATCCGCGACCGGGGCCAGCGCCTCCCGCTCGGACGCGTAGGCCTCCAGCATGGGGGCTTTCCAGTCCGCGTAGCCGGAGGAATAGTTCGTCGTGAGCTCGGTGTTCTTGACCCGGCTCGATTCGCAGGCCGTGAGCTGGTAGTGCAGGTATACGCCGTATTCGATGGACCGAAGCAGGTATTCGTCGGCGTTGGCGGCGAGGTTCACGGCGTCGCCGTAGAGGATGGAGCTGCCGTGCAGCACCATCTGCAGGAACGGGACATCCTCCTGCGTCATGCTGAATCCGCTCGATCCCAGGGGGACGTCGGAAATGACATCCGCATACGGCAGGGCGTAGGCGAACCCTTCGTTCACCATCAGGCTTCCCACGCTTTCGCGGACGGCCTTCAGGTGGGCTTGCATCAGGGCTTCGGCTTCCGTCCGGTCGACCGTCCTGCGCTCATTGAAGTCGGAGTAGAGAGCGCTGCCCGAGGAGCGGAGCGAGATCCCGCCGGCGCCGAGCCGCGCGTATTGCCTGAGGAATGTTTCCGTCAGCCCCTGCAGGAGCGCGGGAGATCGGACGTTGAGCCATGCCGGCGTCAGGCCGTTCCCCTCGTTCTCCGCCTGGCGTGCGGGCGAGAGGACAGGGATCCGGACGGAGGAATAATCCAGCCCGCGGGAAGCGTCCAGCAGCGGAATGAATTTGGCCGAGCCTCTCGCAAAGGTCTGGAATTCCACATCGGGATACAGGGTGATCCCGTTGTCTTTCGCATAGGCAGCCATGTCGTCCCATTGGCTCCGGCCGCCCAGTTCCTTCTGCAGACGGATCTTCCCGATGTAATCGTGGTAATAGCCGCCGTTGAACCAGCCTGTCAGCTTCCAGCTCAGGTCTGTGATGCCGCCGGCGATCAGATCCTCCATCATCGCGCGGTTTTCCGCATACGTTGTCATGCCGATCACGCCGATGTAGGAGATCCCGAGAAAATTCTTGTACCCGGTCAGACCGTCCAGCGTTTCCACCAGAAGCGGGACGCCGGCCGCGGCATTGCCGGCGGGCACATTCAGCCTTCCTTCTCCGGCCAGGCGCTCCCGGTAGGCTGCCGCCATCTCCGGATAGCCGCCGCCGGGCGCAAGGAAAAGGTAGTCCACGCGGCACTCCGCCGGGTACAGCCGGTTTTCGAACACCAGGACCGTAGCGCTGTGGGCGTCGTTGCCGCTCAGGTAAACTTTGTCTTTGTCAATGAGCCGGAAAGAAGCGTATGCTGCGTTCCGCGCGAAATAGGTCCCTCCGGGGTATGCGTGGATCGTCGCCTTGCTCTCCGCGCCTTCGATGACCGCAAGGTATGAGCCGTCCCCGTCCTTCATCCCGAACACGGGCAGGAGCACGTTTCGGTTGTCCTGCCGGTTGTTCTGCAGGACCGCGGATTTCTGCGTCAGATCCGGGCCGTACACCGGCAGGGCGAGCTCGGTCCGGCCTTCGAAGGAGCGGGAGAATGCCATGAGGGCGCCGCTGCCGTCCGGCAGGAATACATAGCCGTCCTCTCCCTGCCCGAGCAGGCCGAAGCCTTCCAGCAGCGTCAGTTCGTACGGCGGAAAATCGGCGGAAAATTCCATGAGATCCGTCGGGGCGGAAACGGTCAGCCCGTTTTCTCCGGGCGTGTATTGGAGAACGATGGTGAAGAACGCTCTGGATACCCGTTCCGATGAGATCCCGAAATCCGCGTTATCCCGCGCAAGATCCTCTTCCGTGTATCCCGTCTCCGCCATGATCCGCAGGATCTGTTTGAAATTGTTCTTACCCTTGGCTTTGATCCTCCAGGCGTCCTCTGTTTCGTAAAACTTGTAGTAGGATTCCATCTCGGCCTGCCCGTCCGGGTCGAGCTTCTGCAGGAATTTTTCGCGGAATCGCCGGTCGGTCAGCGCCTGCGGCACATCCTGAACCGTCTTTTCGTAATCGCCGAGCCGGTAGCGGACATAAAGGCTCCCGTCTTCAAGGAAAGCCTCCGCCTGGCCCTTGTCGACGCTGTCTTTTTTACTGCCCATCTGCAGAAGCGTTCCGGACGAATCGTAATATTTCAGGACAAACTGATCCTCCGTCGCCGCTGCTTCCGTGACCGCGGGCGCGTTCGTCGACCAGACCGTACCGTACCGGCGGTCTTCGACCCGCACCGACATGCCGTTTTCCAGGTAAAGGCTCAGCGGGCCTCCGGTCAGCACAGGCGCCTCGCCGCCCGGGACGGCGGCGTGCGTCCACGTCTCCCCCGGAGAGACCTTGTCCTGCAGCCCGCCCGTGCCTGAACACCCGGACAGCATCACGGCGATCGCCCATGCCAGGGCGGCAGATTGCGCCAGTTTCCTTTTCTTCACAAATTCCTCCCGCATAAGGTGCGCCTCCGCGCCGTGCCGTCCGTTCCGGCTACATGCGCAGCGCGATCTCCCTGTAGATCGTGTAAATGAAGCTCCCGAGCTCCTGCATCAGGCTGAAAAACAGCAGCCCGATGAAAATGATGATCGCCGCGCTCGCCGCCGTCAGCACGAGCGTCCCGGCCATTTTCCCCGCGCTGTACTCGTGGATCACCTGGATCCCCAGGAAAATCATCAGTCCCGTCCAGACCGTCCCGGCCATGTCGAACAGGACCAGGTAAGCCGTATCGTTCAGCGACAGGACGTTGGACAGCAGCGGCGATGCCAGGTTGAACAGGATGACCGGCAGCAGCGAATAGCAGACGACCAGGAAAATGTCGCGGAACGTCCCCTTGCCGTCCAGAAGCGTGGTGACCGCCCAGTTGGAAACGCAGAATAAAAGGACCGGCAGGACCATGATCTGGATCTGGTACAGGATGTCGAGCGGGACATTGTAATTGTTGTTGAAGATGAATCCACGCGTCTGCCGGTTGAAAATAATGGCGGCGATCGCCAGCGCGAGTAGCAGCAGGCCCGACCGCAGGCTTCCCCTTTTCTCGAATTTCATCTCCCAGAAGCCGTCCAGCGGATGGCGGAGGATGTAGAATGCGAATCTCATGGCTTCACCGCCCCTTTCCGCATGATTTTCCGTTTTCTTCGGCGGCGCAGCAGCCAGATCGCGGCCGCCAGCCCGGCGAAGCCCGTGATCACCGAAAGGGCGACCGCGGTGAAATGCCGGTTCATCCAGTCTGTGCCGTATTCGACGAAGGCCTTCGAGTACCCGGTTTTGACGTTGGCGATCTTGAAGTACTCCATGGCTTCCGTGTAGCGCTTCAGCCGGTAAAGGCCATATCCGGCCTTCACATAGGCCAGGTCGAAATAGCTGTTCTCGCGGATGATCTGCTGCCAGAGCGCCACGCTTTCCTCATAGTGCTGCAGCTCATACGCCTGCATGGCGCGGTGGATCAGCTGCGTGTATTCCGTCGGCGTGAACCGGATGATCTGGCAAAGCGTCCGGTCGAGGACATACAGGTCCCCGCCGGAGTACAGGATGGCGGACGGGGATTCCACGGCGCCTTTCTGACGGGTGCCCATCTCCCCGAAGACGAAGAGGAGGTTTCCGTCCGGATCATAGCCGAACACCCTCCCGCGCCTGCCGTCCAGCGCGTAATAGTTGCCGTACTCGTCCGAGGTGATGTCCACGAACGAGGAAGGGCCGGTCACCACTTCCGGGTAATCGCTGTACGCGACATACAGCACATCGCCGATCACCTTGCCGGAGCCGTTGATCGGGCTGCGTACCAGCACGTCGTTCCCGGAAGGGTTCAGCCTCCGTATCGGGCTGTCGACGTTCCGGACCGAGGTCACCGCGTAGATGAATCCCTGGTAATCGAGGGAAATGTTTGTATATTCCACCGGTACGAAGGAGGCGAGCTTGCTTTTCTGCTCCTCCGTCATGATCTTTTTCCAAAGCAGCTCGATGGCCGACGGAACGACACGGTTGCTGCCCATGAACCCCACGAAAGTGCCGGATCCTGAAAACTGCAGGAGCCCTTCAAAGACATCCTTGCAGAGAACGAACAGGCGGCCGGAGGAGTCGGCCAGGACCTTCAGCGGAACAAACTTGAAAGTGCTTTCCAGCACTTCCGAACCGGTTTCGGGATGGTCGATGATCCGTATGAGCTTCCCGTCCTTGTCAAGGATGACGACCCGGCCGTTGCCGGTGTCGGCAACATACAGGCTGCCGTCCGTGCCGAGGCAGATCCCCTTCGGGCCGTTGAACGATCCTTTGCCGTCCGGCGCGGAAGGGTCCTCGAACCCGGCGATCGTGCGGACCAGCCGGAAGGATGCGTCGAACCGGTAGATGCGGCTGACCCCGGCGTCACACACATAGAAGCTCCCGTCGCCGCCCTCGGCCAGGTCTTCCGGCTGCCTGAGCTCAACGCCCAGCGACGCTCCGTCGAAGATCGTCCCGGTCAGGTAGGGCTGCGGCGCGGAGACATCGATGACGCCCCGGTTGGTATAGGAATAAAGGTAGGACCCGCCTTCCGCTCCGGCAGCGGCCGGCAGCAGCGCGAACGCCGCCAGGCAGAGGGCTGCCGATCTCCTTTTCCATTGTTTCGTCGCTCTGTTCATGCAGTCACTCCTTGATGCCGGAATAGGCCATCGTATTGATGATCCGGGTCTGGTTGAACATGAACACCGCCGCGGGCACGATCATCATCAGGACGCCGACCGCCTGCGCGGCTCCTATCCGGATCATCCCTCCGCTGGTGATCTGCGTCAGCGCATACGGCAGGGTCTTGAGCTGCTCGTCATACACATACTGCGAATTGTTCTGGGACCAGATCTGCTGGAACATCAGGATGACGACCGTGAGCCACGCGGGCTTGGACATGGGCATGACGATCTTCCAATAGATCCCGCCCTCGGAGCAGCCGTCGATCCGCGCGGATTCGAGAAGCGTGTCGGGGATCGTGCTCATGTAGTTTTTCATGATGAAAAGCCCGAGTGCCGCCCCCATGCTGGGGATGATCACGGCGAAATACGTGTTGAGCCATCCGAACAGCGAGATGGTCAGGTAATTGGCAATGTCGTTGATCGCCGCGACGAACATCAGCGACAGCAGGATCATCGCGTTGAAAAGCTTCATGAACGGGATCTTCAGCTTGGCCATCGGGTAGGCCGCCATGGATGCCAGAAGGACATGGCCGGCCGTCGTGGCGGCGGTGATGAACAGCGTGTTGAACGCGTAGCGCGAGAACGGGACCCACGTGGTTTTCATCAGGCTGAACAGCATCCGGAAATTGTCAAGCGTCGGGTGCTCGGCGAAAATGCGCGGCGGATAATAGAACAGCTCGTTGATCGGCTTGATCGACATGTTGATCGACATCAGCAGCGGGATGAAGCTGAAGGCGGCCAGAAGGCCGATGATCACCAGCATGAAAACGTCGCCGTAGGTCTTGCGGTTGCGCTTCGGCGCTTCACTGAGCCGGATCCTGAAGGGGGCGCGCCCTGTTTTTCCTGTCGCTCTGCCCATTATTCCCCTACCTTCCGCAGCCCGCGCAGCACGAGCCGGTTGATCGAGATCATGAAGATGAACAGCAGCACGGCAATCGAGCAGGCATAGCCCCGCTCGACGCGGTAGGTGCTGTAATCCAGCATGTGGGTCATGATGAGATGGCCGGAATAGTTGGTGCTCGGGAAGCCGGCCAGGTTCATCGACACGGCGGTGTTGGCGAACATGGCGGTGATCTGAAGCACGGCCGCCGTCATGAGGTGCGGCGCCATCAGCGGGATCGTGATGTAGAACACTTCCTGCAGGCGGTTTTTCACCCCGTCGATCGCGGCCGCCTCATAATACTGCACATCCACCGTCGATGTTCCGGCGCGCATGGCCAGGAAGCCCGTGCCCATGCTCATCCACAGCTGGACGGCGATGATCAGCCACAGGACATACCGGTCGGTCGTGAACCACTGGATCGGCTCGGTGATGATGCCCAGGCTCATCAGCGTGCTGTTGACGAACCCGTACATGTCCCCCGAGAAGATGATCCCCCAGATGGTGTAGACGGTCCCGGAAATGGTCGGCACATAGAAAATGAATGTCAGGATCCCTTTGAGCCAGCGATTCAGGTCGTTGATCGCCCAAGAAGCGAAGAACGACAGCGCGTAGCCGATCGGGCCGGTGACCAGGGCGAAGATCAGGGTGTTTTTCACCGCGATCCGGAAGACATCGTCGTTGACGAACAGGTTCCGGTAGTTCATGAATCCCACGAATACCGGGGCCTGCAGGACGTTGTACTTGGTGAAGCTCAGCGCGATCGAGATCAGGACGGGCACCACGGTGAAGGTGAGGAAAATCAGCATGAACGGAGCCACCAGCGCGTATGCGGAGCGGTATTGCCTGATGAGCGCCCAGCGCCTCTGCCATTGGGTCGGTTCTTTCATCCGGTTCACTCCAATCCGAATTCCTGGCGTTTCGCCCGGATTTCCTTGTTGATCTTGTCCACCTGGTCGAGGATGGTCTCCCTGGCATCCTCCCCGGAATTGATCACGGACTTGATCGCGTTGTCCACGCTGCGTCCCACATAGTACCCGCCCGGTACTTCCGGGATGCCTTCAACAAACGTCCACTGCTCCGTGATCTGCCTGGCCGCGTCGCTCGTCCAGCCCAGCTCCTGCATGGCCTGCAGGTTGGCGGTCGGCCATCGGGCGGAAGCGCCCTGCAGCGCTTCGATCTCCCGGCCGAAGCGGACCTGGGAATCCGTGGAAGTCCACCATTTGAGCAGTTCCCAGGCGTCGCCGGGCTTTTTCGCGTTGCTGAAGATCACGCAGGCCGTGCCGGTGCCGGAGACCGAGCGGTCGATCGTGCCATCCGCTCCCGGCGTGCCGGGGACCGGGGCCATCGCCCAGAGGCTGCGGATCTCCGGCGCGGCCAGCATCAGGGTGTTGTAAAACGTATAGGAACTAATCAGGATGGGCATTTCGCCTGTCCGGAACCGGTTGATGTCGCTGTAAAAGACGGGGAAATTGTATTTGGTGTAAAATTCGGACCAGCGGATGAAGCACCGGACCGCCGTCAGGGTGTCGAGCGTGCAGTAGCGGCTGTCTCCGTCGTAGACGGATGCGCCGTTCTGGAGCAGCAGGGCGGCATATACCGGGTTCAGGCTGGTCGCCATGCTGCCCGAGGTCGTGAGGGCCGGGGACGGAAGCCCGATCTCCATGTTTTCTTCCTGGAGGGCCGGGATCATCCGGTACAGGTCATCCCAGGTCTGCGGCACCGTCAGGCCCATTTCCCCGAACACATCGGTTCTGTAGAAGAGCATCGGAAACATCTGCTGTTCGGGAAGTCCGTAGAGGGCCGTCCCCAGCCGGAAGGGCACCACGGCACTTTCGGCGAAACGGCCGAGGACCTCGTCTGCGTCCGGGAACCGGCTCAGGTCGTACAGCGCTCCGCGCACCCCGTAGTTGAGGGGCTGGGCCTGGTCCATGAACAGGGCGATGTCGGGGCCGGAGCCGCTCGAAACCGCCTGCAGGAGGATGCCCATGTCCACCAGCCGGATATTGAGGCCGATGCGGCTGACGGGGGTGAAGGTGCTGTCCGCCATGTTCTTGAGGATCATGGACTGGTCCCGACCGATGCCCAGCCACAAGGTGACTTCGTCCCGGATGTCTTCCGTTCCGCTGATCCCGTCGATGGCGTAATAGTCGTAGATGAACGAGTAGACGAATCCTTTGACGGAGGACCACATCTTCGCGAAGAAGCCGGCGTCGGCCGGCGGGAGTGCTGCGCCTTCCGGTGCAAGGATCAGATAGTCGATGAGCAGCGGGACTTCACCGGCGGATGCCAGCCACGAAGAGACGTTGTTGATGTTGTCGCTGAGGTCGTTGAGCCGTTCAGGCACCGTGTCCGGGCGCTTCACAAGGCTCCTCAGCTGTACGGCAAGCTGGTCGATGAACCGGGACTGCTCGCCCTTGATGCTGCCTGCCGCCTCCATCTGCCGGTTGACTTCTTCGAGGCGGTCCGCACATACCTGCATGGTCGCGAACAGCCCCGGCACGTTGTCTTCGAGGTCGTAATCGCGGAGGGGGTCCGGAAAGCTGCCGACGATCATCTTGATATGGCGGTACAGGGTGTTCAGTTCCTGGACCGTGCCGCTGACTTCGCCGAGGATCCCGGCCATGCCGCCGATCACGGCCTGCAGGCGGATCGTGTGCGGACCCTTCGGCAGGTAGAATTCGTACGGCTGCCCGTCTTCTCCGAGCGTCACCATCTGCCATTGCAGATCATAGCTTACCCGGATGTCCGATGCTTCCGCGAAGGGGATCCTGCCGTCGATCCACAGGCACCGGCTCGCGCCGGCTCCGGAAACGAAATCCTGCTTCACCCGGAACGACAGGGTGTACAGGCCGTCTTCCGGCGCCTCGATCTCCCACTCGATCCATTGCTGGCGGTGGCGCCAGGAGTTTCCGCCGATCGTGTTCAGCAGGATCTTCGCCTCGTCGAATGGGCTGTCGGCCGGCGATGTCCGGTCCTCGACGGCGTACAGGGTCGGGTCGGATTTGCGGACTGCGTCTTCGCCTTCGATCCGGATCGACCGGGCGGCGGGCCGGTACCCGGCTGCGTCATAGCGCGCGCGGACGGTTTCGTAGGGTTCCGGCGCGCCGGCTGTCATGAATGTGATGCCGGATATGGCGACGGGTTCCGCGACGGAGGCGAGGGACAGGGTGTGGGGGCCGCGGTCGAGATAAACCCGCAGGCTCTCGTCGCGGTACCCGATGGAGCTGTGCAGGAAGGAATCCTGCCAGCCGTACTGCTCGACCTGGGTCCGGCGGTATTCGTTGCCGGATCCGGTGAAAATTTTCTCGCTGCCTTCGTTGACCCAGATCCTCGAAAAAATCAGGTCGCGGGCTTCCTTGAACGGCACCGAGCCGTCCAGCAGGAGCTGCCGCTCGACGGAGCCGCCCTTTCCCTCGATCGTATAATAGGAAATCCGGACATCATAAAGCCCCGGCTCCGCGGCCGTGAAAGCCCATGTAACGGTGCCGGCGTCCCCGGTGACCGCTGCCGGGACCCCGTCCAGGGTCCGGACCTCCGCCTCCATGCCGTCGGAAGCGGTGAAGTCCGCAGCATCGACGGTGATCGACGCTCCCTCCGGAGCAGCGCTTTTTCCCTCGATATAATCTCCGTATCCCGGGACCGCCGGCACGTCCGGGCGGAGTTCCCCCGCACCGGATGCACTCTGGAGAGGCGTCCGGGAAACCGCGGCGGTTTCCGTGCCCGGCAGCCTGCCGGCCATCAGAAGGGTCCCGAGCAGGATGCTAAGTATGAAGGCCCGCCGCCGTTGTTTCATTCGAATATCCTTCCTTTGCGATACGGTGCGGTGCGTCTGCCGGCGCGGAAAAGGCCTCCGGGCTTTTCCCGAGCCGGCCCGCGGGTCATGGCGCCGAAGCCGCCGGCGATGTTGTCACGGGATTGTTCAGCGCTTCGTCGATCTTGGCCTGGATCTCATTGTCCACCGTTGCGATCGCGGCGGAAGGCGTCATATTGCCCACGACAACTTCCACGAAGATGTCCCGCGCCACAAGGGAACCGAGCGAAACCGCCAGATCCAGCGAAGGCTGTTCGATCAGTCCGTCTTTCATGCTGACAAGGAAGTCCACATCTTTCATGTCCGTATAGGTCAGTGCGAGCAGATTTTCCTTGTACTCATCCATGTCGAATTCATAATACGCATCGCCTCTCGATGGATCCCAGGTGTTCTGGGCATACATCCAGAAAGCCGCAAGGTCGTCGGCCGGGAAATCCGTCGTCGTCGGGATCGCCCAGTAAACATAGGAAGCTTTGGTGTTGTAAAGGGTTTTGGTCGTGTTGAAATCGGCGATCGGTGCCGTGACGACCCCGAAGTCCGTCATCCCGAGCTTTTTGAGCCGCTCGCCGTTCTGGGCGAAGGTGAAAAGCACCTGACCATCCAGGAACGCGTTTTCCGCTTCATCCATGGCTTCCGGCCCCTGGATCCAGGTGCCGACGAGCGTGCCGGCCTGCGCCAGCTTCTGGACGAATTCGAGGACTGCCATGTTGTTTTCCTTGAAGCCCTCACGGGTGAAACCGTTGTAGTATTTCCCGTCCGTCTTGTCATAGACCACCGTCTGTACACCATTCGCCGAACCCAGGACGGAGTCAAGGCTGTAGATCGCCGCGCCGAAACGGTTCTTCGCCGCATCGGTCGCCGCGACGCAGTAATCGTAAAATGCATCCCAGTTCCATGTACCGGCCTGCGCGAGTTCCTGCGGGTCCTGAAGGTTCAGGTCCGCCAGCATCGTGCGGTTGTAAAACAGGTTCTGCTCCGGCAGGATAACGCGTGCCAGGGGATTCAGCCCGTAGTAATGGCCTTTGAACTCGCACATGGTCGTCATCCAGTGGCTGCGCTCTTCTTCGCTCATCGCGTCCAGATACTTGTCCGTCTGGGTGAGAAGGCCTTGGTTGATGAGGCCGACATGGTTCCAGGAATGCGACAGGATCACATCCGCGTAGACAGTCCCCGCGAGGCTCTTGGATACGAACTGGCTGAAATGGTCCGACTGCGTCGTCACGAGCCATTCCACTTCGCAGTTGAATTTTTCGCAGGCCTGTTCAAACGCGTTGTACTGCGCGTCTTCTCCCGACGAATTGCCGAGTTCCGGCTTGGCGTCGGCCCAGGAAGCGATCGTGATCTTGCCGCCCTTGAAGTCCGCGGCAGGCGCCTGGCTGGCGGAAGAAGACGTACCGGAATTCGAGGGCGTCCCGCCGCAGGCCATCAGGGTGAGGGCCGCCAGCAGGGCCAGTGCCGTGCCGGCAAACCGGATCGATTTGATTTTCATCATGGTTCTGCTCCTTTTGATGACGTGTATCGAAACGCCAAGCGGTTTTTATGCCTTTTTCTTTTTACGTACGAGGAAAACCGCCGCGGCGGCTCCGGCCAGGACGACAGCCGCAGCCGGAAGGATCCACCACAGGCTACCGCCTCCTTCGTCCGATGCTCCGCCGGACGAAGCGTCGCTTTCATCCGCGGCGGAAGAACCGGCAGTGTCGGGTTCCGAGGCGGTTTCGGACGATCCGCCGGCTTCCGACGGGGTCTCCGATAAGGTCTGCGAGTCTTCGGAAGAGGTTTCTCCGGACACCGTTTCACTGGAGGCTGCCGCAGAAGAGACTGCCGCCGAAGAAGCCGGTGCCGATGAAGAAGCCGCGCTGCTTGCGGGGGCTTTCGTGACGGTCGGGTCGGGTGTCGAGACAGCAGCGGCTGCCGTGGTCCCGCTCAGCGTCAGGTGTGAAAAGCCGATCCAGGACGGCGTGCATTCCATGTAGGTCGCGATGGTGACATAGACATCTTTGCCGCCCTGTGACCATTGGCTCAGGTCAAAAGAATACTCCTCCGCCGCGCTCGGGGGATTCGGCGTGATCGTCGGCATGAGCGCGACGTCATTATCGTACTCCGTCCACTTCTCACGATCGAAGGAATACGCTTCTTTAAATACATAGATGCGTATCCAGTACCTTCCGCTCGCAGCCCATTCCGCGGCGGTCAGGATTTTCCCATCCGCTTCCGGATCCGGATCCTGCCCGTCATAGGTGCCGATGCGTCCGACGAGGTCGAGCTTGAGGGTCTGGATCTTCTGGTCCGCAGGCGCGGAGACCTTGTATGTGACGTAGCCTACGATATAGCCGCCGCCGTTCGCAAGAAGACCGTCGGCGCCCCAGAAGCGGAAATTGTATTCGTCAACGGCGCCGATGGACTCGACACCGCCGCGGTCTTTGAGGTAACCGGAGCGGAGAGCTGTGAAATCCTGGTCCGTGAAAACCGTCTTGTCTGCCGCGAAGACGGGAAAAACGCCGGCCGAAAGGATCGCCAGCGTCATTGCGATCATGATTGCGAGATATTTTCTCATGTGGATCATCCTCCCCTATCGTTCTGTCGCAGCGTTCCGTCCGGGACAGGTGCCTTCGCTTCGGAAGAGTCCCTGCGGGATGCCGGAAAGAGCGGATCCGTCCCGGTTCCAGTCCCCGGGACGGATCCATCTCCTTCTATTTTACATCTTTTAGCGTTTTCTGGATGTTACCAGTATGGCTCCGATGCTGCTGATCGCCAAGGCGACTTCCGCGATCGGCATGACAGGACCGCCTGTTGCGGGGCTCTCGGAATCGTCCGTGGATTCCGCGGGAGCAGTCGGCGCTGTCGTAGCAGTCGGTTCGGGTGTTGCCGTTGGTTCCGGTGTAGCGGTCGGCTGGACATCCTCGGTGGGCTGTGCCGCATCCTCTGCGGTCGCGGTCAGGGCGATCTGGCGGTAGCCGATCCACTCGGGGGATCCGGTCGTCATCTGCATGACCGTGACATACAGCACGGTCTTGCCGGCCGCGGCTGCGTTGAGGTCGAAATCGTGCGTATCGTCATACGAGCCGGAGGTGGGCATGGTTTCATCATAGGCATTCTCGAAGTGGACCGCTTCCGCGCTCTTGCCGCCGAGGTCTCCGCCGACCGGCTGTTCCGGATAGGCGAACACGCCGAACAGGTTTTCATTCGCGGCATAATCGCAGATCTTGCCGACGATCTGGAGGTGCGCTCCGCTGAGGACCTTGCCTTCCGGAGCCGTCAGCTTCCAGGTGATCCAGGTAACGTTGTATCCGTCCACCGTGTACAGGGTGGGGATCTGGGGATCGCCCTGCATACCGATCTGGTAATTGTCGCTGATATCCACGGCGCCGAGCATGTCCGCGGTGATGGATCCGCGCACGGTTCCCGTGACATCCATCAGTGTGCAGTCGATTTGAGTCGACAGCCCGTCCGGAGAGACGACCAGCGAAGGAGCCGTCATGTCTTCCACTGTGCCTGTCAGCGTGATCTGGCGGTAGCCGATCCACTCGGGGGATCCGGTCGTCATCTGCATCACGGTGACATAGATTTCCGTCTGGCCGGCTGAAGCGGCCGTCAGATCGAAATCGTGGACATCGTCATAGGATCCGGAAGTCGGCATGGTCTCTTCATAGGCATTCTCAAAATGGACCGCTTCCGCGCTCTTGCCGCCGAGGTCTCCGCCGACCGGCTGTTCCGGGTATACAAACACGCCGAACAGGTTTTCATTTGCGGCGTAATCGCAGATCTTGCCGACGATCTGGAGGTTCGCGCCCGAGAATTGTTTCCCTGCCGGCGCGGTCAGCTTCCAGGTGATCCAGGTGACGTTGTAGCCGTCCACCGTGTAAAGGGTGGGGATCTGGGGATCGCCCTGCATGCCGATCTGGTAGTTGTCGCTGATGTCCACGGCGCCGAGCATATCCGCCGTGATGGATCCGCGCACGGTTCCCGTGACATCCATCGACGTGAAGTTGATCTGGGTCGAAAGCCCGTCGGGAGATACGACAAGAGCCGGCGCCGGGATGTCTTCCACCGCGCTCGTCAGGGTGAGATGGCGGTAGCCGATCCACTCGGGGGATCCGGTCGTCATCTGCATGACCGTGACATAAATCTCCGTCTGACCTGCCGCGGAAGCGGAGAGGTCGAAATCGTGGACATCGTCGTATGATCCGGAAGTCGGCATGGTGTCATCATAGGCATTCTCAAAATGGACCGCTTCCGCGCTCTTGCCGCCGAGGTCTCCGCCGACCGGCTGGGTCGGATACACGAACACGCCGAACAGGTTCTCATTCGCGGCGTAGTCGCAGATCTTGCCGACGATCTGAAGATCCGCGTCGGTGAAACGCTTGCCTTCCGGCGCCGTCAGCTTCCAGGTGATCCAGGTCACATTGTAGCCGTCCACCGTATAAAGAGTGGGGACCTGGGGATCGCCCTGCAGGCCGATCTGGTAATTGTCGCTGATGTCCGCAGCGCCGAGCATGTCCGCGGTGATGGATCCGCGCACGGTCCCCGTGACATCCATCGTCGTGAAATCCAGGTCGACCGACGGGGCGACCGCTTCCGCAGACGCCTTGAAGGTAAACATGGGGACTGCGCTGACCATGATCAGGAATGCGGTCAGGCTGAATGCCAATAGCTTTTTCATTTCGTTTCCTCCTTGTTTTTACTTATAAGACCGGTCATTTTCCGGTTCTTCCCGTTCGTTCCGGCCCCTGTTTCCCCTCTGCTGCCTGCCGTGCCGGAGAAAAGAGCCCTTATTGTCCGGATTTCTGCATATGTGCTGTGTCGAAGCCTCGTTTTACACCCTGTTATGTAGTGTCGTCCGGATATGGTTGTGCGTATTATCTATGAATATCGTGAAATACCTGGCTCATTTTAGTCTTATTAAACATTTTCAAAAACCGATTATCAAGAATACAATGTTGCGCAGAATTACATTATTGTTGCACGTGGCCGGAAACGAATGGCATTCGCGATTCCTGTTCCCCTTCCGCCACGGTTTTGATATGATAACAGATGGAACGTAAAAATACCCGGATGAAAGGGACGCATTATGAAATGGGTCCGGAAAATCTTTCTTTCTCTTGCCGTTCTGCTCGGTTCAGCCATTGCTGCAGCGGGTCTGTACCTGGTCCTGCGCGGCGTCGATCCGGCGGCGGCTTTCCGCGCGCCGGCCAC
This sequence comes from uncultured Oscillospiraceae bacterium, assembly GCA_964507305.1. Lineage (GTDB taxonomy): Bacteria > Bacillota > Clostridia > Saccharofermentanales > UBA5734 > JAQVYV01. The sequence goes on from CAZDPQ010000004.1 coordinate 27,890, forward strand.
ATCCGCCGCTCCGCGATCCCTGATTTATAAGGAAGCGTCCGGCCGGCCGCTGGAGATCCTTTTCTATCCTCCGGCACGGGACATTTTCCGCCGGGCTCCTCTTGTCATCTATGTGCATGGCGGTTCCTGGAAGCAGGGGACCCATGTACTGAATGAGGAAGACATGGAGGATGTGGTCCGTCCGCTTCTGGAATGCGGAATGGCGGTGGCCAGCGTAGAATACCGGCTGACAGACGAGGCCGTCCGTTTCCCGGCGCATATCGACGATGTGACCGATGCGGTCCGCTACCTGACCCTCCATGCCGGCAGCCTCGGCGTGGACAAGGCCCGTTTCTGCATGCTGGGCGGCAGCGCGGGCGCCCATCTTTCCCTGCTGGCGGCCTTTGCATCTGCGGACTACGGAAGCGCCGCGGACCTTGCGGGTGTTTCATACCGGATCCGATGCGTGGTCGCCCTGTCGACACCCTGCGATTTTGTCGACCTGTCCTGCTACCGGGGAGACGATCTGGCCGAAGTGCAGGCTTTGCTGAAGGATTTTCTGGGCTGCCCGTATGAAGAAGATCCGTTGCTGTATGCCTCTGCGTCCCCCGTGAACCATCTCGCGAAGGATGGATCCATCCCTGTCTTCATGGCGCACGGAGTCAGGGATACGGTCGTGCCCGTCATCCAGGCGGATCATTATGTCGAAAAGGCACAGGCGGCCGGGATGAAGATCGAGTACATCCGGGTCATCAACGGCAAGCACGGGCTGGGTTCCGCCGACGGGAACCCCACGGTCCCGACGCAGCCCGAGCTGCTCCGGAGCCTGATCCTTTTCCTTTTTCGGCATCTCCTCGCCTGACCGCCGTTCCGGTCCTCTCCGTCCGCCGCCTTATTCGAGGAAGAGATGGGATCCCACCGGTCCGTCCGGATACAGAAGAAGATCCTCCAGGGATGTGATTTTCCGTCCATCCCGGAAGATATCCTTGAAATGGATGTCATCCAGCTTCGCCGGATCGTAACGCCCTTTCAGCCGGATCCGACGTTCGCCGCGGTACCGGATATTCTCGAAATGGATGTCCCGGATCGATCCGAAAATATGATCCGGGTTCCGGTTCAGATCATCGTCGATGAACGAGCAGATGATCGGGTACCGGATCTCGAAGTGGATCTCGATGTCCCTGAAAAAGATGCGGCTGATGTTGCCTTCACTGGCGGAGATCACGACAAGGGATCCCAGGTCATCCATCCAGTCCGCGTATTTGTACAGGACGCTGCACTCCGTGAAATACACATCCCGGATATCGGAAACCGTCTCGTGGAACACCCCGAATCCCCGGACCTTGTCCGGCCATGCGATGCACCGGTCGAACCGGACGTTGCTCACGCCGCAGCCCTCCCCGCGCCGCAGCGACTTGACCCCGAACAGGTCGTCGCCGGACCGGATGAAGCAGTCCTCCACCCGGACATCCCGGCTGTCAACGACATTGATCCCGTCGCTGTTCTGCCGGTAGCCGAAAATCACGACATCGCGGATCGAAACATCGCGGCATTGCGTGGCGGTCAGATTCCATGCCGGCGCGTTGATCAGGGTGATCCCGTCGATTTCGACACCGCTGCATCCGGCGATCGAGACCGGTCCCCGCATATGCCAGTCCAGGCCGGTGAAATCCACTATGCCGTGCCCCAGGATCTTGATATGGCGGGCGTCTTTCGCCTGGATGAACGGCTTGTAATGCTTCTTGCCCGCCCAGTCGGGATCGGCCAGCGGCGTCTCCCGTTCGTCCGGCTGCTCCGGGATCAGGAGAGCGCCGCTTTCGAGGTAGAGGATCGTGTCGGACGGCAGATGGATGAAATCCACGCGGTGGAGTCCTTTGCCGTACCGGATGACCCGGCAACCCTCCGTATCGGGAAGCACCGGAATGTCGCGGAGGATAAGGGTCAGCGGCTTTTCATGGCGGCCGTTCAGCACCAGGGTGTATTGTCCGTACCCTGTGACGCGAAACCGGATCGTGTGACCGTCCACCCGGGGCAGGACCCCGTGCCGCTCCGGCAGGATCGCGGCAGAATCCGGTGCGGTGTCCGCCGTCACCTCGATTTCGACCGGAAACCCTTCCGGGGGCAGATCCGCCATGGCGAAGCTGTGCGGCCCGCCGAGCGTCACCGGCGTGCAATAGGCCGGCACCCGGATCCCGCCGGCCGTGACGCCGAAATACGGTGAAACCGATATCCCGGAAGGGTATGGACCGGTCGCGTCATCTCCCTGCGCGGCGAAAGCATCCATATCCTGTACAAGAGTGATGTTTTCCGGCAGCGCCAGCGGCCGGATGACGTCTGCCGGATGACCGGCAGCGGGAATGTTCCTGTGTTCACGATATTCCATAACATGCCCCTCTTTCTCAGCCGGACCTCCCGCAGTCCTGCGATCCATGTGACACACGCATCGGCGAGCCGCCGGTGTCCGCCGGCGGCTCCGTGCGCCAGAATTCGCAGGATGACCAACGGCACCGGCCGTTTCCGCTCTGACTTTGGTACTTATTGTATAAATCCGTGATAGAAGATACTATGCGTTAATGCAGCGAGTTCTTGCAGGATTGTTGCATTTTCCCCGCTTTTCAATGCTTTTCTCTTTCCAAAGACCGGCTGATCCGATACAATGAGGGCGGTGCGATCCGCCTGATCCGGCAGCCTTATGGCCAGGAAGGACGACATGCCGTTTCCGCTGAAACTATTGAACTCCGAATGCAACAAGCGGGTCACGGAAGACCTGTATTTCTGCCAGTCCGGCTGGGAGACCTGCGACAGAGGGTACACCTTCGGCCCCACCGCCCGGGAGTTCTACCTGATCCACTACATCCTGTCCGGCAAGGGGAAATACTACGCACGCAACCAGGTCTTCGAGCTCGGGAAAAATCAGGCCTTCCTGATCCATCCCGGCGAGATCACCACATACTGCGCCGATATGGAAGATCCGTGGGAATACTGCTATATTTCCTTCAACGGCCGCAAAGCCCTTGATTATGTCCATCGCATGGGCTTCACGGATGACAGCCTGATCATCGGCATATCCGATCCCAACCTGGTCTACCAGATCGAGGAGACCACGCTCAAGATCCGCGACGCCATTTTCCCCGAAGTGTTCGGCCTGGGTTCCCTTCTGCTGATCCTCAACATCTTCATCGAAGCCAATGTCAGCCGGAAGCCGCGGAGCAACGCCGAGGAGTATGTCTATTACGCCAAAAGCTACATCTCGCACAACTTCGCCCGCAAGATCACCGTTTCATCCATCGCGAAGCTGCTGTCTCTCAACCGCAGCCATTTCTGCCGGGTGTTTAAGTCGGAGACCGGCATGTCGCCCGTGCAGTACATCGCCAAATACCGGGTCGACAAAGCCTGTTTTCTGCTGAGCTCGACCAACCTGTCCCTGCTCGAGATCTCCGACGCCGTCGGATATGAGAATTATCCGTATTTTCACAGGACTTTCAAATTCTACACCGGAGCTTCCCCGAAAGAATTCAGGCTCCATTCGCACCGCAGCGAGTCCGAACCTTCCGCGTAAGCCCGGGAATGCCGGCTTCTCCTGCCGCTCTGATGGTCACCCGATCTCCGCCAGGATGCGGCGGATATTCTCCAATCCGATCTCGATGCCGGTCAGCGGCAGTTCGATCCCTTCGAATTCGAGGGACAGGAAATCATCGTAGCCGCTGCGGAGGATCAGCTTCAGGCAGGCCTTCACGGGAACATCGCCGTGGCCGATGATGGCCCCGCGCAGATACCGTCCGCCCCGGGACAGGAACCAGCCTTTGCCGGGATCGGTGCAGCCGCCGTCCTTGATATGGAAATCTTTCAGGTGGACGTGAGAAACATACGGCAGGAGCCTGCCCGTCGCGGCGGCGCAGTCCTCGTCCACACAGGCGAAATTGCCGATGTCGATCAGGGCGCCGAAGTTCGGATCGCCCACGCGGTCGATCAACCTTTCCACATCCGCGGAAGACTGGCAGAAGAAGCCGTGGTTCTCGACCATCGTCCGGATCCCCAGGGGTTTTGCCTGCACGGTGATCTCCCGGCAGGCATCCGCGAGGACCGGCAGCGCCCGGTCGAAGGAAACATGCTTTTCCTTCTCGAAAAGAAATCCTCCCGAAACATCGTGGCGCATCCTGGACGTCCCGAGAGCGGCGGCGGCGCGGACATCCTCCAGGACCCCATCGATTTCCCGGGCGAGGCTGCCCCGCGGGCATCGAAGGAAATCCGCTCCGACGGCGAGCGCGGCGACGCCGATGCCCTGCCTGCGGCATTCATCCCGCAGCCGGACCGCGTACTGCTCCTTCGTCTCGCCTTCATCCGGGCTCAGCCCCGCGAATTCGATCGCGTCGAACCCCATTTTCTTAGCCAGCGCGATCGTATCGATCTGCCGGATCGAACCGTCCCGCATCATCGCGTCGAAACTGTACGAACTGACCGCGTATTTCATCCCTTCACCCTCCCGAAAACGCTGCGCTCCTGCCGTCGCGCCGCCCTGCCGGCCTCATCCGCGCAAAGACACTTCCCTGCCGGTGCGCGCCGACTCGTAGATCCCGTCGATGATCCGCATCAGCTCGACGCCATCCTCCGCGGGGCTGATGCACTCCGCACCCCGCAGGATGCAGTCGGCGAAATGATCGATCTCCTTCCGGAACAATCCCTGGAAACTCAAAGAAGTATCCCCGGAAGGCCGGACATCCACGAGATACCCATTCATGTCGCTGAAAAACTCGATGCCCGGATCCACCTTGACCCCGGAGCGGGTGCCGAACAGCTCGATCGACCCCGTATCCTGCCGGATGTTGAGGCTGAAGCTCGTTTCGACCGTCATAGCCGCACCGTTCTCGAAACGGATCAGCGCCGCCGCCATATCCTCCACGTCGAAAAGATCCGATCGATCCGCCGCCAGGTAGCCCTTCGGCGTCTTGATGCCGTCCCGGTTCCCGAGCCTGCTGAACGTCACGCCGCTGACCGCGGCCGCTTTCGGCCGGCCCATGAAATATCGCACGAAATCGATCACATGCACGCCGAGATCGATCAGCGGCCCGCCGCCCGAGCGCGAACGGTCGCCGAACCAGCCGCCCGGGCTCCCCGAGCGCCGCAGATAAGACGCCTTCGCGTAATAGATATCGCCCATCATGCCGCCGTCGATGAAATCGCGCAGCACCGCCGCGTCATTGCCGAACCGCCGGACAAACCCGATCATGAGCAGTTTGCCGCTTTCCTCCGCGGCTTTTACCATCTCCGCCGCTTCCTTCGCGCTGACCGCCATGGGCTTTTCGCACAGGACATGCTTGCCCGCCCGCAGCGCCGCGATCGTCGCCGGCGCGTGGACGCTGTTCCAGGCACACACGCTGACCGCGTCGAGATCCTCCATGCGGAGCATATCTCGGTAATCAGTGAAAAGGCGGCTCACGTCGAATTTCTGTCCGCACCCGCGGACCCGCTCTTCGTTGATATCGCACAGAGCGGCGATCTCCACCTCCGGATGGGCCGCGTACGCCTCAAGATGCACCTGGCTGATCCCGCCCGTACCGATCACGCCGACTCTCAATCTGTCCATCTCCCGCCGATCCTCCGATCCCTCACATGGCACGCATCTGCGCTTTCAGAAACTCGACCGCCGCCCGGATATCCTTCTCCGGATCATCGCCCACCTCGCGCTCGATCGTCAGGAACCCGCTGTACCCGGCCTGCCGCAGTGCGTCGAGATACGACGGGAAATCCACGTTCCCCTCGCCGAGCGGGACCTCCCGGAACGGCGCCCCGGGACCGAAATCCTCCGTGCCGCTGTAGATTTTTTCCGGCGATGCCTGCCGCAGCATGATCCCGTCCTTGGCGTGGGTGTGCACGATGTACGGCGCCAGGGTGCGGACCGCTTCCGCCGGATCATCCCCGACGACCATGACCAGGTTCGCGGGATCGAAATTGACCCTGACGCCCCTTGCCTCAAGGCTGTCCAGAAAATCCCGGAGCGTAGCGGCCTTCTCCGGCCCCGTCTCGATCGCGAAGGACGCGCCGATGCTGTCGCCGAAGCGCGCGAGCTCCTCGCAGGCCTCCTTCAGGACCCTCCGGCGCGGATGGCCCGGATCCTCCGGCACGACACCGATGTGCGTGGTGACGACATCGGTGCCGAGCTCTTTCGCCAGCTCCATGATCCTCTTCGATTTCTCGATGCGCCGGGGATTATCCTCACGCACGCTGAACCCGTGCCCCCCGAGGTCGCCGCACAACGCGGAAACGACCAGCCCGTTCGAACGGACCCGGTCGATGAACTCCCTTCTGGCAGCCGGTGTCAGCGTGTCGGGATCCATCTCGCCCGACGTCGCGTAAACCTGGATGCCCTGCGCCCCGACCTCGCGGGCTTTCACGATCCCTTCATTCACCCCGCAGCGGAACGAATCGACGATCACGCCGATCTTGAACGCCTCCATACGAAACCTCCCTCTCCGGCACACCCGAATGATTTTGTCGCGGCCGGTTCCCCTTACCCCGGGAAAACCGGAGCCGCACTTTTCGTCTTTGATAGTTTCAGTATAGATTCCGGGGGCGTCTCTGTCATGTCCTGAACGGTTGAAAACCGGGACGATTTTGTGGTATTCTGCAATCATTCCAACACCCCTCACCGGAGGCCGCATGGACTATTCCATCTATGAATTCATGGACATGCCCGACCCGAATTTCCCGATCAAAGTCGCCCTGTGCGAGATCCCGAGGAAAGGGGCGGGCTTCCAGAGCCACTGGCACGAACACATCGAGCTGCTGTATCTCCTCAGCGGCAGCGCTACCGTCACCTGCGGCGCAAAAACCGCCGCAGCCGCGCAGGGCGACCTCGTCGTCGTCAACAGCAGCGAACCGCACAGCCTGGTGAGCGACAGCGATAGCCTGAGCTATTACTGCATCATTTTCAACCTTCCCTTCCTCATGGGGGATGAAAAGGACACATGCAGCGCCAAATACCTCGAGCCGCTTCTCGGCAGCCGCATCGTTTTCTCCAACGTGATCCGGGGGGATGCCGACTGCACTCTCTGCGCCGAAAACATGATCCGCGAATACCGTGAAAAGGGATTCGCCTACGAACCCGAGATGAAATCGATCACGCTGCATCTTCTGGCGCTGCTGCTGCGGCGGCATATCGACCGCACGCCGCCACCCGGCGGATATGCCAGGAAGATCCGGACCCTGCAGCGCTTCGAAAAGCTCTTCCGACACATCGAGGTCCACTACCCGCAGCCGATCACCGCCAGCGGATGCGCGGCGCTCCTCAACCTGTCCCTCTCGCATTTCTGCCACCTGTTCAAGGAAGCGGCCGGCGAAGGGCTGACGGATTACCTCAATAGATACCGGGTCGAAAAAGCCGGGATCCTCCTCAAGGACACCGACATGAGCATCACCGAGGTCGCCCTCGCGGTGGGCTTCAACGATCCCGGCTATTTCACCCGCCAATTCCGCCGGATCACCGGGATGACCCCTTCCGCTATACGGAAGCCGGACCGCCCCGCCTATTCCGCGCAGTAGATTTCGAGTGCCTCGTGCAGAAAATCCGCCGCGCCTTCTCCGATCCGGTCGTAGTACGCCTTGAACCGCTCATCCTCGACATAGCTCCGGCCGAGCGCCCGGTGCGCTTCCTTCGAGTACATGCCGTCCGGCCAGAACATGCACAGCCATTGCCGGTGGAGATCGCAGGCCTTCTGAGCGGCCGCCCCCGCGGTATCGCCCTCCGCCATGGCTTCCCGGAGCGCTTCGGCGATCTCCCCGGAAAGCTCCTGCGCTCTTTCGTACTCCCGCGCGGTCATGCCCGCCATTTTCGCTTCCGACGCGGCGGCAGCGGCTTCCCCGTATTTCGCACGGACTTCTTTCCCATATTTCCGCTCGTTTTCGCGGATCATTTCCCGTTTGAATTCGTCGAATTTTTCACGGTCCTTCATGGTTCCTTCCCCCTTCATCGATCCGATGGTCCTGCGCACGTTTGCGATGAGGCGATCGATGTGCTCCCTACGTTCCGTCAGGGCCTTCAGGTGCCCCTGCAGCGTTCCAAGGCGGTCATAACCGGCGGAACCGAGCAGACGGCGGATCTCCTCCAGCCCGACGCCGTCATAATGGCGCAGCGTGCGCGTGCTGATCCCGGCCAGCCCCGCCAGTTCACCGATCGTGTAGTCCACATCCCTCACCTCGTCTTCAGTGTAAACCTTGACGCTGTGTCAATGTCAAGTCCCGACTCCGCTGTGAAATGCTCAGAAACTCCTCCGGATCGTGCCGCCGCCCAGTACGCTGTCCCCGAGGTAGAAAACCGCCGCCTGTCCAGGCGTGATCGCGCGCAGGGGCTCGTCAAAGGTCACCTCCACGCGTCCGTCCGCGAGCGGCGCAAGGACCGCCGGCGATTCGGCGGCGTTGTACCGGATCCGGACGGAAGCCCGGACCGGCGATGTCAGCTCCGGGATACGGATGAAATTGAGGTCGTCCACGATCATTCCCCGGCGGAACAGCTCCTCTTCGGGGCCAAGCGCCACCGTGTTCGCGGCCGGGTCGATCCCCGTGACGAACATCGGGATGCCGAACGCGGTCCCGAGCCCCTTCCGCTGGCCTATGGTATAGCGCGCGATGCCCTCATGCCTTCCGATCGCTTTACCCTCACGATCTACAAAATCGCCGGGCCCGGCGTCCGCTCCGTCATACCGGCGCAGGAATGCCGCGTGATCATTATCCGGAATAAAACAGATCTCCTGGCTGTCGGGCTTGCGTGCCGTCAGCAATCCGCGCTCCGCAGCCACGGCGCGAACCGCTTCCTTCGTCATCCCGCCGAGCGGCAGGAGCGTGTGCGCAAGCCGGTCCTGCGTCAGATGATACAGCACATAACTCTGGTCTTTTTTCCCCGCAAGGCCCTTGAGCAGCTCGTACCGGCCGATCTGACCGTTGTACAGAATCCGCGCGTAATGTCCCGTCGCGATGAAATCAAATCCCATCGCCGCGGCCCTGTCCAACATGGCACCCATCTTGATCCGCCGATTGCAGGCGATGCAGGGGTTCGGCGTCCGGCCGCCGCGGTATTCCGCGGCAAACGGGTCCACCACGTCCCTTCGGAAAACATCCTTGAAATTCAGCACATAGTGCGGGATCCCGATCTTCCAGCAGACCGCCCGCGCATCCTCCACATCCCGGAGCGAACAGCAGCCTTTTGCCGCCGGGCCGCTCTCCGCATCCTCCCCGTCCGCGTCCCACAGCTTCAGCGTAACGCCGACGACTTCATACCCCTGCTCTGCCAGTAAAAGAGCCGCGACGGAGCTGTCCACCCCGCCGCTCATGCCGACCATGACTTTCGGCTTCGCGCCGGCCGTCTCAGACATTGAATTTTTCGCTTTCGAAGATCTTCGCGACGATCGGTACGAAGGCTAGGCCGACCGCGATTCCCGCAGCCCCCTGCACGATGTTGGGCATCACCGAAATAATAGCGACAGAAGTCCCGAACAGCACCGATTCGAACGCGAAATAGCCGCCGATCATGATCAGCTCGCAGGCCAGGAAAACCAGGGCTTTATACAGATAGGAATTTTCTTTTCCATGCTTCAGCAGGATACCGGCGGCAAGACCCATCAGGCCTTTGATCGCGAATGTCGCGGGGATATAGACGCCGTAACCGAGGAAAAAGTCCGACATCGCCGAGCCGATGGCCCCCACGACGCCGGCGAACGGCCCGAGGATCATGGCCGCCGCGAAAATCACGCCGTCCCCGAGGTTGACATATCCCTTCATGCCGTTCGGGATTTGCAGAAACATCGTCGCCACGAGCACCAGCCCCGTCAGGATCCCTCCATATGCGATCTTCCGAATTTTTTTCTTATCCATTGACACCCTGCCTTTCCTCATCCGGGCGGCTCCCTTTGCTTCCATCATACAACGATCCGGGGATTCCGCAAGCATCCCGCCTGACCGCGGGTCTCCTCCGGCGGCTCCGCCTCCCGGTTTTCGTCTATTTTACACGATTTTTCCCCGTAAAACCATATGCCACGCGGATTTCGGCATTTTGAATTGACAAAAAATCAGCGTGCTAATATAATGTTTTTACCGAGCGCACCGGCGCTGTGCGGATGTAGTTCAATGGCAGAATATCAGCTTCCCAAGCTGACTACGCGGGTCCGATTCCCGTCATCCGCTCCATCGTTGCTCTTATGGCTCAGTCGGTAGAGCGCTTCCATGGTAAGGAAGAGGTCATCGGTTCGATTCCGATTAAGAGCTCCACAAAAGGACTCCAGTATTGATACAATGCTGGAGTCCTTTGATTTCAGGGGTTTTCGGGGTTTTGGGGGGGCATCTTCGAACGCGAAATCGGGTCAAAATAGCGGATTTGGACACTCATCGTGTAATGATGCACACACCTAAGGCAAATCGTGCAAAGATGCACACAGCAAACAAAATATACCCCATAGGACAGCAATTCGTTATTCAGACACTTCTCTCCGGTTACTTATATATTGCTTTGAGTAGCGTACCATCAGCCGTTTTCCACATTTCATTTCCACTCAGACTGGATCCGCCGACAAAGGCTGCAGCTGATGATGGACTGCTGAACAAAATATCCTCTTCGGTTTCGTAGTCCTTTATCCTGTCGGCATATTTGGCTCTCATTTTTAGTGCAATAGCAGGACAGCTTTTCGTGGTAACAGAAGCAATTCTACTGCCCTTACATAGAACAAAACCTTCATTTGTTATCTGTGCTTTGGCATCAACACCAGCTCGAGCAAAGTAGAGTAAGGGATCGTTTTTGTTTAATGTTGGTGAAATGTAAGGTTCAAAAACTTTAAAACCAAGTACCCCAATAACCAGTTTGGCGTACTGGATAAATTCTTCCATTTCGGATTCCTTTTCCTCAGTGAGATTTCCTAGCGGAGGATCATTAGCATTCTTAACATCATATCGGTTTGCCGCGATCGCCATGTTACAAAATCGATTTTCCAAAAACCCTATCTCAGTGGGACCGAGTGAATTATTGGTTGTTGTGAACATAACAGCATCTGTCCATAATTCAATTTTGTTGTGAGGCTCTTTAATTCTGTATAGAAGTCCTTCTTTGTTTTTCCTAGTGCCTGCTTGACCAATATAGACAACTGGTTTTTCGTCCTTATCAGCTCCAAAAAGAAAATATACTCCACTCTGCTTCAAGTACTTTAGTTCAACACAAGAAGGCAAATATGACCTTGGTATTTTGTAACCCAAGCCAGTCCAATTGAGGAGACTACATCTCAATCGGCCAGAAGGCTCACCGTCCATAAGAAATAGATTTATATTTTTTCTGTTTACTGTCATAGAAGGGACCTCCTAACAAACTGACAAGTGCTATGCATTAAAATCTATAACTCACAATATCCTGCTTTATTGGCGAACGCATAAACGCATTTGTTGCATAGACAAAAGTGAATTCTTTATTTCCGTATAGTATTGCTCGATTCCATATGCGGTGAGAACCGCAAGGTCAAACTCACGTCGGTCTGCTCTTGCTAATTCTTCTTCTGTCGTTAAAACATTTCTACTAAGCAAAGGTTCGAATCTAGTTAAAATTGTCCGCCGATGCTCAGCATTAATCAAATTCGGGTTTAGCATTAGTGCATTGCGAATGGTAGTGCTATTGATATCCAAAGCGCCAAGACCACGACCAAAACCAACTGCCTCAATATAAAACATTCCCAGAACCGAATTAAGTAATGCGTGATATAGTGTTAAATCATAGTATCTATCCTTACGCTTTAGTCCAATCAACCTTTGATTAATAAACGTAGGCTCGTCAAATTTAGCGTAGAAAAGTCTGCGATCTGGATTCATTGTCGTGATTATATCGGCAGTACTGCTGTCAGTCATTTCATACCAATGCATATTGGCTTTGGACAAGACTTCTGTAAGTGGTCTTCCCGTCTTATTAACCCCATTCTCAAATCTGGCTATCCATGAAAGTGCTCCATAATGTCTCGCATTGCGCAAATCTCTGAGCGAGGCAGAGCAGCAAAAAGCATCACTATCGGTTTGCGCGTTTAATGTGTTCACAGCACGTGCATTCTTAAGAACTCTTCTGATGTATTGATGTTCTATTCCGTGACCAGCTGCTGGATAAAACATTGTATCCCATCCTCGACGCTCGCCACGCACAACATTAAAAACTGTAGATATTGGAGTGAGTTTATCTCGGATACCAAGTAACCAACGCACATCATGAAATAGAGATGATAACGATATATTCATGTTGAATAGTGCAGATATATCCTCATTCGTGTAAGGCTTGTATTGAAAAATCCGTGCGTCTATTTCACGCCCCAATAACGATGAGTTAACAATAATGTTTTGTTCATTCTCATTGTTTATTAATCCAGATAGACTTCTCTGCCATGTACAGAATGCCGTAATCTCACCACTGACCGGCTGGCCAACTACATCTCGCTTTGAAAGAATTATAATAACCGTGACCACCTGTGCATTTCTAAACCATCTGCCAACACTACTAATATGCAATTGCTCAATCTTATAGTAATAGCCGAGTGCTTTATAAAACTCGCGGCCAGCAGAAGTCCCCAACCATGAATTGGATGTAATCACTCCAATAAATCCACCAGACGCAAGTATAGAGTGAAGGGCAAATAAAATATAAGAGTAATAATCACTTCGATTACTAAGTGTGATATGTGTATTCCTTTGAATCTCATTGCATAGATTCTCGATATATATTTGATCTTCAGACGATATCTTTTCAAAAGGTATAAATGGCAAATTCGAAACAATGGTTGAATAAAACGGTATATGAAGTGTGATACGTTCTCCGTTCGTCGGATTTGTTATCCATATTTCATTTCCCTCTTGCAGCGAAAATACATTTTTTTGAAATACCTGGCTTGGAAGATTGATTGCATCCGTGTCTGTCATACTGATATTTGCTAATTGTAAAGGAAACGAAAACTTATCGGCAGCCCAAGTGGTGGCAACAGATTGCGCTACATTTCCAAGCTGCTCTTTCTTTCTCTTAAGTAAAGCTTGTGGAATCGAACCTGTTCCACAACAAGGATCGATTGCATCACCAGTATAATCATGTGTAGTTAGGCGAACAAGCAAGTCTGCTAGAACAGCTGGTGTTGTGAATTGGCCATTTAATTCACGTTTCGCAACAGCTACCGTTTGTTCGAGCACATTTTGTAAAGCATTCTGGTCAATCTGGTGGACGCCATTATCAGTCAAGAATAAATTCAAATCCATCAAGTCATGCCATGATGCATTTGGCAAATATGCGTTATGCTCTACTCCATTGAAAATGCTAAAAAAATCACAATATTCTGTTATTTGACCAAAGACATTATTTGATTCCGTGACAGAAGTATCAAAATTTAGCGTTTCAATCGCCATTGCAGCATTATAACGTGATTTGATAAGATGAGCGAAAATTATTCTGTTCGTCCAATTCAAAAGCATCGCTTTAGCATATGCACTGTACATATCGGTTTCATCAGCAGCATAGTCAGATTGTGCCTCGTTCCACCAAACAGATAGATAGGCACCAATACGCGCGTTCTGCGTGCTAACTCGCCGTAACTCTTCACTTACAATGGCTTTATTACGTTCAATTATTCTTACAACAATTGTATCTGACAATATGTCGCCTAGCTCACTACCGTGGATTTCTCCGGTGAGTAAATAACCATTTATTTCGAGTAATATTTGCTCAATGACGGGAAGCCATTCATGTTTATATCGTTCTACATCATCGCGAGTCTGAATATGGTTAGTTTCGTTCCATTGTTTTTTTACTTCAAATGATCCTTCATCGTTACGGACATACAAGACGCCTGCTGTAAAATTCCAAATAAAACAGCTATTGAGGCCAAGCGATGTTGCTTTTCGTTGTGCATCAGAAATAAATGCAGTATCGGTTATAAGTGTATCAGGCAATTTCAGTTCCCAACCTTGAAGAATTTGAGTTTGATTATCATCACCATATAGAAGGACGTCCGGGAACATGCTTTGTTGCCCTGTTGATATCGTAGTTTCGCCTCCAGCTCGTACAATTCGTAATCCAAGTGCCTGCAAACGAATATTGATATCTGTGATCATTGAGATTGCCCAACTACGCTCATTTCTCCTAATAATTGTTGGCATACCTAATCACCTTTCTTCGAATTCTCGAATCAAATTTGTAAGGGCTATATGCTTTCTCGTTTTCTTATCGAGCGCTTGCCATACTAGAAAGAGCCGTCTCTTTGCCACGTCAACATAGTCAATTTTGTCCTTTTTAAATAATGCAACGTCTTCGTTTTTTTCAATACCAATGAAATTTCGTCCTTCCATAAGAGCGGCAACTAGAAAGGAGCCGCTGCCGAAAGTATTATCAAGCACTACATCTCCTGGGTTTGAATATGTACGTACAAAATAGCGACCAAGCTCAATAGGCTTTTGTGTTGGGTGAAGCACCTCTCCTTCGCTTTCTGCAGTCTTTACATAGATAATATCTGTAGGATATCGGTCACCATTACTATATACATGGACGGGTTGAAAATCGCCATAACTACCACTAAGCTGGTCTTTTCGCACGCCTTTGTCATAAGGATCGCCAGGAACCATCTGTGGGTTGTAAGTTGGTTGCTTTTTGTAAAAAACACATACATCCTCGTGCTTACGTAGCGGTTGCTTTTTGGCATTTAAGAAATTTGTTGGCTTCGATTTTTCCCAAACCCACTTGTACTTATATAGTTTTGGTTGACTCATTATAATTTTCGCAGTGAATAAGCCATGTGATGTTAAAACAATAGCACCATTTGGCTTGATTATTCTAGTATATTGATCCCATAGTTGGTCAAGTGGAATATAGCAATCCCATTGATTCTGTGTTGTACCATATGGCAAATCACATAAAATCATATCAATTGAACCGTCAGGAATGTTTTTCATACAATCCATACAGTCCTCTTCAAATAATTGATTTATCATTGGGTATAATGGGGATGTTGCATCTATCATCTTGTGTAGTCTCTTCCTTATTAATTATTCACAATATCATCATGCACATAATCCATGATGTCTCCGAAATTGCAGTCAAGCGTCTTGCATATTTTATCTAGGACATTAAGCATAACTGGCTCATCTCGGTTAAGTTTTGTCATCGTGTTTGGAGACATACCGGAGGCTTTACGAAGGTCGGCTTTACTCATTTTTTTGTCTATAAGCAATTTCCATAGTCTATTATATGAAACAGCCATCCTGAACCTCCTGAACCATATTGGTGTTTATTATATCACTGTTACCCTTGTTTTCGTAAAACTATGTGAAATTTTCGCACCAAATAAGTAATTATTAATTTACCGAATACAAGTCAAACGTAACCACCTTATTATTTGATGATGCAGATTGAACGAACAACATAATTTGGCAGTCCATATCAAATGTTTATACCTAGCAAAGAACATGATTGACAAACAAAGCTGGTCTTGATATTCTATGTTCACACATCAGCGTACACATAAACACTGAAAGGAGGATTCTCGTGGACAATCAATATAACACGTTCGGATCATTTCTCCAAGCCAAGCGATCCGGTAAAAAAACACTGCGTGCTTTTGCCGCAGACATCGGTGTTACCCCTGGCTATATCAGCGACATTGAAAACGACCGCCGCGATCCACCAGGCAAAGACCTCTTGGATAAAATGGCAGACGTATTGGAGATTACCGGCTCTGAGCTGGTTCAGTTCTATGATCTTGCTGGTCAAGGCCGGAAAGAGGTATCTCCTGATCTACCGGAGTACATTATGAACTCCGACGTGTCCAATGCTGTCAGAACAGCTTTGCGTACGGCAAAAGACAGCGGAGCCACTGTTGAAGATTGGCAGAAATTCGTCGAGGAAATGAAACAGAAAAAGGAGGGGAAATGAGTCGCAGGCAAGAAATTATCTGTTGTTCAACTGCTGTTTTGAATATCGCCATATTTGAATCAGCGAACACAACTTTTTGTCTTAGCCCGACTCGCTCGTTTTATGTTGAGATTTCAGAGTTGAACGCCAAACGAAAGGGAACAAATGTTCTTTGTTAGAATATTCATTATCTCGGATTGTCATACAGACCAGTTTGGACTACAATAAAAACACTCTCCTCTGCCCGCGAAAGCTGATCATCGGCAAGCACCAAGCAGAATCTCCTCCTCCCATTAATCGCCCGTCCGCGAAAGCTGATTCATCCACCGTTCACCCGTCCGCATATTTGTATTAGTTTAGTTAGGAGCGTGAGCACTCATGGGCATTCTGGCTCAAAAGCGATATATCGACGGAGTTCCCCAACTCAGCAAAAATGACATTGAGGATATCGCAACCGATCTTCTGTCGCGATTTAATCACGATCTCATTTGCACCCCTGGTCCGATCGATATCGACCTGTTCGCCGAACAATTTCTTGGCCTTCAGCTCGACTTTGTTGATCTGAGCAACAACGGATCTATCCTTGGCTTGATTGCTTTCAAGGATTGCAGAGTTGATACCTATGACAGCGAGGCCAATGATATCCGCCAAATCCCAGTGAAAAAAGGCACTGCCCTCATCGATAACGCGCTCAGCCGTGAAGATCAATACGGTCGGGGCCGATTCACCATCGCTCATGAATGCGGACACTGGGTGATTCACCGTCCTGAAGACCACGATTACCATCAACCCAGTCTGTTCGACCTTAGTCTTGTTGAGACATCAAACGGCTACATCAAATGTCGAAAAGGTGATTCTTCTGTCGCAGGCAAGCTGCCTCAAACGCCGGATGAGTGGCGCGAGTGGCAGGCGGACAATCTTGCATCTGCGATCCTGATGCCTATTGAAGCTGTCAAGAATCAGGTGAAAAAGATTCCGAATGGTACTACTTCTGTCAGGCAGCTCTTGAAGCGCCAAGACGGCTCTCTCATCAATATCAGCTCAGGTGCACTTGCCTTCGAAATAGCCAGGACCTTTGAAGTATCTGTGCAAGCAGCTTCTGTTCGTCTTCGCAAACTTGGCTATCTGTCGGATGATCCGTCAGATCCTATTCGGATACCCTACTGATTCTATAAGCATCTTCATCACCTGTATAATCGACATCCACCCACAAGACACATGATCAGGCTTTTGTTATAACACAGTGTTCACAAATACGCATAAAAGCGTAAATCATAACATCACAATGGGAAGGAGGGTGATTGCCTATGTGGAAAGATGTCTTCTGCAGATTTTGCGGCCAGAAGCTTTTTGAAACGGTCATGGAGCGTTCGGCGATCTTGAGGATCAAGTGTCACCGTTGCCACAAGATCAACAACTTCTGACCGCAATAACCAGCACAACCGAATAGAGTGACCAACCATACCGAGCGGAGGCGTCTGAAATAAGAGCGACCCATAGGCCGGATGAAATACCAGGAAACTGGTTTATTTCGTCCGGCCTATTTTTTTTGCCCTTTTTCACCGCTCCGTACTGAAAAAGGAGCCAATCATGGACAATCAACAACGTTATATCGAGATCGAAGGTCAGCAAATCCCAGTTACCGAAGAAGTCTATCGTGCCTACAAACGCCCGGCCTGGGCTGAGCACAAACGCCAGGAGCGTGCCAAGCGCTGCCGCGATGAGAATGGCAACCGCTGCGCCAAGGACTGTCGTCTTTGTGAAAAGTCTCGTGAAGGCAGCACCCTCTCCCTCGATCGATTTGCTGAGCAAGGCTTCGAACCTGCCGATTGTGTCGATATCGATGAACTTATCGCTGAAAAAGAGCTCTACAAGGAATTATGTACCGCGCTTGACGAACTGGACCCGGATAACCGCCGGATCGCAGAACTTTTCAGTATGGGCAAATCAGAACGCGAGATCGCTGCCGATATCGGGCTATCCCAGAAAGCGATCAATAAGCGAAAAACCAAGATCTTTGCTCTACTCCGCGAAAAACTAAAAGATTTCATCTGATTGCGGTACTCAGACTGCCCTCTGGTGTCCTGTGGGTGCCAGAGGGTAATGCACAAAATCAAAAAAATTAACCGGTACTCAAACCTTCTCCAACTGTCCTGTGAATGGTGAGGGAAAGAAAATCACCCTCGGAATGGAGGAAAAGATATGCAGGTTCAGGAAGAACGCGTTTGCCCTGAAGGCCGTGATCCAGAGATCGATGAAGAACTGGCTGACGTGCTTATGGCGATCAGCGTCGTATCCAGACGCTTGGCACGGAAACTGGCGATGCTCTCACGACAAGGCAAGAAAAACAAGGAAGGAGGTCAATCAGATGAGCAAGATGAGTGAGCTTTCTATGGTGGTAAACGAACTAAAACGGTGCGGAGATACCTTGATCGGTTTATCAGAATCTCTCGCCGGACTTTTCAGCAGGAGTGATAATACCCAGTCAAATGTTGATCCCACAGCAGAATCATCAGTTCCACAGAACAGACCGATCACGCTTGAGATGGTGCGTTCTGTCCTGGCAGAAAAATCGCGTGCCGGGTATACCGCCAATGTCAGGTCACTGCTTGAAAAGCATGGAGCTGCCAAATTATCGGAAATCAATCCCGAGGAATATGCTGCGCTGCTTTCAGAGGCTGAGGTGCTCGGGAATGGGTAAGCACGCGCTTCTATCTGCATCTTCTTCACACAGATGGCTCAATTGTCCACCTTCAGCGCGGATCTGTGAGATCTATGACGACAAAGGCAGCGATTATGCAGCCGAGGGCACGGATGCTCATACACTCTGCGAATACAAGCTGAAGACCGCAATTGGCATGTCTGCTGATGATCCTACTGAGCATCTGACCTACTACAACACAGAAATGGACGACTGTGCGAGCGGTTATGCCATCTATGTGCTGGAACTGGTGGAAGCCGCAAAGCAGCATTGCTCTGATCCGCAGGTGCTAATCGAACAACGACTCGATTTTTCCAAGTATGTCGAGGGTGGATTTGGCACTGGCGACTGTGTGATCATCGCCGATGGCACACTTCACATCATAGATTTCAAATACGGCCAAGGGCTGCTGGTCGATGCTGTGGATAATCCGCAAATGAGACTCTATGCGCTTGGTGCTCTTGAGATCTTCGACGGCATCTACGATATCAGCACGGTATCCATGACCATCTATCAACCCCGGCGTGACAACATATCAACACACACCGTTTTCAAGGAATCCCTCTATCAGTGGGCAGATGAAGTCCTGAAACCGACTGCAGAACTAGCCTTTGCCGGGCTTGGAGAGTTCCAATGCGGAGAATGGTGCCAGTTCTGCAAGGCCAAACACGAATGTCGCGCCAGAGCCGATCATAACCTTGACCTAGCCCGATATGATTTCCAGCTACCTCCCCTTCTGGCAGACGATGAAATTGAAGTCATCCTCGGCAAGGTAGACGAACTCGTCGCATGGGCGTCGGACATCAAGGACTATGCCTTGCAGTCAGCGATCAGCGGCAAGCAGTGGAATGGTTGGAAATTAGTCGAAGGCCGGTCCAATCGAAAATACATCGATGAAACCGCTGCGGCAAGCGCGGTCAGTTCTGCAGGATTCGATCCCTATGAACGAAAAGTTCTCGGCATAACCGCGATGACATCTTTGCTTGGTAAGCATCAATTCGAGGAGATTCTGGGAGATCTCATCGAAAAACCTCAAGGTAAACCGACTCTCGTACCGGAGAGTGACAAACGTCCGGCAATCAATACAGCACAACAAGATTTCAATGAATTTTAGGAGGAAAAATCTATGTCTATCAACACCAACAAAGTCAACAATCCCTTGAAAGTTATCACCGGTCCCGACACCCGTTGGTCCTACGCCAATGTCTGGGAAGCAAAATCGATCAATGGCGGTACGCCGAAATATTCAGTTTCGCTGATCATTCCCAAGACTGACACAAAAACTGTCGCCAGGGTCAAAGCCGCCATAGAAGCAGCTTACCGTGAGGGTGAAGCAAAACTGAAAGGAAATGGCAAGTCAGTGCCACCGTTTTCAGCGATCAAGACCCCCTTGCGCGATGGCGATATCGAACGACCGGACGATCCTGCCTACACTAATGCCTATTTCATCAATGCCAATGCCACCACCGCACCCGGCATAGTAGACGCTGACCGCAATGCCATTATCAGCAGATCCGAGGTGTATAGCGGTGTTTACGGCAGGGCCAGCATCAACTTCTATGCCTTCAACAGCAACGGCAATAAAGGCATCGCCTGCGGACTGAATAACCTTCAGAAGGTCCGCGATGGTGAACCCCTCGGCGGCAAGGCCAAAGCGGAAGATGATTTTTCCACTGACCTTGACGAGGATTTCCTTTCTTGAGTGTTGGCATCAATTGAAAACAGAAAATGGCGGCTGGAATTTCCAACGCCATTTTCTGATACGGAGGACGTAAGTACATGATGAACCTCGATTCTTTAGGTTGGATCCCGGTCAAGTCAAGACTGCCCAAGTCTGGTCTTGCTCAAATATTAATCACGAACGGAAAATTCGCCTGCGTGTCTAAAGCCCGGATCCTAGTCGTACATCCTGATGTTGCGACTCACTGGATGCCACTGGCTCGGCATTCTATCATCAGCCGCAAATCAGGCAGGGTGTCGTGATCATGTCAGACATCAAGATGATCTCATGCGATCTGGAGACATACTCTTCTGCCGATCTGGCTCAAAGTGGCGTCTACAAGTATGTCGAAGCCCCTGATTTTGAAATCCTGCTTTTCGGTTACAGCGTAAACGACGGAGCCGTTCGTGTCATTGACCTGGCCAGTGGCGAACAAGTGCCTAATGAGATAGTCCATGCGCTTTCCGATCCGGGCATCGTCAAATGGGCGTTCAATGCACAGTTTGAACGAATCTGCTTGTCTCG
>CAZDPQ010000005.1:0-47542 GCA_964507305.1 uncultured Oscillospiraceae bacterium
CTTTTACATCATAGCTGTCGGCTCCTGACTGGATTTCAACGCCATAAACGACAACGCCGTTTTCATCTTCCAGCTGGATCGCCTTGGATGATCCGCCGGGCACGGCAGCGACAGCTGCCTGTTCCGCCTGATTTTCCGTAATGGCGGTTTTCGTATTCGCGGCTGTCAGTTCCGGATCCCCGGCAGGCTCCTGGTTCTGCTCCGGCGCCGTCACCTCAGGCTTTGAAGCCGGAGCCTGGGAGCCGGAAGTTCCCGTGGCCGCGTAAGCCGCAGCGGTGCTGCCGATCGCGATCAGGCCCGTGATGGCCCAGACCAGTATTTTCTTCTTCATCATGATCATCTCCTTTTACATCTTTTCGGTTTGCTCAACGGTTCGTCTTTGACCCATTGTGATCGAGTCGTTTCCAATCCAACCTCCTTCATTTACTATTCTAAGGAGTGAATATGAGAGGAAAATAAAATGAATCTGAGAATTTCGGGATTCTACGACAGTAAGCCTGCGCTATTCCCCAAGCGGGATCATAACAGTCATGATAGTCCCTTTCCCGCTTTCGCTGCTGACGGATATGGATCCGCCGTGAAGATCTGCGATCCATTTGACGATGGACAGGCCGAGACCGGAACCGCCCGTTTCCCGGGACCGCGCTTTGTCGACCCGGTAGAATCGTTCGAAAATATGCGGCAGATCTTCCCGGGGGATCCCGATGCCATGATCCGATACGGTAAAAACTACATACCTGCCCGAAACCTCATAATGAAGCTCGACCGGCGTTTCTCTCGCTGAATATTTCATGCTGTTGTCTACAAGGGCGCGCAGCATCTGCTTGATCAGCCGGCGGTCCCCGTGCATTGCAACTTCATCGCGGTTATCACAGACAACGGGATGCGCGGGATCCACCAGAGCGCTCTCCCGGATGATCTCCCCGATCATCACGCGGACCGGGAACTCGGTATAGTCCGGTTTGTACAGATTATGATCGCCTTTTGACAGCAACAGAAGCACATCCATGAGAGCGGTCATATTCGACAGCTCACTCTGGATCGAGCGGATGGCTTCATCCAGAACGGCAGGTTCATTTTTTCCCCACCGATCCATCAAATCGGTATAGCCTTTAATGACCGATAGTGGCGTGGCCAGCTCATGGGACGCATCCATGGTAAACCGTTTCTGCTTTTCGTACGAACGCTGGATACGGTCAAGCATGTCGTTGAACGTCACGGAAAGCCTCATGAGCTCATCGTCGGGCCCCTGCAGGTGGATTCGGGCTGCGAGGTCTCCTGCGCCGATCTGTTTGGCCTGTTCGATGATTTTATCGATCGGGCTCAGCGCCTTTCGGCTGATCAGATAGCCGGCGATAAAAGCCAGGATCAGAGAGATCCCATCCAACGAAAACGTGATGACGGTCAGCGCATGCAGATAGTTTTCTTCGTTGTCCATGTCCTTGATGATCTGGATCCCCAGTATGCCGCCATCCTCCAGCGGAATGGTTTTATTCAGGTACAAGACTGTCGTTTCACCGCTCTCATACCGGGTGGCTTTTCCGTCCAGCGCGCTTCCGGGAACGGTCAGGACATATTTCTCTTCGGTACTGTATACCGTCTTCCCGCCGAAAAACAAGTTGATATCCACATTATCGGCGATGCTGGAAATGCTGCTCAGATCAAAATCTGAAATATCATTCAGGGTCCGGATATCCTCGGCGATCGAATCGGCGACCTGCCGGAGCTGTCTGGATGAAGTCTGATTGATATAATACGAGACGCTGAGCAGAATGGAAATATTCACGGCAGCGATGGCGGTGAAAAGAAGGATGGCATATACCAGCGTCAGGCGGAAAGATATGGTCCATGAAATCTTTTTACTTCTCATGATCCTGATGCCTCAACGCGTAGCCCACGCCCCTGATGGTTTGGATCATGCGTGAACCGAACGGATAGTCCAGTTTCATCCGCAGGTATCGGATATAGACATCCAGAATATTGCTGTCGCCGACGAAATCATACCCCCATATATGATCGATGATCTGATCCCTTGTCAAAACCATGCCTTTGTTGACAAGCAGATACGTAAGCAATTCATATTCCGTTTTCGAAAGATCGATCGGTCTTCCTCCCCGGACGACTTCCCTGGTTGTAAGATTGACATTCAGATCCGCGATCTCAAGGACATCCGATTTCGGCCCGCTCGTTTTTCCCCTGCGCAGGCCGGCCCGGATCCTGGCCAAAAGCTCCTCCATCTCAAACGGCTTTGTAACATAGTCATCCGCGCCGAGATCCAGTCCGACGACTTTGTCGGTCAGATCCCTCCTGGCAGTAAGCATGATGATCGGGACATTCGACGTTTTGCGTATTTTTCTGCAAACCTCCAGACCGCTGATCCCGGGCAGCATCAGGTCAAGCAGGACGACGCCGTAGTTGCCGCTTTCAAAATAAGCCAGGCCGGCCCTGCCGTCCAGGGCGGCGTCAAAGGTATACCCTTCGTGCCCGAATTCCAGCTCCAGCACACGGACTATGGCTTTATCATCTTCGATGATCAGAATATCCTTCTTGCTCAGAACGGACTCCCTCCTGACGAAAAATAGGCGGACCATGCGCCGGCCCGGGATTACCGGGCCATACCCATCAAATGCTATTATACAACAATTCCGCATGCATCATCGAAATCACCCTTGATCTTGCCCGGGCGGACCCGGTCAGTCAGCGACTTCCGCCGTTCCCTTGGCCTTTTTTACCTGGAAAGAAAGCGGCTGATACCCCTTCGCGTGAAGCAGGATGTCAAAAGTCAGCCCGTTCGTCGAGTGCCCGTATAAACCGCTCATATTTCCCGGATAATGCCCGGCTTCCGCGATTCTGTTGTCGAAATGGATCGTCATGACCGCTCCGGGATTCAAGGTCAGGCCGTTCAACACCTGATAATACGACTCTTGTTTCCGGGTCACATCGTCCGTTATGGAAAAGTAGATGTCGAATTGGTTCAGCACCGTCGATCCTGTATTTTTCACGGTTATTTCAAGATGGTCGTCCGTAGCGTTGTCCTCGGCCCGGGCATCTGTGATCTGCAAGGGAAGGGGGACCATAGAGGTATCATGGATCGGGTTGTCGACACTGACAGGGTTCGGATCCGTTTTGTCGGCGATGCCGTCGCCATCCGTATCAGCGGCGTATGGATTTGTACCGTACATCTTTTCGACCGTATCCGGGATCCCGTCGCCGTCGGTATCCGGGCCTGCTCCGCCGGAAACGCCGGAGATGTGCACAGAGGCCGGGTCAGAACCCTTTCCGGAATTGCAGCCTGTAAAAGGCAATGCCAGAAGGGCAAATGCCAGGACGGCCGCGGGAATGATTTTTGAAGCAATGGATGATTTCATACGTTTTCCTTTCTAGTATTGTTTACTGCGTTCCTGCCGCGTAAAATCTTTCAACTGTTTTACATGGTTCAACTTGTTCGGTAAATGTTTTCACGACGTAGAAAAGCGATGAATGCAAGAAGCCAAAACGCAGCTGCCGGCACGGCCAGACCTGCCAGATCGACCCATTTCAGCCGGACGACCTCAAATGGCGTATTTTTTTCAAATCCGGGTTTTACATTCAGAAGCGCGAAGCTGATCCGCTCATAATGCTTGGTCGGTGACATCTCTTCGATCCCGTTCCGAAGGGCCTCATAAAACCGGAAATGCTTTATCACCTGTGTTTCCTGGTCCTTCGACATGCCCATGGAATGGAAGAATCCGCCCGGAAGCTGATTATCCATATCCATGGTATCGCCGATCTGAGGGAAAACATACGCGAAAATCAGCATAATGATTACAGTCAGCAGGAGAGCCTTGCTGCTTTTCGACATCAGAGCGGCAAGACCCATGCTCAGGATCGTGAAAAAAGCCATGTACAGAAACGACATCACGAAAAACAGCAGCAGCCTCGCGATTTCATTGGCGGACAGGCGTACGCCGCCGATCGCGGGCAACGTGATCCATGTGATGATTGCCGTAAAAACGGTGATGCAGGCGAGTACGGCAAGGTTCCCGAGCAGTTTGCCGTTCATGAAACGGTCTCTGTAAACGCCCCGCGTCAAAATAAGCCGCATCGTCCCGCTTCTCTGCTCCTTTGCGATTGCCGTGTTTCCCAGCACAATGGCCATCAGCGCCCCGACCATTCCGATGTAATTGACGAAGTTCTTCGATGCTGAAATCGGATTCAGGTCCGGTTTCGGCGGAACCGTCGTCTTCCCGAGGGACTGCAGAAACCGGACCGACTCGTTGTAGCTGTCCATTGCGGCTTTCACCTGGAATGCTCCGAGAAGGATCGATACGATCGTCAGCGTCAGCAGCAGGATCAGGATCGCGACAAACATTCTGTTTTTAAATGCGTCACGGATCTCCTTCCCCGCGATAATCATAACCGTTTTCATATGGATCTACCTCCTGCCGTGCCGTTTAAGCTGGATACCCGCGAATCCGGCGGCCAGCAGCAGCGCGCCGCCCATCCAGTACGCGACGGCTGTCCCCGTTTTGACAGTAAGCGGAACGCGTACGGTCGTGCTCGCTGTATTGCCGCACACCGCCCGGAAGCCCATTGTGAAATTACCCGCTGCCTGGGAATCCGGCACATAAACGGACATTTTCAGCATCTCCGTTTCTCCGGGCTTTAAAATCGCCGTATTCGCGGTGTCCGGTGACGCAATCCATTTATACGGGAGGTCCGGTTCGATTTTCAGCCCGTTGAGTGCTTTGGAGCCGCGGTTGGTTACGGAAAAAGCCAACTCGACAGACTTTCCGCTCCCGGTCTCAGCCTTGCTTGTGAGACTGCTCATCGAAACAGCATAATCTCCGCGAACTGAAACGGTCACCCCCATGACGCTCTCTATTCCGTCTTCCCGGACAGCGCGGACCGACAATGGAATATCGCCTGCCGCCGCGCCGTTTTTCAGCAGAATGTTCAGGTCTGCCTGCGCATCCGATACCGGCGGCACCGTGATTTCATGAATGGCTTGCCCGCCTGAAATGAAATACAATTCGCAATTGCCGGACACGTCATCCGCATACAACGTATATCGGTGAGAAACGTTCTCCTCATTCCGGATATAGACGGGAACGGCAGCGCTTTGTCCCGGATCGAGCCCGATGCCCGCTGTCAGCACGATGCCGGACGCGTTCCGGGCAAAAGCGGGAGCAGCCGATAGAAAAAGGATTCCCAGCACGATTGCCGGCAGGCGGAACATTCTGGATTGTTTCATACGGCCTTCTCCTTTCCGGCCGCCCTGAAATTCAGCAGCAGCAGGAGAACGCCGGGCAGCAGAATTTCGGCGAAAGAACCGGCGTGACGCTGCATCATCTGCAGAAATCCGGTATTGGCCGTTTCGGGAACAGCCTGCAGCATATCGTTTCCGATGATTTCAAACTGAGCGGCCGGCGAAAAAAAGGCGATCGCGCTCGAAACGGGCGTGTCGGACGGAATCTGCGTGATCGTCTGCGCCGCCGCGTTCACGGCATACGCAAAGCTTTTCTGGCTGTCGGCCAATTGCGGCAGCACGAAAGAAACCACGAGCCAGACGATCATCATGAACATAAAGCCGAACGCGCTGTCATCCGTTTTTTGAGAAACCAGCATGGAGGCGATGTAGAACAGCATCATGTACAAAAAAGAAATGAGGATAAAGGCCAGAAGCCGGAGAATTTCTCGCGCACCCGGCATCGTTCCGGAAATCAGCGAAAACAGGGCCATATTGAAAACCAGAATGACCGACAGCAGCACGCCGATCACCAACGCCCCGCCCAAAAGCTTGCCGGTGACGATCTGATCGCGGTACACCGGTCTGACGGCAACCAGTTTCAGTGTTCCGTTTCCCCGCTCGCCGCTGAACGTTTCGAAGCCGAGGAATATGGCAACGACAGCGCCGATCATGCCGACGTATGTTACGATATTGCGCAGGATCGACAGGGGGTACAGGACGGGCGGGTCCGGGATCACCGATGCTCCCTGACTCTTCAGGATCTGCACGATGGTCCGATACGCTTGCATTTCGGCGTTTTTCGTGCTGGATCCGATATAGGCGGATAGAACGGAAAGAATGACAAACAAACTGACAATGGTCAGAAAAATCAAATCGCGCGAAGCGGTTTTCCATTCTTTATGCGCGATGGTCCACAGCCCGGTCATCGGTTTTGCCTCCTTCAATTTTGAAGTAGATATCTTCAAGCGATTTCTCCTCGGGAAACCGCTTTTCGATATTCGCCATCGAATCTGACAGGAGCAGTCTGCCCTTGCTGATAATGCCGATATCGGTGCATAATTTCGTAACCTCCGAAAGAAGGTGCGTGTTCATGAAAATGGTGGTGCCGAGCTGCCTGTTCAGTAAAAGCAGGATATCGCGAAGCTCCCGGGTTCCCTGCGGGTCAAGTCCGGACGCAGGTTCATCCAGGAAAAGGATGCGCGGCCTGTGCAGAATGGCCTGCGCGATGCCGATCCGCTGCCGCATCCCTTTTGAATATGTTTTGACCTTCTGGTTTTTCCATTCCCTGAAATCCAGCAGCTCCAGCGTTTCCGCGATCCGCTCATCCACGTTGCCGATTCCGGAAAGCCTGCCGAAAAACCGGAGGTTTTCTACAGCGGTGAGATCGCCGTACAACATGACGTTTTCAGGCAGATAGCCCAGAAGCTGCCTGGCTTTCAGGTTGTTTTTCACCACATCGAGGCCGTCGATGAACGCTCTTCCCGATGTGGGAAGGATCAAAGTCGTCAGCATCGAAATCGTTGTGGTTTTTCCCGCTCCATTATGCCCGAGAAAGCCGAATATGGCGCTTTCCCGGATTTCGAGATTGAGATCCTCCACAGCAGAGAAATCCTTATACTTTTTCCCGAGATTTTCCGTCTTAAGCATATCGGTAATCCTTCCGTTTGATCTATCTTTTCGAGTTTACGGCATAAATCTGAAATTCCGATAATTCTTTTCTGAGAATTCTGAGAAAATCGCGGAAAAGATGAAACCGCGCGCGGAAAAGACGATCCGCGCGGCGATTGAATCCCGGAGCGAAAAGGGATAGAATGATAAGAGCGTCAAACTATTTATCGGCACCTTTCTCGGGGGTACATATGAACGACTACGACCAAAGAGTGAATGAGCTGCTGACCCGGATCTTTGACGAAATCCTCGTGACGGAAGAGAAAGCGCTGCAGGTGGGCAGCTTCGGGGACCTTTCCACATCGGAGATGCACACGATCGACGGGATCGGGCTTTACGAATCGCGGACCATGACGGAGACGGCGGAGATCCTCTCCGTGACGACGGGGACCCTGACGGTGGCGGTCGACCGCCTGGTGCGGAAGGGGTATGTCGACAGGCAGCGGGATCCGTCCGACAAGCGGATCGTGCGGATCCGCCTGACAAAGAAAGGCCGTCTGGCCTTCAGGCTCCACCTGAAGTTCCATACGCTCCTGGTCGACCGGATCACGAAGCCCCTTGCCGAGCACGAGCGCAATCTTCTGCTCCGGGTGCTATCCACCGTGGCGCTTTTCATCGAAGAGCAGGACCGCAAGTACCTGGAGAACGCCGCGAAGGCGGAGGAGCTCGCGGGACGCGGCAGGGATTACCGGCCGGGGCCGGCGAAGCAGGGATAGGGTGATCAACATGACGGAGATGAAGGAAATGAATGAAATGGACAGGGAATCCATCAGGACATCGCTCGTGAAGATCGTTTCGGAGGTGCTCGAGATCTCGCCGGAGATCATCACCGACGACATGGAGCTCGGCACCGACCTGAGGGTGGACTCGCTGGCGCTTTATGAGATCGTGGTTGAAATCGAGGACCTTTACTCGATCCGCATCTCCAATGACGAAGCGGACAATCTCAAGACCGTGGCGGAAGCCGTGGATTTCATCGAAAAATGCATACGCGCGACATGAGCTTGCGCCGATAGGAGGCTGCCGTGCAGATCGTCAAAGGGAAACAATACCACAGGATCCGCGCGTTCGCCGACCTGCGCGAAATGCTGGCGCAGAGCCTCGAGCTGTACGGCGGCATGCCGGCGTTTGTCTTCCGGGACAAGCCCCAGCTTCCGGTTCAGACCAGGACCTACCGGCAATTTTCCGACGACATGCAGTCGCTCGGGACCGCGCTTCTCGCAGCAGGTCTCGGCGGTGCGCGCATCGCGGTCATCGGCGACAATTCTTATGCCTGGTGCGCCGCGCATCTGTCGATCCTCTGCGGTGTCGGGATCAGTGTTCCCCTGGACAGGCTCCTTCCGGAAGAAGAGCTGCTGAACCTTCTCGCCCGGAGCCGGACCGACGCGATTTTTTACGACGCTACATTCCAGGCGGTGATGGAAAAGGCCCGGAAGAAGTGTCCGGGGATCCGGCTTTTCATCTGCATGAACCCGTTCAAGGCGCCTGTCCCGCCCGACCTTTTTTCTCCGGCGGACGGCATCGAAGCGGATGCGCTCGGGGGATCCCGTTTCATCCTATACGACGGGCTGGCCGCGCGGGGCCGGGCTCTGCTCGATGCCGGCGACACAGCCTATGCGGACGCGCCGATCGACCCCGAAGCCCTGGCATGCCTCCTTTTCACCTCCGGCACGACCAGCAGTTCGAAAGCCGTCATGCTATCGCACCGCAACCTCTGCGCGGACGTCAAGGCCCTGGCCGGCGTGGTCTCATTCCCCGTGGGCCTTCGGATGCTTTCGGTCCTGCCGCTCCACCACACGTTCGAAAACACCTGCGGCCTTCTCTGCGCCATCTATTACGGCGCAGTGGTCCACGAATGCGACGGACTCCGCTATATCCAGAAGAACATGGAAGAATACCGGATCCACTGCCTGATCGGCGTTCCGCTTC
The DNA here is from genome assembly GCA_964507305.1 of uncultured Oscillospiraceae bacterium. GTDB lineage: Bacteria > Bacillota > Clostridia > Saccharofermentanales > UBA5734 > JAQVYV01. The sequence goes on from CAZDPQ010000005.1 coordinate 8,828, forward strand.
TCTTTGAGAGCTTTTATGCCAAGATCCGCGAGACGGTCCGGAAGCAAGGCAAGGAGAAACTGCTGAAGCGGGCCATACGGATCTCCGGCATGTTCCGGCGCGTCGGCATCGACTTGCGGCGGAAGCTTTTCAAGGACATCCTCGGAAAATTCGGCGGGGAGTTCAACACCGGGATCTGCGGCGCGGCACCGATCGACCCGGAGATCATCCGCTTTTTCGACGCGGTCGGCGTCCGGATCCTGCAGGGATACGGGCTTACGGAGACCTCGCCTGTCGTGGCCGGCTGCAACGACCGGGTGTTCGTGCCCGGGACGGTCGGGCATCCGCTGGCCGGGACCGAGATCGCCATCGATTGCGAACGGGACGGGGACGACGGGGAGATCCTGGTCCGCGGCGGTATGGTGATGATGGGCTATTACGGCGACGAAGCCGCGACGCGGGAAGCGATCGACGGCGAGGGGTGGCTGCGGACCGGCGACATCGGGCATTTCGGCCGCAGAGACGGCTGCCTTCACATCACCGGCCGCCAGAAGTCCATGATCGTGCTGAAGAATGGGAAAAAAGTCTTTCCCGAGGAGATCGAATATCTGCTCGGGCAGATCGAATATGTCAAGGAATCGATGGTCTGGGGGGAGGCCGAGGCGGACGGTGATGTCGATGTCTGGGCCAGGATCGTCCTCGACCGGGAGGTCCTGGATTCCCAGGGAAGCGACATTGCCGACGAGCATGCCATGAGGCGGAAAATCGAGGACATGATCCGGGAGATCAACCTCAAAGTCCCTTCATTCAAGTCGATCCGGTATTTCATCTTCGGCGAAGAGGAGATGGAGAAAACGACGACGAAAAAGATCCGGCGAAATGCCGCGCTGGAGTCGGTGCGGGCGGTTTTGGAGAAGAACCGTCTCAAGATCGGAGAAGCCGCGGGGAAAAACATTGACGCACTCAGGAATCTGCTGCATCATGATAAAGACGGCGGGCAGAGCCCGAAGCAATGACAGGGACGGAACGGCCGCCGGCCTGCGGGCCGGACAGGAGCGCGCAGGGGGACAAACGCTTGGACAGACCAGATATCGCCGACAACGGCAGGACGGCCGGCATCCCGGACATCGAGAAGTACGTTTTCATTTTGAACCCCACCGCCGGGAAGCACCGCTCCCTCGAGCTCAGGGATGAGATCTTCCGCCGGTTCGAGCGGGACCATCTCGAAGACCGCTGCGTCTTCCTTTTCACCGAAAGACCTCTCCACGCCACGCAGCTCGCGCGCGAGCAGGCGCAGCTCTATGGCAGCCGGGCGATCATCTATGCATGCGGCGGCGACGGAACGGTCAATGAAGTGCTGAACGGCATCGCCGGCACGGACGCGATCCTGTCCGTGATCCCTGCCGGGACCGGCAACGACTTCATCAAGACGCTGTTCGCCGAGCGGGACGCGTCCGCGATCATCGAGCGGATTTTTGATTTCAAGATCCGCAGGATCGACGCGGGAATGCTGGACAACACCTGGTTCGTGAATGTTTCTTCGCTCGGATTCGATACCATTGTCGGCGACACCGCGAAACGGATGGTGGCCAAGGCCAAATTCCTGGGTGGAGGCTCCTATTTCATCGCCATCTTCGTCTGCCTGTTCGGCAAGAACTATTCGAAAATGCAATACAGCTTCGATTGCGTGGACAGCAGCGGAAGCGTCTCGACCGTGAGCGGAAAGAAAGAATTCATTCTCGCGGCGATCGCGAACGGCGCCTTTTACGGCGGCATGTTCAACCCCTGCCCGTCCGCGGACCTGTCCGACGGCCTGATCGATGTCTGCATCGTGGACCGGATCAGCATCCCGCAGATCCTCGCCATGATCCCGCGGTACATCAAGGGCACGCATGTCACACACCCCGCGGTGCATACATACAAGGTCCGCGGTGGATGGATGGAAGGGGACGGCGAAAAGCTCCTGGTCAACTGCGACGGGGAATCCTTCCTCGAAGACCGTGTCCGGCTGCAGGTCGTCCCCGGTGCCGTGACGGCCGCGTATTACTGACCGTACTGCGCCTTCATGGCGCGGATGCTGCCGAGCAGGGCATCGGTCATCTCCGACGCGGAAGCGAACTGACCGGGAAGCAGCGGCTTGCCGAACACGATCGTGACACTCTTGCGCCGCAGCGGCCCGGCAAAAGGCCTGGGCCATTTCAGGTGTCTGTTGAATACATCATATCCGCCCGCGATGTACACGGGAAGCAGCGGGCAGCGGGCCTTGATCGACAGATAGGCCGCCCCGTCCTTGAATTCGCCGAGCTGGCCGTCGGGAGACCGCGTGCCCTCCGGATGGAGAAGGAGGATCTGCTTCTTGTCCAGCTGCTGTTTGGCCAGGATAAGCGCACGGACCGGATTGCCGAACCGGTCGGCCGCAATCCCGCGCCCGACCCGCACGATAAGCCGCCCGAAAGCGCCGTGGGACTCCTCGAGCTCCTTGGCTGCCATGCTGCACAACAGCCGGAAATGGCCCTTCGGAAGGAAAGACGCCACCCAGAGCCCGTCCACGTAGGTCACGTGATTGGGGGAGATCACATACGGCGGATCCCGGGGAATATTCTCGGTGCCGACCGCCCGCAGCCTCAGAAGCATCCTGGATACGGTCAAGCCCGCCGCGTACCCCAGATGGCCCGTCAAACCTCTCTTTTTGGGATATTGCCTGTAAATGCCCGCGCTGTCCCTGTCTCTGCCTTCTTCCGACGGCTCGCCGCAGGCTTTCGTCTGATTTGCCACGTGTCAGGTTCCTTTCGATATCTTTTCCGGTAAATCATAGCCGGGAACATACTTTTATTATCTCAAACAAATTTGAAATCCGTGTGTCATTCTATGCAATTATAGCGCAATACTTGCAGAATACCACAAATTATGGTATTCTGCAATTACTTCGATTATCAAAATATTATTTGTTTATAAGATGGGGGTTTATGAGATTATGCAGACAGTGGCAGGAAAGAGATATTTTAACGGCCGCGCGTTCGCGACCGTCATCGAGATGCTCCGCCAGACTACGGAGATGTACGGGGACATCGACGCCTACATCTTCCGAAGGACGCCCGACGGAGAGGAGATCCACAAGAAATACAGGGAGTACCTGCGCGACATCGAATATCTGGGCACAGCCCTCCTCCGGCTCGGACTGAAGGGCAGCCACATCGCTGTTCTTGGCGAAAACCGCTATGAATGGGCGATTGCCAGCATGGCGAGCATCAACGGCGTAGGCGTTTCGGTCCCGATCGACAAGCTCCTGCCGGCCAATGAAGTGGAGACCCTCCTCATCCGCGGCGAGGCGGATGCCTATATCTTCAGTCCCAAATTCTACCGGGACGCGGCGGACATCGCCACCCGCAACAAGTCCATCCGCCATTTCATCTGCATGTCCATGGCCGATGTCACGGAACCCCGGACCGACGATCCGCGCTTCATCGACATGGACGACCTGCTGGCCGAGGGGAAGGCTGCCGTGGAGGCAGGCGACCGTTCGTTCATCGACGCCGATATCGACACCGAGGCGATGTCCTCCCTGCTTTTCACTTCCGGCACGACCTCCATGTCCAAGGGCGTCATGCTCAGCCAGCGCAACATCTGCTCGAACATCTACAGCGTCTCGGGTGTCATCAGGATCCTTCCCGGATCCAGGGCCCTTTCCGTTCTGCCTCTCCACCACACGTTCGAGAACAGCGTCGGGATGTGCATGATGCAGTATTACGGAGCCACCGTCTGCTTCACGGACGGCCTTCGCTATATCAGCAAAAATCTGGCCGAGTGGAAAATCAACACCATCCTGGCCGTTCCGCTCCTGTTCGAAAACATCTACAACAAGGTCAGCGAGGTTCTCGAATCGTCCGGCAAAAAGAAGCTCGTGGACACCATGGTCAAGGTCTCCAGGGCGTCTCTGCGCCTCGGCATCGACCTCCGGAGAAAGCTGTTCAAGCAGATCCTTCACGGGTTCGGCGGCGAGCTCGACCTGGCGGTCAGCGGGGCGGCCGCGATCGATCCGAAAATCGCGCAGGCCTTCACGGACTGGGGCGTTCGTTTCTTCCAGGGGTATGGACTGACGGAGACGTCGCCGGTCCTTTCCGCCTGCAATGAATTTGTCAATGTGATCGGCAGCATCGGCAACCCGGTTTCCGAGGTGGAGCTCGCGATCGACACGGAGGAGAAAGAGCCGGGCGCGATCGGGGAGATCCTCGCGAAGGGCCCCAATATCATGATCGGTTATTATAAAAATCCTGAAGCGACCGCGGAAACCATGACGCCCGACGGCTGGTTCCGCACGGGCGACATCGGCTACCTCGACAAATACGGCTGCATCCATGTCACCGGACGGATCAAGTCCATGATTGTCCTGACCAACGGCAAGAAAGTCTTTCCGGAGGAGCTCGAGGCGATGCTGGCCGACATCCCGGGCGTCAGCGAGTCCGTGGTCTGGGGCGAAAGCAGCAGCCGGGAAGCGGTGGATATCGTCGCGGTCCTGCACATCGACCGCGAGAAGATCGCCAGACATGCGGGGGCTTCCGATGACAAGGCCGCGGCGGAATGGCTGTCCGCGAAGATCCGCGAAGTCAACGCCCTCGTCCCGAATTTCAAGAACATCAAATACTTCGTGATCACCGAGCAGGATTTCGTCAAGACCACCACCCTCAAGATCAAGCGCAATCCGGTCGTCGACGGCATCCACGCCAAGCTGGACAAGGTCGGGCAGACCATGAAGGGCATGCACACGAAAAACATCGATTCGATCGCCTGATATCCGGTGAACGGATCCGGCGCCGGCGGCCCTTGTCCTGCGGCGCCTTTACAGGCAGGGCTTTTTCCGGAGCCGGTTTCGCGCAAACAGGAAAATCCCGACCTGACCGAGCCCTGCCAGCATCCAGGTGACCGGGTAGCAGAGAAAAAGCACGGGGATGGACGGATCCCAGCGGAAAACCGTCACAAGCCAGACGATCCTGAGCAGGCAGGCTCCCGCAAGCGTGCATATCATGGGCGTGATGGAATACCCCATGCTCCTCGTCAGGCCGGGGAAAACGACCATGATCCCGCAGAAAAAATAGACAGCCATCATGATATCCAGCCGCAGGACTCCGAGCCGTATGACGTCGGGATCCGATGTGAACAGCGCCATCATCTGCCGGCCGAACAGGATCGTCATGATCTCCGCAATAGCCCAGGCAATGAAAATGAGCATCGTCAGCAATTTCGCGATGGAATCGATGCGACGGTATTTTTTTGCTCCCATGCTTTGCCCGGTAAACGTGATCGCCGCGTTATAAAGGGCATTCATCGTGGTGCCGATCAGCCCTTCGATGTTCGATGCCGCCGAGCTTGCCGCCACCAGGGCGGAACCGAAGGAATTGATGGCGGACTGGATCAGTACGTTTGAAAATGAAAACAGGATATTCTGCAGGCCGGCGGGCAGGCCGATCCGCAGGATCTGCTTCAGCTTGCCGTGATCCAATGGAAAAATCCTGCGCGGGACCAGGCGGATCGCGCCGCTGCTCCTGATAAGGCAGACAAGGATCATGACCATGGCGGTATATTGGGAAATGGACGTTGCATACGCGACGCCGGCGACCCCCATCCCCAATGAAATGACAAAGATAAGATTCAGCAGGACATTCAGGATACCTGAAATCAGCAGGTAATACATGGGCCGCCGGCTGTCTCCCACGGCCCGCAGGATCGCGGCGGCAAAATTGTAGACCATGGCTCCGGGGATCCCGATAAAATAGATCCTCATGTACACGACCGACAGCGGAAGGATGTCTGCCGGCGTCCCCATCCACCGGAGCAGCGGTGCGCAGAACAGGAGGCCGGCGGCCATGGTGATGACGCCGCCGATGATGCTGACGGCGATGGAAGTATGGACGGACCGCGAGACCTGGTCCGGCCGCTCCGCCCCGTAATCGACGGCCACGATGACGCTGGTCCCGACCGACAGCCCCATGAGAAGGTTGACGAGGAGATTGATCAGGGAACCGCTCGCCCCGACGGCGGCAAGAGCTGCGCTGCCCGAGAAACGTCCGACCACGATCATGTCGGCTGCGTTGAAAAGCAGCTGCAGGATATTCATGACGAGGATCGGAACGGCAAAGGATATGATCCTGCCGAGCAGCGCTTTGTCCGATGTTTCTGGATCCTTGTTCTGCACGGTCTTCGGCATCCCCCTCGCGATTCGTGCGATACTACAAATCATTATTATACCATTTACGGGCAACCGGGAACCGATTCCCGATCCTGCGGAAAATCCGGCAGCGGACCGGCAAACCTTTGCGGATGGCTTGCCATTTACGCGGAAAAACACTATAATCAAGAAGTTGCTCCGATAGTCCAACGGATAGGACATCGGTTTCCGGAGCCGTTGATACGGGTTCGATTCCTGTTCGGAGCGCCAAGGCGTAAGGCCCTGTTTTTACCAGAGTGACCGGCACCGCAAGGTTGCGCGGAGATGCAGAGGGTCCCGGACCGGGATCCCGTATCTTGTAAAGCGCGGGTTTGCATGGTACACTTAGTGGAAAAAACAGGGCCTTTTCATGCGGCCGGGACGCGCGGCAGCCGTGACGGCAGGGACTGCGGGACCGCACAGATTTTCATACGGGAGTTGTCGATGGGCAGAGCAAGATTGATACTGGAAGACGGCCAGGTGTTCGAGGGCGAGCGGTTCGGCGCGGTGCGCGATGTCATCACCGAGATGGTGTTCAACACCGGGGTGACCGGCTACACGGAGCTGATGACCGACCCTTCCTACGCGGGTCAGGGTGTTGTCATGGCCTCGCCGATCATCGGCAATTACGGCATCTTCGAGGAGGACCGGGAGTCCTCCGGGCCGAAGCTGGACGCGCTGATCGTCCGGTGCCTGACGGCGCTGGAGAATGATCCCCGGCACGCGCTCGATCTGGATGATTATCTCCGGCAGAACGGCATCCCGGGACTGACCGGCGTCGACACGAGGCTTCTGACGCTGACCATCCGGGAGAAGGGCACGATGAAAGGAATGCTGACCGGCGAGATGGACCGGCCGGCGGAAGAATATCTGGGCAGGATCCGGGATTTCGTCTGTGTGAGCAAGGTCCCGGAAGTCAGCATCGGGAAAAGAATGCATTATGAGGGCGGCGAGCCGGGCAAGCCGGACCGGAGGGTCGGCCCTCCCGTCGGCGACGCGGCGGATCCGGATTTTATCCCGTACCGCGTAGCGCTCATGGATTTCGGCGTCAAGGCGAATATCCCGAGGATGCTGCGCAGGCACGGCTGCGATGTGACGATCTACCCGTATGACACGTCCGCGGAAGAGATCCTGGCGGACGGTCCGGAAGGGATCATGCTCTCGAACGGCCCGGGCGACCCGAAGGACTGTCCCGGCGCGATCCGGGAGATCCGCAGGCTCTATGACAGCGGGACGCCGGTCTTCGGGATCTGCCTCGGCCACCAGCTGATGGCCCTGGCCCTCGGTTTCGACACCTACAAGCTCAAGTATGGCCATCGCGGAGTCAACCACACCGTCAAGGACTTCGGATCGCGCCGCTGCTATATCACATCGCAGAACCACAGCTACTGCGTGGACGGCCGCTCGATCGATCCGGCGCTCGCCGCGGTCAGCTATGCCAACATCAACGACGCTTCCATCGAAGGACTCGATTACAAGGACAGGGATGTTTTCACGGTGCAGTTCCACCCTGAAGGGGCGCCCGGCCCCCTGGACACCGAATTCCTGTTCGACCGGTTCACCGGCATGATGCGGCGCAGGCGCGCCGGGGCCGGGACGCAGGCATAATCACGGCGCAAAGCGCCGGATCCTGCCGCCCCGATTTGCGGATGGGAGGAATTTCCATACACTTTTTTCGCGAAACAGCATATCGTGCGGTGATCCTCGGCGGTAAAGCCATGATCGCCCTCATGCGGGCGCTGGGCCGCAACGCGACGACGCTGCCGGGCAAGGCCGCTCTTCTGGCAGGCCGCGGCCTGCCGGAATACCTGACGAGAGGGCAGAACGTGACCCTGGTCACCGGCACGAACGGCAAGACGACGACGGCGCGGATGGTCGGTTCGATTGATGAAAAAGCGGGATTCCGGGTCATCAGCAATGTGTCGGGAGCCAACCTGATTTCCGGGATCGTCACCACCCTGATTGAAAAGCTGACGTTCCGGGATCTGTCCGAAGCGAAGGCCCGCTCCCGGGTTGGCGACACGCACGGACGCCATTCACCGCTCCGCATCGTCCTGGAGATCGACGAAGGCGCGTTCGGGCGGTACGCGGGGAGACTGAACCCCGCCATCGAAGGGGTGACCAACCTGTTCCGGGACCAGCTCGACCGCTACGGAGAGCTGACCAGGACGCGCGCCCTGATCCGGGAAGGCATCGAAAAATCCGGAGACGCGCAGGTGATCCTGTGTGCGGACGATTCCTTGTGCGCGTCCATGTTTCCTGACGGACGCCCCGGGTTGCTGCTATGCGGCATCTCGGACGAGGGAATGAAAGAGGAAACGGAAGGATCCGGTGCTGTGACGGAAGCCGGAAACTGCGTCTTCTGCGGTACGGCTTACGTGTACCGCCGGCGTTCCTACGGCCATCTGGGCGATTACCGCTGCCCGGGATGCGGATTTTCAAGGCCGCAGCCGGATCTTGCCGGCGGCTACAGCCATCTGGGGAACAACCTGTACCGCATCCGCCTCGCTTTCCGCGATCCCGGACGGTACGGGCACGGCCCGGAACCTCTGGACATCAGCCTGCCGATCCCGGGCGAACACAACGTCTACAACGCCATGACGGCAGCGGGGATCGCGGCCGCCGGCGGGATCCCGGCGGAGCACATCCGCGCCGGCATCGAAGAGACGCGGGCCGGATTCGGACGGATGGAAAAATTCGAGGTCGGCGGCCGGTATGTCTGCATCGTCCTGGTCAAGAACCCGGCGGGACTGGAGCGGGCTCTGTCTTTTCTCGGCAACGCCGCCGACGCCGGGAGCGTCCAGTTCCTGCTCAACGACAACATCGCGGACGGGACGGACGTCTCCTGGATCTGGGATGTGGATTTCGAGAGCCGCGCGATCGGGATGAAATGCTTCGTCAGCGGGACGCGGTGCTACGACATGGCGCTCCGGCTGAAGTATTCGGGAGTCCCGGCGGACAGGATCGAAGTGGATGAGGACTATGTGAGCGGATTCGAGAACGCGCTGAAACAGTGCAGGCCGGGCCTGTGCCTTTACATTTTTCCCAATTACACGGCCCTGCTTTCCCTCCGGGCGCACCTGGAGAAGAAATACCGGCTGAACAGCATCTGGGAGAGGCCGTGAGACGATGATGGACACGGAGGAAAGGACACTGACGATCTGCCACCTGTATCCGGAACAGCTCAACCTGTACGGCGACCGGGGCAATATCCTCGCGCTGCGCAAGCGCTGCGAGTGGCGCGGGATCCGCGCCGAGACTCTCTCCGTCGGGATCGGGAGCCCTCTGGACACCGGCCGGTGCGACATCATCTTCCTCGGCGGGGGGCAGGACTTCGAACAGGAGATCATCAAGGATGACCTTCTGCGGGTGAAGGGGCCGGCGATCCGGGCCGCGGCAGAGGCCGGCACGGTCTTTCTGTGCATCTGCGGCGGCTACCAGATGATGGGCGAATATTACATCGACCAGAGCGGGAAGAAGCTGGAATGCCTGGGCGTTCTTCCGGTCCGCACGGAGACGGGGTATGCCAGGCTGATCGGGAATATCGTCTGCGAAAGCGACGAGCTGGCGGCGCTGGGGAAGGACCCGGTGCTGGTCGGATTCGAGAACCATTCCGGCAGGACCTTCCTGGGGCCGGACGCGCGGCCGTTGGCGAAGGTGCGCAGGGGGTTCGGCAACAATGGCAGCGACGGGACGGAAGGCGCAAGATATAAAAATGTATATTGCACTTATATGCACGGCAGCTTCTTGCCGAAAAATCCGGACATGGCCGATGAATTGATCCGGAAAGCCTTGGAGAGGAAATACGGGGAGCTTGTCCAACTCGGCGGATTGGATGATCGTTTGGAGGTTAGTGCAAGAAATATTGCACAATCCTGCAAATAGAGATTGACGGCGGATCGCCTGAAATGGTATGATGCAGAGAGCAGGGTCACAAAGGCGTTCCATCAGTGCTTTGGACGCCTTCTTTTCATTTACGGGATTTCCCGGTTACGGAGGAGCTGCGGGCGTATGATCCGATTTACGAAAATGCACGGGGCCGGAAACGATTATGTCTACATCGACTGCTTTTCCGAGCGGATCGACGATCCCGCGGGGCTCGCCGTCCGGATCAGCGACAGGCATTTCGGGGTGGGTTCCGACGGGCTGATCCTGATCCGGCCGTCCGATAAGGCGGACTGCTTCATGGACATGTACAATGCCGACGGTTCGCGGGGCAAAATGTGCGGGAACGGCATCCGATGCGTCGCGAAATACCTGTATGACCAGGGCATGATCGAGAATGCGGCTGTTACGGTCGATACGCTGAGCGGCCTCCGCCATCTCAAGCTCAATCTCCGGCAGGGCAGGCTCGACAGCGTCACCGTCAACATGGGCACACCGGTCCTCGTGCCTGCCGATGTCCCGTTCCTGGGCGGCGGCGGCTCGCCGGCCGTCGATGTTGACCTGGATACGGGCAGGGGGACGGTCCGCGTCACCTGTGTGTCCATGGGCAATCCCCATGCCGTGATCTTCGTCGGCGACGCCGACGCCGCGCCGGTCGAGGAGATCGGACGGCTCATCGAGAACCATCCGCTGTTTCCCGAGAGGACGAATGTCGAGTTCGTCGAGGTGACGGACCGGGCGTCGCTCAAGGTGCGCGTGTGGGAGCGCGGGAGCGGGGAGACTCTCGCGTGCGGCACGGGAGCCTGCGCGTCGGCCGTCGCGGCGGTCCTCGGCGGCAGGACGGACCGGGATGTCCTGGTGCGGCTGCGCGGCGGGGACCTGAAGGTCCGCTGGGATGAGAAGACCGGGGATGTCTTCCTGACCGGTCCCGCGGTCAATGTCTTCTACGGGTATTTCGACGAGAAAGCCCTCTGACACTTTGCCGCGGCCGGATCCGGCCGGGAGCCGGAGAGCGGTCCCGGGCTGCAATAGTATTTAAATAAAATCGGATGCAAAGGGGATATCCATGGAAATCCAATCGAGCCTGAATAAAGAATTTTTGAACGCGAACTATGCGAAGCTGCCCGGAAGCTATCTTTTCTCGGATATCGAGAAAAGGATCCAGGCTTATTCGCGGAAAAATCCCGACAAGCAGCTGATCCGCCTCGGGATCGGCGATGTCACGAGGCCTCTGTGCCCCGCCGTCATCGACGCGATGCATGCCGCGACGGCCGAGATGGGCGAGGCGGCGACTTTCCACGGATACGGGCCCGAGCAGGGGTACGCCCTCCTGCGCGAGGCGATTGCCGCCCATGATTATGCCGCTCGCAATGTCCCCGTCGACATCGGCGAGATCTTTGTCAGCGACGGCGCGAAATGCGATGTGGCCAACATCTCGGAGCTTTTCTCCGTCAGTGCGCTTGCGGCAGTCTGCGACCCCGTGTATCCCGTTTATGTCGACAGCAATGCCATGGCCGGCCGGGCGGGCAATTACATCAGCCAGGAAGGCCGCTGGGACGGCCTGATTTACATGCCCTGTACGGCGGAGAACCATTTTCTCCCGGACCTGCCGCGGAACAACCGGTTCCGCCGGGATCCCGACCTGATCTACCTGTGCTTCCCCAACAACCCGACCGGCTCGATGATCACGGCAAAAAAGCTGGCGAAATGGGTCGATTATGCCAATGAGACCGGCGCCGTCATCCTGTATGACAGCGCCTACGAGGCCTACATCACCGAAGACGGCCTCCCGCACAGCATCTACGAGATCCCGGGCGCGAAGACCTGCGCCATCGAGTTCCGGAGCTTTTCCAAGACCGCCGGCTTCACCGGGACCCGTTGCGCGTATACCGTTGTCCCATATGAGCTGCGGAGGAACGGCGTGTCCCTGAACGCGATGTGGAACCGGCGGCAGACGACGAAATTCAACGGGACGCCCTATGTGACGCAGCGGGCGGCGGCCGCCGTTTATTCGCCCGAAGGGCGCGCGCAGGTCGCGCGGAACATCGCCTATTACATGAATAACGCGAAGATCATCCGGGACAATCTGTCCGCGGCCGGCTTCGATGTCTACGGCGGCGTCAACGCGCCCTATATCTGGCTGCGGACGCCGGACGGGATGAAGTCCTGGGAGTTTTTCGACTGGCTGCTCGAGAAGGTACAGATCGTCGGGACGCCCGGCGTCGGGTTCGGGCCGTGCGGCGAAGGGTATTTCAGGCTGACCGCTTTTGCCAGCCTCGAGAACACGCTTGCAGCAATGGAAAGGATCAGGGCTCTCTTTTGAACAGGGAAATGCCGGATGCGGATAGGCGGATGGACGGGACGGCGCGGGAACCGGCGGACCGGCCTTCGGAAGAATGCGGGATCTTCGGGGTATATGACAGGGGAATGATCCCGGATGAGGATCATCCGGACGGCGTCGGCAGCCAGAACCTGCAATGCTCGAGGATCACGTACTACGGCCTGCTGGCTTTGCAGCACCGCGGGCAGGAGAGCTGCGGCATCGCCGTCAGCAATGACGGAGACGTTTCATTCCACAAGGATATGGGCCTTGTCAGCGAGGTGTTCGACGACAGGACGCTGGACGAGCTGACCGGGCAGATCGCCGTCGGGCATGTGCGGTATTCCACGACGGGCAGCAGCGTCCGTGAAAACGCGCAGCCGCTCGTCACCCGGTATGTCAAGGGCTCGCTGTCGATCGTGCACAACGGCAACCTGACCAACACGTCCCGTCTGCGCGGAGAGCTGTCGTCCGGCGGGGCCATTTTCCAGACGACGATCGATTCGGAGATCATCGCCTACCTGATCGCCCGCGAGCGGATCACGGCAAAAAACGTGGAGGAAGCCGTCGCCAGGGCGATGGGCCGTCTGCGGGGCGCCTATTCCCTTCTGGTCATGAGCCCCAAGAAGCTGATCGCCGTCCGGGATCCTCTCGGGTACCGGCCTCTGTGCTTCGGGCTTCTCAACGGGAAATCGGTCGTATTCGCTTCCGAGAGCTGCGCGCTGGACGCGGTCGGAGCGGAATTCGTGCGGGATGTCGAGCCCGGAGAGATCGTCATTGTCGACAAGTACGGCCTGAGAAGCATGCGCGGCCGCTGCTCGGGTATCAACCGGAAATGTATTTTCGAGTATATCTACTTTGCGCGTCCCGACAGCGTGATCGACGGGATCAGCGTGTTCCGGGCCAGGATGGAGGCCGGACGGCTGCTGGCCAGGCTCCATCCCGTCGAAGCGGATATCGTGATCGGCGTCCCGGATTCGGGGATCGACGCGGCGATCGGCTACGCGCAGGAATCGGGGATCCCGTACTGCAAGGGATTCGTTAAAAATAATTATGTCGGCAGGACATTCATCCAGCCGAAGCAGTCCCAGCGGGAGATCGGCGTAAGGATCAAGCTGAATGTCCTGGCCCAGAGCGTCAGCGGCAAGAGGGTGGTCATGATCGACGATTCGATCGTCCGGGGCACGACGGCGGCCAGGATCGTCCGCATGCTCAAGAAAGCCGGCGCATCCGAAGTGCATGTGAGGATCAGTTCGCCGCCGTTCCGCTGGCCGTGCTATTTCGGCACGGACATCCCTTCCGCGGACGAGCTGACCGCGAGCAAGAATACGATCGGCCAGATCTGCGGCAACATCGGCGCCGATTCCCTGGGCTTCCTCGACGTTGCCAGCCTTCCGGATATGGTCGGCGGCGGGACGGGCAAGCATTTCTGCGACGCTTGCTTCACCGGGGACTACCCGGAAGGGGACGATCCGGCGGAAACCGACAGCGCCGGGTCGGATGCCCGCGCGCGGTGCTGACGCGGCCGGTGCCGTCCGGCGGGACAGAGGAAGTCACACGGAAAGGTGCGTAAATCAGAGGGCCTTTCGCCTGACGGCGGAAGGCTTTTTTATGTTACAATAGAAGCCGGCGTCCGGCATCGGGCGCCGCACCGGGCATGGAACGGAAGCCCGGATCATTGACGGGCCGGAAGCCCGGATCATTGACGGGCCGGAAGCCCGGATCATGCGCGGAGGGACACGATGGACGGCATGCAGGCGGACAGGAACGAAATTTATAAGGGCAGCCTGGAGGATTTCCTGGCACACAGCGGGACGGACCCGCAGTCCGGACTGACATCGGAGGAGGCTGCCGCCAGGCTGGCCGCCCTTGGTCCGAATGTGCTGCGCGAGAAGGCGAAAAGGCCGTTTTTCATGAAAATTCTTGATCAGTTCAAGGATTTCATGGTCATCATCCTGATCATCGCAAGTGTGGTTTCGGGGTTTCTCGGCGAATGGGTGGACGCTCTGGTGATCATCGCCATCGTGATCGTCAATGCGATCCTGGGAGTTTTCCAGGAGGGCAAGGCGGAAAAGGCCATCGAGGCGCTCCGCAGGATGTCCGCGCCGAACGCGCGCGTCATCCGGGACGGGCGGCAGCAGGAGATCCCCGCAAGCGAGGTCGTGCCGGGAGATCTGTGCGTCCTGGAGGCGGGGGACATTGTCCCGGCGGACATCCGGCTGACGGAGAGCGCCTCGCTCAAGGCCGAGGAAGCCTCCCTGACCGGTGAGTCGGTCCCGGTCGACAAGTCCGCCGGCACCCGGATCGACGGGGATGTCCCGATCGGAGACCGGGCCAACCTCTGTTTCATGAGCACGGCGGTCACGTACGGGCGGGGCAGGGGCATTGCCGCGGCGACCGGCTCGCACAGCGAGATCGGGTCGATCGCGGACCGCCTGCAGGACATCGACAACGACCCCACGCCTCTTCAGAAGAACCTCAACCAGCTGGGCAAATGGCTCGGGATCATCTGCCTTGCGGTATGCGCGGTCGTTTTCGCCACGGACATCATGGAGGGCGGCGACCCGATGGAGTCTTTCATGACCGCGGTGGCGCTTGCAGTCGCCGCGATCCCGGAGGGTCTCCCGGCGGTCGTCACGATCGTGCTGGCACTCGGCATGAAGCGCCTGGCGGACAAGAATGCCATCATGAAGCGCCTTCTTGCCGTGGAGACGCTCGGATCGGTGGATGTCATCTGTTCCGACAAGACCGGCACGCTGACCCAGAATGCGATGACCGTGACGCGCCTGTGGTGCGGAGGCGGGATCTACCGGCTGACCGGTTCGGGGTATGATCCGTCCGGCGAGCTCCTGAATCTCCGGGACGAGTGGGTCCCGGCGGAAGAAGGGAGCCCGCTCGAACTTCTGTTCCGGATCGGAGCCCTGTGCAATGATGCGTCCATGACGGAGGACGGGCAGGGTGGCTTCGGCATCCTGGGCGACCCGACGGAGGGCGCTCTGACGGTGGCCGCAGCGAAAGCGGGATTTCCAGCAGCGGACCTGAACCGGCAGTTCGTCCGGGTGGGCGAGCTTCCGTTCGATTCCGACCGCAAAATGATGACGACCTTCCATTACGGGATCCGCCGGGACGACGTGATGACTTCCTGCACGAAGGGCGCGCCCGATGTCATCCTGGCCGGCTGCGATTCCATCCTGGCGCCGGACGGCGCGGCGCCTCTCACGGAAGACATGCGGCGGGAAATCCTGCGCGTCAACTCGGAATTCGCGTCCTCCGCACTGCGGGTGCTGGCCTTTTCGTTTCAGGAAAAAGCGGACGAGGTATCTCCCGCGGCAGAATCCGGTATGACCTTCGTGGGGCTTATGGGTATGATCGACCCGGAGCGGCCGGAAGCCCGGGATGCGATCGCCCTTTGCGCCAGGGCGGGGATCCGGCCCGTCATGATCACGGGCGACTACCGCGACACCGCCGTGGCGATCGCCGGCAATCTCGGCATGATGCCGGAGGATGCCGGCGTGATGACGGGACCCGAGATCGACCGGACGTCCGATGAGGATCTGCTCCGGGCTGTCGAACGGACTACCGTCTACGCGCGCGTCTCGCCGGAGCACAAGGTCCGCATCGTGACGGCGCTGCGCGCGAACGGACACGTCGCTTCCATGACGGGAGACGGCGTCAACGACGCGATGGCGCTCAAGCGCGCGGACATCGGGGTCGCGATGGGGATCACCGGGACCGAGGTCGCCAAAGGGACCGCCGACATGATCCTGACGGACGACAATTTCGCCACGATCGTTTCCGCGGTCCGGGAAGGGCGCATCATCTACAGCAATATCCGTAAATTCGTCGGTTTCCTGCTATCGTGCAACGTCGGTGAGATCCTGGTCATTTTCATCACGACCATGATCCTCGGACCGGCCTTTTCGCCGCTCCTGCCGATCCAGCTCCTGTGGCTGAACCTTGTCACCGACAGTTTCCCGGCGCTGGCTCTCGGCGGCGAGGCGGGCGAGAAGGACATCATGGAGGAACCGCCGCGGCGGTCGGGCGAGCCGATCATCGACGGCAGGATGGCGGGAGCCATCCTCACCCAGAGCGCAGCGATTTTCGCCGCGGTTTTCGCAGCTTTCGCGACGGGCAGGCATCTCTATCCGGACATCGCCGCAGCGGGCGGGGCCGCCGGGCCTTCGATGCACGCCCGGACGTTCGCGTTCGTCACGCTGATCTGCGCCGAGCTGCTCCGCGCGTTCAGCAGCCGATCCGAGCACGCGTCGGTGTTCCGGCTCGGCTTTTTCCGGAACCGCGCGCTGACCTGGGCGACCGCGCTGTCGCTGGGCCTGGTGTTCGCGGTGGTCTATATCCCGTTTCTCCAGCCGGTTTTCAGAACGGTCAGCCTTTCACCGCGGGACTGGGGGATGATCCTCGGGTTCATCCTGATCCCGTTTGTCGCGGGTGAAGGATACAAGGCCGTGCTGCGCGCGGTCCGGAGACATCGGAAGCATTGACACGGATCCAGAGCGGGCCGGACCGGCGGGCGAATTGCCGGCAGGCAGGCCGCGCACAGAAATAAAGAGAGGATGGGGCATATGAAAATCGCGGGATCGGAGTACAGTGAAAAAGAGGCAAGAGACTATACGGCAACATATGAATGCGTGAATTCGGCCCGGCGCATTGTCTTTACGGAAGGCAAGGCGAAAGGGCTCGAGGCGATCGAGGTGATCTGCGGCGGCGGACTGGAGCTGCTGGTCCTGACCGACCGCGGCCTCGACATCGCAGCCGCGCGCTACAAGGGCGTCAACATCGGCTTCCTTAGCAAAAACGGGCTGACCGGCCGTCAGGAGACAGATCCGCACGAAGACGAATTCCTGCACTATTTCACCGGCGGCCTGCTCACGACATGCGGACTGCGGAACGCCGGGCCTTCCTGCAGGGAAGAAAGCGGGGAATACCATCCGCTGCACGGGCGCATCAGCACCATCGGGGCATCGGAGGTGTGCCTGCGCTGGAAGACACCGGACCTTCTCGAGATTTCGGGGATCCTCCGCGAGACCGCGCTGTTCGGCCACCAGCTGAAGCTGGTGCGCACGATCACCGTCAATGCGTCCGAATCCACGGTTTCCATCCGCGACGAGCTCGAGAACGAATCCGCCCGGCCTGAGGAATACATGCTGATCTATCACTGCAATTTCGGATTTCCGTTCCTGCAGCAGGGCTGCCGCGTGGAGTTCGAGGGCACGGACCGCGTGATCCCCCGGACGGAGGCTGCGAAATCCGGCATGGACCGGTACCGCGAGATCGAAGCACCCGCGGATGATTATCCCGAGCAGGTTTTTTTCCACCTGCAGCAGGGGGACGGATCGGGCAGGGGGCATGTGCGTCTGGTCAACCCGATGCTGTCCCTGGCCTGCGAAATCACGCAGTCTCTGGACACGCTTCCCGTGCTGGCGCAGTGGAAGTCCATGCAGGCCGGCGACTATGCTCTCGGGCTGGAGCCGTGCAACCATTTCATCAAAGGCCGCGTCGCCGAACGCGCCAACGGCACGCTCCGGAGCATCGCGCCGGGAGAAACAGTCCGGTTCGAAGTGGACATCGCCGTCCGGGAGATCGGCTGACGGTCCGATGACCTTGTGCCGTTTCCCTGTGCCGTGCCCGGTGATAAATGAGTTGAAAAATGAACCTTTCTGGAATACAATGAACAATGGCCTGTGATGGTTTTCACATGGTTTCTACAGATAAATCGGTTGGATAGGAGAGTGTTTTTATGGCTAAGATGCAGAAAAAGAATATCGAGGATATCGATGTCGGAGGCAAGAGGGTCATTGTGCGCGTGGATTTCAACGTGCCGCAGGACAAGAAGACCGGCGAGATCACGGATGACAAGAGGATCCGCGCTGCTCTCCCCACCATCCGCTATCTGATCGCACATAAGGCAAAGACCATTCTCGTTTCCCATCTCGGAAGGCCGAAGGATGGCCCCGAAGAGAAATTTTCGATGAAGCCCGCCGCGGCGCGCCTGGCCGAGCTGCTGGGCCGGCCGGTGATCATGGCGGCCGATGTGATCGGCGAAGACGCGAAGGCCAGGGCGGCGGCACTCCGGGAAGGCGAAGTGCTGATGCTCGAGAATGTCCGCTTCCACAAAGAAGAGACGAAGAATTCCCCCGCATTCGCTGCCGAGCTGGCCTCCATGGCTGAGATCTATGTCAACGATGCGTTCGGCACGGCGCACCGCGCGCACGCCTCCACGGCCGGACTGGCGAATTTCCTGCCCGCGGTGAGCGGCTTCCTGATCCAGAAGGAGATCGAGCTGCTCGGCGGAGCCCTCGACGATCCGAAGAGGCCGTTCGTCGCGATCCTCGGCGGAGCGAAGGTCTCCGACAAAATCGGCGTCATCGACAACCTGATTTCCAAGGTGGACACGCTCCTGATCGGCGGCGGCATGGCCTATACATTCTACGCGGCGCAGGGCCACCCCGTCGGGACATCGATCTGCGAGACCGACAAGATCGAGCTGGCCGCCTCCCTGATCGAGAAGGCCAAAAACGCGGGCGTCCGGATGCTTCTTCCCCTTGACACGGTCGTGACCGAGACCTTCGCCGCGGACGCGCCGTCGAAGATCGTGTCTTCTTCCGGGATCCCGGACGGCTGGATGGGGCTCGACATCGGGCCGGAGACGATCCGTGAATTTTCGGATGCCGTGAAGGATGCCGGGACCGTTGTGTGGAATGGCCCGATGGGCGTTTTCGAGTTCGACCGGTTTGCCGCGGGCACGCGCGAACTGGCCAGGGCCATCGCGGAGTCGGACGCGGTGTCGATCATCGGCGGCGGCGATTCGGCCGCAGCCGTGGAGCTTCTCGGATTTGCCGACAAGGTCACGCATATTTCGACCGGCGGCGGCGCTTCCCTTGAATTTCTGGAGGGCAAGGTCCTTCCCGGGATCGACTGCCTGATGGACAAGGATCCGCGCAGAACGTTCGCGGCCGGCAACTGGAAGATGAACAAGGGCGTCCCCTCCCAGGCAGTCAAGATGATCGAGCAGCTCAAGCCCGCCGTCGCGGCCGACACATCCGAGATCGCGCTGGCGGTCCCGTTCACCGCGATCGAAAGTGCGCTGGAAGCGGCGGCTTATACCAATATCAAGATCGCGGCGCAGAACTGCCACTATGAGGACAAGGGAGCCTACACCGGAGAAGTCTCGGCGCAGATGCTGGCCGAGATGGGCGTCCATTATGTGATCATCGGCCACAGCGAGCGGCGCGAATACTTCGCCGAGACCGACCGGACCGTCAACCGCAAGATCGCCGCGGCCCTCAAGTGGGGCGTGCGTCCGATCGTCTGCTGCGGCGAATCGCTCGCGCAGAGGGAAGCCGGCGAGACCTTTGATTTTATCAAGACGCAGATCACCGACGGGCTGCTCGGCATCCCGGCGAACAAGCTCGCGTTCATCACCATCGCCTATGAGCCGATCTGGGCGATCGGGACAGGCAAAGTCGCCACCAACGAGCAGGCCCAGGAGGTCTGCGCATTCATCCGGGGGCTGATCGCGGATCTGTACGGTGCAGGTGCCGCGCAGTCCATGCGCATCCTTTACGGCGGCAGCGTTTCGACGTCTTCGGCGCAGGGGCTCTTCGGGATGCCGGACATCGACGGGGGCCTTGTGGGCGGCGCGTCGCTGAAGCCGGAGGATTTTTCCGTGATCTGTAAAGCCTGAGAACGCTTTTTCCCGGGCAGACCGGCACGGCGTAAGGAGAAATGAATGACGATACCAGCGAAAAGACCCGTGGCGCTTATCATCCTGGACGGCTTCGGCATCAATGAAAATGCCGAGGGCAATGCCATCCTGGCGGCCCGGACACCGTACATCGATTCCCTGAAAGCGAAATATCCGTCGTCGTCGATCCGGACCAGCGGTCTGGACGTCGGCCTTCCCAGGGGCCAGATGGGCAATTCGGAGGTCGGTCATACCAACATCGGCGCGGGCAGGATCGTGTACCAGGAGCTGACGAGGATCACGAAAGAGATCGAAGAAGGGGCTTTCTTCACCCGGAAAGAATTTCTCGAGGCGATTTCCGACTGTAAAAAAAGCGGGTCGTCTCTCCATCTGTACGGACTGCTTTCCGACGGCGGGGTCCACAGCCACAACACGCATCTGTACGCCCTGCTCAGGCTGGCGGCGGACCAGGGACTGGAGAAGGTCTATGTCCACTGTTTTTATGACGGACGGGATGTCCCGCCCGATTCCGGACTTGGCTTCACGGAAGAGCTCCTGGCGAAGATGAAAGAGATCGGCATCGGGAAGATCGCCACGCTGATGGGCCGCTATTACGCGATGGACCGGGACAACCGCTGGGACCGGGTCCAGAAGGCCTACGACGCCATGGTTTCCGGCGAAGGACCGGCCGCGGAGGATCCCTGCGAAGCGATCCGGGCGTCCTACGACGCCGGTGTGACGGACGAGTTCATCGTGCCCACCGTGATGACGGAGGGCGGCAGGCCCGTCGCGACGATCGCGCCCGGCGACTCGGTGATCTTTTTCAACTTCAGGCCCGACCGGGCGCGGGAGATCACGAGGGCGTTCACGGATCCGGACTTCACCGGATTCGACAGGCCCGCCGGCTGTTTTCTGCGCTGCTATGTCTGCATGACCCAGTATGACAAGACCTTCGACGCGTTCGGATCGATTCGCGTGGCGTACCGCCCCGAAAGCCTGACCAACACGTTCGGCGAGATCCTGAGCAGCCGCGGTCTGACACAGCTGCGGATCGCCGAGACGGAAAAATACGCACACGTCACCTTTTTCTTCAACGGAGGTCTCGAAGCGGTCTACCGGGGCGAAGACAGGGCCATGATCCCGTCGCCCAAAGTGGCGACGTACGATCTGAAGCCGGAAATGAGCGCGTACGAGGTGGCCGAAGAGGCGCATCGGCGCGTGTTGTCGGACCGGTATGATGCGATCATCCTGAATTTTGCGAACTGTGACATGGTCGGTCATACCGGTGTGTTCGAGGCGGCGGTCAAGGCAGTCGAAGCGGTGGACCGGTGCGTGGCGAAAGTTGCGGGGGCTGTCCTCGAGAGAGGCGGGATCGTGCTGATCACTGCCGACCACGGCAACGCAGAGCAGATGATCGACCCCGAAACGCACGGGCCCTTCACGGCCCATACGACCAATCCGGTTCCCCTGATCCTGGCGGGTGCGGACGGAGTCGCGGGACTGAAGGACGGGCGGCTGGCCGACCTGGCCCCGACCATGCTGGACCTGATGGGCATCGGCAAGCCGTCCGAGATGACCGGAACGAGCTTGCTGATCCGGCAATGAGAGAGCCGCCGCGGCCCCTGTGTGCGGACCGCGGTTCTTTTCGGCGAAAGTGCCGACCGGAACGTAAATTTGTGGTATAATACCTTTGGCCGTTTTACGGCCGGATTTATCAGAGTAACCCGTGAGCGGGAGGGCTTCGCCGACAGTTGCGGACCCGGCTGCCGCGGGACAGAAGTGAACCAGGTGCGGGCACGGGAGCCCGGACGGATGCGGGAGCCGAGGGAGGCGCATGCGCCGCAGCGATGCGGTACATTTGCCGACACTGCTCCTGCATCTGCGCGGACAGCCGGAGCGGTACGCACGTAAGGATTGAATGGAGGAGATCGATCAAATGGCGAAGGAGAAAAAGTATCTGACCATCGACGGGAACAACGCGGCGGCGTATACATCATATGCGTTCACCGAAGTTGCGGGCATCTACCCGATCACCCCGTCTTCCCCGATGGCGGATTATGTGGACCAGTGGTCCCAGCAGGGGAAAAAGAACATGTTCGGACAGACCGTCAATGTCTGCGAGATGCAGTCGGAGGCCGGCGCGTCCGGAACCGTGCACGGCTCTCTGGCCGGCGGGGCGCTGACGACGACGTATACCGCGTCACAGGGACTTCTGCTGATGATCCCCAACATGTACAAGATCGCCGGCGAGCTGCTCCCCGGCGTGTTCCACGTGTCCGCACGGTGCGTCGCGAGCCACGCGCTGAATATTTTCGGCGACCATTCCGACGTCATGGCGTGCCGGCAGACCGGATTCGCACTCCTGGCCTCCAACAGCGTCCAGGAGAGCATGGACCTGGCGGCGGTCGCCCATCTCTCCGCCATCCGCGGCAGAGTCCCGTTCCTCCACTTTTTCGACGGCTTCCGCACATCCCATGAAGTCCAGAAGATCGAGGCTCTCGATTACGACGACCTGGCCGTCCTTGTGGATCAGGATGCCCTCAGGGAGTTCCGCGGACGGGCTCTTTCACCCAATCATCCCGTGACGCGCGGCACGGCCCAGAACCCGGACATTTTCTTCCAGGCGAGAGAAGCGTGCAACCCGTATTACGACAGGCTGCCGGAGATCGTGGATGAGTATTTCGCCCGGATCAGCGAACTGACAGGCAGAGATTACAAGGCTTTCAATTATTACGGCGCGCCTGACGCGGAGAAGATCATCATCGCCATGGGCTCGGTCTGTGAGACGATCGAGGAGACGATCGATCATCTGGTCGCCAAAGGGGAGAAGGTCGGGATGGTCAAGGTCCATCTGTACAGGCCGTTCTCCGTCGAGAGAATGCTGAAGGTCATCCCGGACACGGTCAAGAAGATCGCTGTCCTCGACCGCACCAAGGAGCCCGGATCCAACGGCGAGCCGCTATACATGGATGTCTGCGGAGCGTTCTACGGCACCGGCAGGACGCCGCTTATCGTCGGCGGACGGTACGGTCTCGGTTCCAAGGAAGTCTACCCCAACCAGATCGTCGCCGTCTACCGCAACCTCGACGCCGCCGTGCCTGTCAAGGGTTTTACGATCGGCATCACCGACGACGTGACCAACCTCTCGCTTCCGACGGGGAAATTCCTCGACACCGTCCCGGACGGGACGAAGAGCTGCCTGTTCTGGGGCTTCGGATCGGACGGAACGGTCGGCGCCAACAAGAATTCCATCAAGATCATCGGAGACCATACGGACAAGTACGTACAGGCCTATTTCGCGTATGACTCCAAGAAGTCCGGCGGCGTGACGGTCTCCCATCTGCGCTTCGGAGACAAGCCGATCAAGTCCACCTATCTTATCAAGAACGCGGATTTCCTCGCCTGCCACAAGCCTTCCTATGTCTATAATTATGACATGCTTTCAGACCTCAAGCCGAACGGCACGTTCCTGCTGAACTGCGCCTGGAGCGACGAGGAGATGGAAGAAAAGCTCCCCGCGCCGATGAAACGTTATATCGCGGACAACAACATTTCCTTCTACGTGATCGACGCGGTCAATTTGGCCAAGGAGATCGGGCTCGGCGGGCGCATCAACACCATCATGCAGTCCGCGTTCTTCAAGCTGTCCGGGATCATCCCGGCCGAGCAGGCGGTGGACTATATGAAGAAAGCCGCCTACAAGTCCTACAGCAAGAAGGGCGAGAGCGTCGTCAACATGAATTACGCGGCAATCGATGCCGGCGTCGGGCATATCCGCAAGGTCCGCGTGCCCGCTTCATGGGCGACCGCGGCCGATGCCGCCGGACAGGGCAAAGCCCGGCCGGATTTCATCCGCAGCGTCGCGGACGTGATGAACGCGCAGATGGGCGACACGCTGCCTGTGAGCGCGTTCAAAGGCCGCGAGGACGGGGCGTTCCCGCAGGGAACATCGAAGTACGAGAAGCGCGGGATCGCGGTGGACATGCCGGAATGGCAGCCCGACAACTGCATTCAGTGCAACCAGTGTTCGTATGTCTGCCCGCACGCGGTCATCCGCCCATTCCTGCTGACGGATGAAGAGGCGGCCGCCGCGCCGGCTTCCTTTGTGACGAAGAAAGGGCTGAAGCCCTACGACAGCCTGCACTACAGGATCCAGATTTCCGCGATGGACTGCACCGGCTGCGGAAGCTGCGCCAACGTCTGCCCGGCGAAAGAAAAGGCCCTGATCATGAAGCCCGCCGAGGTGCAGATGGAAACGCAGGCCGCCAACTGGGAATACGCGACGGAGAAGGTCGCGGTCAAGCCCAATCCGATGAATACGTCCAGTGTCAAGGGCACGCAGTTTGAGACGCCCTGCCTGGAGTTCTCGGGAGCCTGCGCCGGATGCGGCGAGACTCCGTACGCGAAGCTGGTGACGCAGCTGTTCGGGGACCGGATGGTCATCGCCAACGCGACCGGCTGCTCGTCGATCTGGGGAGCTTCCGCCCCCGCCACGCCCTATACGACCCGTCAGGACGGCTGCGGGCCGGCCTGGGCCAACTCCCTGTTCGAGGATAATGCGGAATACGGGCTCGGCATCCATCTTGCCAAGAAGCAGATCCGGGCCAGGATCGCCGCGAAGATGCAGGACGCGATCGCCGGAGGGGCCGGCGAGAACATCAAGGCCGCGTTCGAGGCCTGGCTCGAGGGCAAGGAGGACGGAAAGAAGACCCGTGAGCTCAGCGCCGGGGTCGTATCCGCGATCCGCGCCGATCGGGACAGCCAGCCGGCGGAAATCCGCGGGCTGCTTGACGATATCCTGGAGAAGCAGGATTACCTGGTCAAGAATTCCACCTGGATCTTCGGCGGAGACGGCTGGGCGTACGATATCGGCTACGGCGGCCTCGACCATGTCATGTCGACCGGCGAGGATGTGAATGTCTGCGTCTTTGATACCGAAGTGTATTCCAACACCGGCGGTCAGGCTTCCAAGGCTACCCAGCGGGGCGCGATCGCCCAGTTTGCCGCGGGCGGCAAGCCGATCAAGAAGAAAGACCTCGGCATGATGATGATGTCCTACGGGTATGTCTATGTCGCGCAGGTCGCGATGGGCGCCAGCCAGAACCAGACCCTCAAGGCTTTTGCGGAGGCGGAGGCTTACCACGGGCCGTCGATCGTCATCTGCTACGCTCCCTGCATCAACCACGGCATGCGGGGCGGCCTGACCATTTCGCAGACCCAGGAGAAACGCGCGGTGGAGTGCGGGTACTGGCATCTGTACCGGTTCAATCCGGCGCTGAAGGCCGAGGGCAAGAATCCGTTCACGCTGGATTCGAAAGAGCCGGCCGAGTCCCTGAAGGACTTCCTGATGTCCGAGGTGCGCTATTCGTCCCTGACGGCGAAATATACACCCGAGCAGGTCGACGCGATTTTCGAGGACGCCCGGCACGCGTCGGAAGAACGCTACGCGTCTTACAAGCGCATGGCGATGGACATGAACGCCTGAAGACCGTCACCCGGCGCGCACAGCGCCTCCGGTGCCTGATTTTCCCTGACACGCAAGGATCCGGCCGCTTTTTGCAGCCGGATCTTTTTCACTTCGGCCGCGGCTGCGGCTGTGGACAACGCTGTGAATAAGATGTGTACAAGACGGAGGGCTTTCCGGTGTCGGAATGCCTTGGATTTTGGTATAATGGATTTACTTTGTGAGGCGGACCATGCAGATCGAGGAAAATTTCAAGATCATCTATTCCGACACTCCCGTTCCGGATATTTTCATCACGGAATACCTGCCGGAGCTGAGCGACCGTGCTGTCAAGCTTTATCTGTACAGCCTTCTGGTCGCGCGCATGAAGCGCGTGATCCCCGAGTCCGACGTGGAGGCCCGCATGGGCACGGACCGGGAGGGGATCCGGGTGGCGCTGACCGAGCTGGCGTCGCACGGCCTTGTTTCCCTGACCGACCGGGGTTTTGTGATCGAGGATGTCAAGGAGATCGAGATCGCCAGGCTTTACAAGCCCCGCACCGCCGCGCTGCCGTCGGAGACGGAAGCGGACGCGAAGCAGGACGGCAGGGCCCGGATGATGGCAGACATCAGCAAGACCTTTTTCTCCGGGCTGATGTCGCCTTCCTGGTATTATGAGATCGAGAATTGGTTCGAGCTTTACGGTTTCGAGCCGCAGGTCGTCTATGCTCTTTTCAATGAATGCAAGAGGCGCAGGAAGCTTGACAGCAAGGCCTATATCGCCAAAGTCGCGTCGAACTGGGCTGCGCACGGCATCGTGACATATGAGGATCTCAACCGGTATTCCGAATCCTTCGACAGGATCACGGCACTATCGCGCAAGGTCGGGCAGAAGCTGCGGAAGAACATTACCGAGTACGACGAAGAGCTGATCGCGGGCTGGGCGGAGACGATGCAGTATGATTTCGAGGTCATCGATATCGCCCTCCGCAAGACCTCGAAGCTTGCCAATCCCAACCTCGAGTATGCGGACAAGCTGCTCCGCGAGTGGTTTTCGCGGCAGCTGAAGACCGCGGCCGAGGTCACGGAGTACGAGGCCGGGAAGAACGCGGCTTTCGCGCGCCGGCCCGGAGCTGCGGGAGCTGCCGGCAGCCGGGGGGCGAAGGGCAGCGTGGCGAATTTCCGCCAGCGCGAGTATTCAGGCGAGTATTTCGAGTCCATGCTCGAAGACCTGTCGGAATATTCAGGACAGGCGAAAGGACCGGGGGATCCGGAGAAAGCGGGAGGGTCGGCGGATGCAACGTGATATCGCGAAGAAGATCGCGCATGTCTATCAGGAGCGCCGATTCCGCAGCGCCGATATGGCAGCGGCCCGCAGGGAGGACATCCTGCGCGGGAACCCGGATCTGAAGGAGATCGAGGACCGCCTGACCGGGGCGAATGCGAGGATCGCCGCGGAGATCATGGCCGACGGCAAGCCCCGGACCGGTTCGGAGGAGAGGGACCGGATTCTCCTGGAGCGTCGACGGTATCTGTCGGAGCATGGTATCCCGGAGAATTACGACCGCGCCGAAGCCTTCTGCCCGCATTGCCAGGATACCGGATTCCTCAGCGGCCCCGGTGGCAGGCGATGCGGCTGCTACAACCGGCTTCTGGTCCCGCTGCTTTTCGAATATTCCAATTTCGGCGACCTGGCCCGCTTCACCTTCGACCAGTTCGACGGCAGCCTGTTTTCCTCCGAGCCGGATCCCGGAGGGGACGAGAACGGCTCGTCGCCCCGGGAGCGGATCGAGCGCCTGCGCAACGCGGCTGGACAGTTCATCCGGGATTTCGACACGCCGGGCACGCCGGGGCTGTTCTTCATCGGCAGACCCGGGACGGGCAAGACCTTCCTCGCGGGGTGCATCGCCAATGAGCTGATCCGGGATGGGAAATTCGTGCTGTATCTCAGCGCGCCGGACCTGTACGGACACATCGGCGAATACCGTATGCTGCGCAACGCGTACGCGCCGGATCGGGAACGCCTGGAGAAGGCCGAGACGACCTATGACAGCATCATGAACTGCGACCTTCTGATCCTGGATGACCTCGGCACCGAGGCGTATGGTCCGGACAGGCAGCCGGAACTTCTTGCCGTCATGAACCACCGGTCTGGCCGGGGAGGCAAGATGATCATCACCACGAACCTGGACATGGAGCATCTCATGGATTTCTATGACGAGCGCGTGATATCCAGGATCTACGGCAATTTTTCCGTATTCAAGTTTACGGGCGGCGATCTCCGGCTGGCGTTGAGGCGGCAGAAGAGGGCGAACGGGCGGGAGTGAGATCCCGGCCCCTGCGCGCGGAGAGGCTGCCGATATCCCGATAGGATGGTCGGGCGGGGTTCAGCCGGCCTGCGAGTGGGATGAAGCGGCGGATGATGTTCCGGAAGAGTCCGGTCCCGAGCCGGAAACCGTATCGGAAGAAGACGCGGGATCCGGAGTCGGCTCCGGCGTGACGATGACGGACGCCGTATGGATGTCGCAGAGATCGGTCGGATTGGCGGGAGAGTTGGGAAGAAAATATTCCGTGATCACATGATTGTCCTTCGGATCCGGATCCACGATGTTGCCCTCCGGATCGACCGTAACGGTGACGTTGAGCGCTCTGCAGGCATCGGTAGCCAGTTTCCCCGAATCCACGCAGATGTCCATTTTGACCACGGTCGGAGGGACATAGAAGTCCCGCGGTTCCAGCGACACGTGGGTTTTCGTCATGACATTGTGCCAGATCCTTACGGCGTTCATGAAATCGCCCTTCGGGATATTGATCGACTTGAGCCTGCCGTCATAGCCATACCATACCGCCCCGACATAGTACGGGGTATATCCGACGAACCACTTGTCGCGGTACCCGTCGGCTGTACCGGTCTTGCCGGCCGTGGAGATGAGGTCGCCTTTACCGTTCTTGATCTCATATCCTGCCGCGGTGCCGGTGCCGGGGAACGAGCTGTCCACGGGAGTCATCGGCTCGACAAGCAGGGCATTGATGATCGCCGCGGTCTCGGGCTTGTAAACCTGATAGAATTTCGGCGTTCCATCCAGAAGGACACTGCCGTCGGCATCCGTCACTTTCGTATAGCAGACCGGGTCGGCGTATTGGCCGTTGTTCGCGAAGGTCGCGTAGGCGGCGGCCATCAGCAGAGGAGATACGCCCTGATTGAATCCGCCGAGCGCGATCGAGACATAATTCTCGGTCGGCCGGTCGATCCCGACATTCTTCAGGTATTCCAGGGAATTGAGCCCGCCCAGCATGACCCAGACCTGCGCGGCGACGGTGTTGGAAGATATCTTCAAGGCATTCCGGACGGTGATTTTGCCGTAGAATTTCTCGTAGCTGTTCTTGGGGTAGGGGGTGTTGGGGTCTTCGTTGTTCAGGAAAAGCTCCTTGTCCTCGACGATCGTAGACGCGGAAACGACCCCCATGTCGATTGCCGGACCGTACACCGCAAGCGGCTTGATGGTGGAACCGGGCTGCCTCTCGATGCCGCTCGCCCTGTTGAGCACGAAATTGGCATCCTTGGTCCCGAATCCGCCGGACATGGCCTTGATCTGCGCGCTGCCCGGATCGATGATCACCATCCCCCCCTGCGCGTGCTCCGGGAAATCGGCGACCTTCGCCTTGTCCGTCACGAAGAGGCTCTCCGTCGAAAAGGCCTTGTCCATATAGGACTGGATGGAAGGATCCAGAGTCGTGTAGATCTTGCATCCGTAATTGTAAATGGTCGTGAGCGCGAGGCTCGAGCTGTAGCCGCGCTCTTTCATCAGATCCTTCTTGACCTTGTCGATGGTGTAGTCCACGAAATAGGAGTTGACCGCGATGGAGGTGTCGGATATCGTCTTGGTCACGAAGCGGATTTCGGTCTCCAGCGCTTCGTCATACTGCGCCTCGGTGATCTTGCCGAGCTCCAGCATCTTGCCCAGGACCATCCGCTGGCGCCGGAACGCGTTGCGCCGCCCCGACTCGGTCAGTGGATTGTATCGTCCCGGCAGGTTGGGGATGCCGGCAAGGAACGCGCATTCCGCGAGATTGAGCTCCGAAGCGTCCTTGCCGAAATAACCCTTGGATGCGGACTCGATGCCGATATAGCTGTTGCCCATCGGGACGAGGTTGGCATACAGCTCCATGATCTCCCACTTGTTCAGCTGACGTTCGAGGCGTATGGCGTTGTACCACTCCTGGATCTTGCGCTGCGCCGAGCGCTGATCCTCTCCGGAGATCATCTTGACGACCTGCTGCGTGATCGTGGAGCCGCCCGACGTCGGATTGCCGGCCGTGATCGCGAAGCTGATGACAGCCCGGGCGATCCGCCTGTAATCGATGCCGATGTGGGTCTCGAAACGCTCGTCCTCGATCGCAATGAATGCCTCATCGATATAGGTCTTGGAAAACTTGTCGTAGGAAATGTACTCGCGGTCGATGTTCTGGCTGCCGGTCAGCTTTGCGATGACATTGCCCTTGGAATCGTAGATGAAGGAGGTCTCGTTCGCCCCTTTGAGCTGGAGGACATTCAGAGGCTGAGCCGTCGTGATGTAGCCGACCATCATGCCCGAGCCGATCCCGGCGAACACCAGGATGAAAATCAGGAGGATGCCCAGCGCGACTTTGAAAAACTGTCTGAAAATGACATAGACCGTTCTTGCGACGGACTCATTGACGACCGAACGGGAAGGGCGGCTTCTCAGGCTGCGGCGGTAGGCTTTGCGGACATCTCCGCGGGTCCGTCGTGACGCTGGCGTCTGTCTGCTCATGTGCGCGTCACTCGGCAGCGGGCGGAGCCGCTTCATCGCCGGCGGAATGGACCATCGAAATGCTTCCGTTGAAAAGCGCACCTTCATCAACGACAAGGTGCTCCATCGACAAATCGCCGGAGATCCTGGCTTTCGACGTGATGATCACGCGCCCGGTCGCCCGGACATTGCCGTTGACGATCCCGCAGATCGTGATGTTCCTGCCGGTGACATCCCCGTTGATCACGCTGTCGGGGCCGGTGAAAAGGTTGGCCCTGGTCGTGACCCCTCCGTGGACAGTCCCGTCGATACGCATGGGCCTTCGGGAAGTGACCGGTCCGTCGATGACGACGGTCGGCCCGATCACCGTGTCGATTTTCTCTGAATCATTGGACGCAATGAATTCAGCGAACTGTTTTTTCAGATTCATCGGTCGATGTCTCCCGTCACTGCATTAGAATTTTCTGGGGATTGAGAGGAGCTCCGTTGTACCGGACCTCGAAATGGAGATGGGGGCCCGTCGCCGTACCGGTGGATCCGACCAGAGCGATAACCTGCCCCTGCTTGACTTTCTGTCCGGCAACGACAAGATTCTTGCTGTGGTGCATATAGATGGTGACGAAACCGTTGCCGTGGTTGATCTCGATGTTGTAGCCCATGCTCTTGTCCCAGGAGGCCCTGACGACGACCCCGGACGCAGCGGCCTTGACCTTCGTCCCTTTCGGCGCACCCTGGTCGGCCGCCGGATGGAACTGGCGGTAATGGTAGATCGGGTGGATCCTCCAGCCATATCCGCCGAAAGTGCCGGGAATGGGCTTGAGTGTGGGAATATAGGAAAGGCGGGCAGTCAGGGCATTCTCGTATTCCGAGATGTCCACCAGCCCGTAGGAGTCGGTTTTCTTGAACTTCTGCAGTTTCCAATATAAATTAAGGAGGTTGCGGGCCTCCTGTATATTGGCTTCTATGGTGTGGGAACGGCTCGCGAGCTCCTTGCTCTTGAGATTGCTCATCAGGGAATTGAGGATCGTGTCCGCGATCGACTCGGTCTCCTGCTTGATCGTATCGTTCTCCTCCTGGAGGGCCTGGTTGCGGGCCTGCTGGTCGATCGTCTCGATCTCGAGGCACAGGACCTCCTGGTCCGAGATCCTGGAAACGACGGCGGGGTCGGCGGCGGCAGCCGTATCGGAGGGGCCGGAGGAAGCGAACGTGAAACTGCCGAGCGAATAGCCGAAAATGCCGACCGCCGCGATCAGGATCGCGAAGATGGCAAAGGACAGGGCTTTGTTCACCCGGATAATGGAAAACAGACCCACATGCGCGGGACGCGGTCCGGTCTGCGTATCCTCGGTAAAAGATTTTTTCATCGATGCCTCATCCGCAGGTTAAAAAATATGCGTCCTTGTAAGCAACGAAAAACCGGGCTATGACGCCATTCTTTATGCATTATACAATAAATGGCGATGCAACGCAAACACTAATTATATGGGTAATACGGCAAAATGCATTAAAAACCGCAGGCCGCCCGCGATGGAACTGACAAAACAAAGACCGTAATGGTATAATTTACTATCGGAAGATCATGGCGGGGCCTGCGGCAGGCCGCCGGAGAAGCGGCGGGCCGGGCAGGCGGATCCGCGGAGAAAGCAGAGCGGAAGATGGCGGACAGCAAGGCAAGAAGGAAAAATCCGGGCAGGCAGAAAAACGCAGAACGGGACGCAGCCGCTCCGGCAGAGCGGATCGCACCCGCCGGCCCGGAAATGATAGAAGGAGACAGGATCGACGGGATCCCGCTGATCTATCTTAAGGAAATGAATGTATTCCCGGGGATCTCGGTGTCGTTCGACATTCCCGGCGGCAGCGACGCGGCCGCGCTGAGGGCGGCGAAACGGGGAGCCGGGCTCCTGCTGGTCATGGATGCCGGCGGACCCGCGGCGGCGGAAATAGACGTGGCGGCGGACGGTGCGCCGCAGGAGGATCACGGGACAGGCTGCGTCGTCCGGATCCGGCAGTCGGTGGAGCTTCCGTCGGCCGCCGGATACAAGGTGGTCGCCGAAGGCATCGCGCGCGGTACGGTCGTGCGCTATTATCAGAAGACCCCCTTTATTACGGTTGAAGCCAATCTGCCGGAGAAAAAGGCCAGGCAGTATGAAGAAGCCTTTCTTGAAGCGCACCGCCGCATGCTGCTGAAGGCAGCCGAGGCGTTCGGAGCCGCCGGCGGGGGCATCACGCCCGAGATCGCCGCGGCGCTGCGGGAGATCCGGCCGCTTACGCTGCTTACGGATATGATCGCCTCTGCGATCCGCATCCGCCAGCCGGAACGCCGGAAGATCCTGGAGACGGTCGATGCCGCGGAGCGTTCCGACCATCTAAGGAATCTGCTGGAGCGGGAGACGGAAATCGCCCTGATCGAACGATCCCTGATGGAGCGGGTGCGCGTGGCGATCGACCGCGGGCAGAAGGAATATTTTTTGCGCGAGCAGATCAAGGCGATCCAGGAGGAGCTTGGCGACAAGACCGGCACCGCGGATGAGGCCGAACGGTACGAGGGGATGCTGGACGCCCTCCCGTGCGGCGAAGAAACAGCCGTCAAGCTCCGCAAGGAGATCCGGCGCCTCGCCTCCCAGCCGCCCGGTTCGCCCGAAGGCGCCCAGATCCGCAATTACCTGGACACCGTCTTCGACCTTCCCTGGGGCAGGACGACGCATGACAGGCTTTCGGTCGCCCAGGCGCGCAGGATCCTCAACAGGGATCATTACGGATTGGAAAAGGTCAAGGAGAGGATCCTGGAGTTCATCGCGGTGCAGAAGCTCCGTGGCGGAAACGGTGCGCTGGAGATCAAGGGGCCGATCCTTTGCCTGGTCGGCCCCCCCGGAGTGGGAAAGACTTCCATCGCACGCTCCCTTGCCCGGGCGCTGGGGAGAAAATATGCCCGGATGTCGCTCGGCGGCGTGCGCGACGAAGCGGAGATCCGCGGTCACCGGAGGACCTACATCGGATCGATGCCGGGCCGTTTCATCCAGGCGCTGAAACAGGCGGGCACCGACAATCCGCTGATCCTGCTGGACGAAATAGATAAGGTCGGCAGCGATTACCGCGGCGATCCCTCTTCCGCTCTCCTCGAAGTGCTGGACTCCGAGCAGAACCATGCGTTCCGGGACCATTACCTGGAGATCCCCTACGACCTGTCGAAGGTGCTTTTCATCACGACGGCCAACACCGTGGAGACGATCCCCCCGGCGCTCGCGGACCGGATGGAGATGGTTTTCCTTTCAGGATATACGGAAGAGGAGAAGACCGAGATCGCGATGCGCCATATCGTCGGGAAGACCGTCAGGGACAACGCACTCCGCAAGGACGGAATCATTTTCACCCGCGCGGGCATGTTGGACATCATCCGGTATTACACCCGTGAGTCGGGCGTGCGGGAGCTCGAGCGGCAGATCGCACGGATCTGCCGCAAGGCGGCGATCCGGGTCGCGGAGGGGGAGACCGGCACGATCCGCGTGACGCCGGGATCGCTGGAGGGATTTCTTGGGAAAAGGCTTTACCGGCACGGCGAGATCGACGGGAAGGACCAGGTCGGCGTGGCGACGGGTCTTGCCTGGACACCGGCGGGAGGCGACACGCTGGCGATCGAAGTGGAAATGACGGATGGCACGGGCCAGATCGAATTGACGGGTCAACTGGGAGACATCATGCGCGAATCGGCAAAAATAGCGATTTCCTATGTTCGCCGCCATTGCGGGGAGTACGTCGAAGGGTGCGCGCTTGATGAAAAGAAGAATATCCACATCCATGTGCCGGCCGGTGCCATCCCGAAAGACGGCCCGTCGGCCGGGATCGCCCTTGCCGCGGCGCTGATGTCCGCCGTCACGGGCCGGCCGGCCGACCGCCGCGTCGCGCTGACCGGCGAGCTGACCCTGCGCGGCCGCGTCCTGCCGGTCGGCGGACTGAAGGAAAAGCTGATCGCCGCGGTCCGGGCGGGGATCCGGAAGGCGGTCATCCCGGCCGAAAATGTCCGGGACCTGGAGGAGCTTCCCGCTTCGGTGCGGTCCCGGATCGGGATCGTCGCCGTGACCGGCGCCGATGAGGCGCTGAAAGCGGCGCTGCTGCCCGGGAGCGGCGGATGAGGGGGACACCGGCACACGGACGGCCGGTACGGGAATACAGATCCATAAAAAACATCACGGGAGGGGAAACAGACAATGAATTACAGGGATTTCGGAGCAACGGGGGAAACGATCAGCGCGCTCGGCTTCGGCTGTATGAGGCTGCCCGAATATGAGAAGGACGGCGTCTGGCAGATCGACGAGGACAAGGCGATCCCGCTGCTTCAGGAGGCGTACCGGCTCGGCGTCAATTATTTCGACAGCGCCTTTTTTTATCTGCACGGCAACAGCGAGCGCACGGTCGGCAAGGCGCTGAAGGATGTGCGCGGCAATGTGAAGCTTTCGACCAAGATCCCGGTCGGCGAAGTCGAGAAGACTTCGGATTACCGCCGTTTCCTGGAGACAAGCCTTGAGAAGATGGGGACGGACTATATCGATTATTACCATTTCTGGGGGATCAACAAGGGCATTTTCGACGACCGGATCCTCAAGCTCGGCCTTCTGGAGGAAGCGCTCAAGGCCAAACAGGAAGGCCTGATCCGGCATATTTCCTTTTCTTTCCACGATGAGCCGGCCAATATGGAATACATCATCGACCGCGCCGGCATCCTGGAGACGGTGCTGGTCCAGTACAATCTTCTTGACCGTTCATGCGAAAAGCAAATCGCTTATGCCAGGTCCAAGGGGCTCGGCGTCGTGGCGATGGGGCCCGTCGGCGGCGGCAGGCTCGCCGCGCCGGCTGCGTTGTCCGAAAAGCTCATGGGAGACTCCACGATGCCGACCTACGAGCTTGCTTTCCGGTTCGTCCTGGGCAATCCGGACATCAGCTGCGCGCTGTCGGGGATGGAGAACATGGATATGCTCCGCGGCAACGTGGCGGCTGCCTCGGGGAATCTCCGGCTGACCCCGGCGGAATGGCGGAAAATAGCGGATTCCCTCGAGAACCTGGCCCGATTCAGCGAGCTTTACTGCACAGGCTGCAACTACTGCCAGCCCTGCCCGGCCGGCATCGGCATATCGGATCTTTTCCGGATGTACACCTACCATAACGTCTACGGCCTGTCCGACCTGGCGGGACGCGACTTCGCGCGGTACCTCGCCAAAGAGGGCGGAGCCGCGCTGATCGCCGACTGCACCGGCTGCGGCCATTGCGAGTCGAAATGCCCCCAGCACATCCAGGTCCGCCGGGAGCTTGCCAGGGTCGAGAAGATCCTGCGGACGCTGATGCCGCCGTCCGGACCCGCCTGATGGGCGTCGGGATCCTGTACGGCGAATCCGTCCACGCGCTTGCGGACGCCTGCTTCGACGGGATCCGCGACTATCTGGGCGCGAGCCCGCAGGGCCGGGCGATCCTCCTGGTCCCCGAAACATCGAAAGTGGAGATCGAGCAGGCTTATCTGGAGCATACCGGCTCGCCCGGCATCATGCGGCTCGAGATCCTGTCGTTCAGCCGTTTCTGCCATCGCGTCCTGGGAGAGATCGGGCGGGTTTCCGATGACATCATCGACGACACGGGGAAATCGATGCTGGTCTACCGGGCGCTTCGCGAAAGCGAAGGGGAGCTCCTTCTTTTCCGCGGACTCTGCACGGATCCCCGTTTCGTGTCGGGCGTCATCGCCGTCATGGGGGAGATGAGCAGAGCGCTGGTCGGGCACGAGGAACTCGCGGAAAAAGCCGCGGAGATCCCCGACCCGGTGACCGCACGGAAAACGCGGGAACTCTCGATGATCCTGCGCGGCTACGAAAGCGGGCTCCGGAAGGCCGGCCTCCGCGATCCGCAGGAGCGGTACACCGAGGCGGCAGGCTATCTGAAGGCTGCCGCCGGACTTTCCCGGACGGGCAGCCTGCGCTGGCCGCATGACAGGCTCTGCGGGATCCTGGGATCCCGGATCTGGGTCCTGGGATTCGGAGTGACGCGGGATTTCACCCCGCAGGAGTACGCGATCCTGGATGTCCTCCAGGGATGCACGGAGATCCTCATCGCGATAGCAGGAGGCCGCTCGGAACCCGGCGATGGTCCCGGTGCGGACAGCGGAGGGATTTTCAGAGGCGGCATGCTGTGCCGCGAGGGAATCGCCCGGCGGTGGGACGTTGGCAGCGAACGGTACGTGCCGCCTGCCCGCCCGGCTCTTTTCTCCCATCTCGGGAACTGTTTCATATCGCGGCAGGAGACCGTGTACGAGGGCGGCACCGGCGGAGGGCGGGACCCGGAAGGGGAGATCGCTTTTCTGCGGGCGCCCGGGCGCCGCGAAGAAATACGCCTGATCGCGGGTGAGATCCGTTCGCTCGTGCTGCAGGGGAAAGCCCGCTACCGCGACATCGCCGTCATGGCGGCGCAGGCGCAGGCGTACCGGCCGGTCATCCGCAGCGTATTCGAAGATGCCGGCATCCCCTTTTACATCGATGAAAAGAAATCCCTGCTCGACACGGCGCTCGGACGGGCTGTCACCGCGGCCCTGAACATCGTTTCCGGCGGATGGGACATCCCGCAGGTCATGGCTTTTCTGCGCAGCGGTTTTGCCGGCGCCGACAGGGATGAGATCGACGCTTTCGAGAATTTCCTTCTCGCGCAGGGCATCCGGTACCGCAGCCGCATCTTCGACGATGGATGTTATTTGGCGGGCGGAGAGCCGCAGCCCCGCATGACCGCTTTGCGCGACAGGACGCTCGGCGCCGTCGCGGCGTTTGAGAAAAGCATCGCGGGATGCCGGACGGCGGGCGGATTCTGCGGCGCGCTGCTGGAGCTGGTCCGCGGCGAGAGGTACGAGGAGAAGACTTCCGCCGTGAGCGAAGGGCTGATGGCACAGGGGCTTCCGGATCCGGCCGTGGCGGCCGTCAAGGCCTGGAATGCCCTGCTCGGGCTGCTGGAGCAGACCCGGCAGATCGCCGCGGACACCGCGATGGACTTCAGGGCTTTCCGCAGCATGGTGATCAGCGGGATGGAAAAGGCCGTCTCGGGAACGATCCCCTATTCGATCGACAGCGTCCGCTTTTCCGCGATCCGGCAGAGCGCCGGCAAGCAGCCCGCCGTCCTGTTCGTCGCGGGCCTCGGCGCAGAGGATTATCCCGAAAGGGCGCCGGATGAAGGACTTCTGAATGACCGGGACCGGGCGCTGCTCTCGGAATGCCTGGATATCCGCATCCCCTCCGTTGCCAGCGGCAAAGTGTACGAAGACCTGTACCATTCCTACATGATCCTCACCTGCGCGTCCGGAAAGCTGTATCTCTCCTGCCCCGCGCCGGAGGGCGGCGAATCGCAGATCATGCGGTTCGCCGCGAAAGCATCGGGCCGCTCTGCCGCGGAGTACCGCGCGGACCCGGCGCCCGATTCGCCGCAGATCTGCAGCGTGAACGAGGCGCTGTACGCGCTGAGCAGACGGATGCCCGCAGCACTAGGCGCGACGGGGGGCGGCGAAAGGGAAGAGTCTTCGATGGATGCGCGGTGGGAGGCTCTCGAGCGGCTGTTCGACGGGATGCCGGAAGTGCACGGCAGGCTCGAAGAGATCCGGAACGTGCGCCGGAGAGCGGCGCGCAGCATCCGGCTGCCGGATCGCATGATTTCCGCCGCGTACCGCGATCGTCCGGAAATGAGTGTGTCCCAGCTCGAGACATACGCGGCCTGCTCGTTTTCGCATTATGCGGAGTATCTCCTGAAGCTCCGGCCGAGAGATAAAAGAGAGATCCGGCCGGCAGAGACCGGCAGCGTCCTGCACGGCATCATCGAGCTTGCCGTGCGCGGATTTCTGGACGAATACCGCGCGGCGGACAGCGACACCGGACGCAGAGCCATCCTGGAGAAATACGCGCGGATGGACCATGAGGAAGCTTCCGTCGCCTTCCTGCGCGAAACGGCACGGCGCGACGGATTCGGCATGTTCCTCGATCCCGGACGCTTCGCCGCGATGGGCAGGCCGTCCGCCCGCCTGGCATCGGCGATGCTCCGCCAGATTTTCCGGAACTGCGAGACCGATCCCATGCTGCCGGAGAAAATCGAGTGGGAATTTTCGGTCCGGAACGGCAATGCGCTCGAGATCCTGCCCGGCACGTCATCCCCGGTGTATTTCCGGGGCAAGGCCGACCGGATCGACGGCAGCGGAGATCTGTTCCGTATTGTGGATTACAAGAGCGGCGCAAAAAAAGTGGATTTCGACCAGTGGTACCACGGCCTGTCGCTGCAGCTGCCGGCTTATGTCGCCGCGTTCCGGCGCAGCGAGCCGGGGCGGGTGCCGGCCGATGCGGGCTACCTGCAATTCGCGCGGCCGATCATCGAAACCGCCAAGGCCCCGTCCTGAAAGACCCGCGT